>JAIPKB010000063.1 GCA_021733795.1 Akkermansiaceae bacterium | reverse complement strand
AGACAGGAGTTCCGCTGCCGGATGGAGGGCCTGATACCACATCCTTGACTCGCCGGCTGAAGCCAGCGCTCCGCCGCCCACCGAACTTGACAGGCGGCTGCGGGGTGTTAGCGTCGGCCGCAGACTATTCATGACTTGGGAAACGAAACACTCAAAGCCGGGCGGCCGACTCCCCAGGGGGCTGGCCATGGCGGGCCTGTTGCTGGGGCTCGTCCACTGCGAGGGTCGGCGCGACGCTGGCAACACACCTCCGGCAGAGCCTCCGGCGGCGGCTTCGGCAGAGGTTCCCTGGACTCCGGATTGGCCGATGTCCCGGGGCGGCGGGCGCTTGAATGGCCGGGTGGCAGGGCCGGCACCACGGCAGCCGGTGATCGAGTGGACGTTCCAGAATACCGCGGCGATCACTTCGGAGGCGGCGATCGCGGAGGGATTGATCGTGTTTGGCGACACCGAGGGCGGGATCCAGGCGGTGGAGGTGGCCACCCGCAAGCGCCGCTGGCAGGTGGCGACCAAGGATGCGGTGGAGGCCACTCCAGCGATCGCCGGCGGCAGGGTGTTCGCTGGCTCGAATGACGGCGTTTTCCGTGCGCTCGACGTGGGCGACGGCCATCTGCTGTGGTCGATCGAAGGCGGTGATAAATTTCCGACCGGCGCCACTCTAACCACGGGTCCTGACGCCAGCGGGCCGGTGTTGTTGGTCAATGGTTATGACGGGGTGTCCCACTGCCTGCGACCGGCGGACGGCAGCGAGGTGTGGCGGCACGAAACCAATGACTATATCAATGGCTCGCCGGTGCTGCTGGATGGCGGGCGCATCGCCTTCGGCGGTTGTGACGCCCGGCTTCACATGCTGTTGCTCAAGGACGGCAGCGCGGTGGGGGAGCTCGAGTCCGAGGCCCAGATCATCCGCTCCCTGGCCGCCTGGGGGCGCACCCTCTATGGCGTGAACTACGCCAACCAACTGCTGGCCGCGGCTTGGGATGCCAGCGGTCCGGCCTGGTTGTATGAAGCCGACGGGAACCAGTTTCTAACATCACCGGCCGCGGATGAGGAGCGGGTATACGTCGGCTGCCGGGACAAGCACCTGTATGCGGTGGACCGGTTGACCGGCAAGCTGCGGTGGAAATTCAAGACCGGCGGCCGGGTGGCCAGTGCGCCGCTGGTGTTTGATGACGCGGTGGTGTTCGGTTCCAGCGATGGCCGGCTCTACGCGGTGGCCGTGGCCGATGGCATGGAACTCTGGCGCCTCGAGCTGGGCGAGGATCTGGCGGTGGCCCCATCCCATGCGGGCGGGCGGATCGTCATCGGTGGTGGCGAGGGCACCTTGTTTGTGATTCGCGGAGGGGCCGCCCGATGAAACTGGTTTTTCTAACGCCCGGCACCGGCGGCTGGTATTGCGGTGCCTGCATGAGGGACAACGCGCTGGTTACCTCCCTGCAGGCCGCCGGTCACGACGTCTCGCTGCTGCCGATGTACCTGCCGCTGCATCTCGACGAACCCGCTGCCGGGGGAATGGACGAGGCACCGATGTTTTTCGGCGGGATCAATGTTTTCCTGCGGCAGAAACTCGGGTGGTTCCGCCATGTGCCGGTCCGCTGGAGCCGGTGGCTGGACCGACCGTGGCTGTTGCGCCGGATCGCCCGCAGCAGCCAACTCACCGAGCCCGGTTCTCATGGAGCGATGACCCTGGCCATGCTCCGGCTGGAGGAAACCCGGCTCAGCGGTGAACTCGACCAACTCGTGACCTGGCTGGCTGCCGGGAAACCCGACCTGCTGTGTCTTTCCACCGTGCTGCAGGCCGGACTCATCCGCTCGTTGAAGGAACGGCTCGGGATTCCGATTCTTTGCTCGTTTCAAGGCGAGGATTCGTTTCTCGACGGGTTGCCCGAGCCGTATCGCACGGACTGCTGGAGGGAACTCGCCGCCCGCGTTGGCGAGGCCGACGCGCTGGTGGCTCCGAGTCACTTTTACGCGGAGCTGATGAACCGGCGGCTGGGCCCCGGCATTCCGGAAATCCACGTCATTCCCAATGGCATCCGGCTCGGCGGGTTTCCGCCCTGCCCGCCACCAGTCGATCCGCCGATGATCGGTTTTTTTGCCCGGCTGTGCAAGCAGAAGGGGCTTGAATTGATGGTCGATGCCTTCATTCACCTGCGGTGTCAACTCGGGCATCCCTCCGCCCGCCTGCATCTCGCCGGGGCGGTCACCGTCGCCGACCACTCGTTGATAGCAGCCCTCCGGCAGCGGCTTGCGGCGGCCGGCCTGACCGATGATGTCCACTGGCAAGCCAATCCAAATCATGAGGAGAAAGCCGTGATGCTGTCCTCGTTGAGCCTGTTTTCGGTGCCGGCGATCTATCCGGAGGCGTGCGGGCTGTATTTGTTGGAGGCGCTGGCAGCCGGGGTGCCGGTGGTGCAACCCGAGGCCTCCGCGTTTCCGGAAATCCTCGCTGCCGCCGACACCGGGTGCCTGGTGGAACCTAACAATCCAGCGGCTCTGGCCACTGCCTGGCACGACCTCCTCCGGCAGCCCGACGAACTCCGCAGCATGGCCGCCCGCAGTCGTGCGGCTGCGGAACGTCACTTCAGCGTGGAGCTGATGAGAGACCGTTTCCTTGCGCTGGTGGAGCGGGTAGCGGGCGAAGGCGGACAAAATGTCCGCCTGACTCAGCGTTCAGAATGAACGCGCTGGAGCGCCGACATCCTGTCGGCTATGTGGAGCCGACATGCTGTCGGTCGGCCCGGAGGGATGTGATGCCTGCGACCTGAGAGCCGGACAAAATGTCCGCCTGCCTCAGCGCTCAGAATGAACGCGCTCGGGGCGCCGACATCCTGTCGGCTATGTGGGACCGACATGCTGTCGGCCGGCCCGGAGGGAGGCGGGCGTGCGACCCCAGAGCCGGACAAAATGTCCGCCTGACTCAGCGTTCAGAATGAACGCGCTCCACCGCTCCGGGACTCACCCCTAGAACACCGTTAGATAAATCACCAGTACCACCCCCAGGCCGAAGAAGAAGGCGTAGCCTTGGAGGCTGCCGGATTGGACCCGGCGGAAGACGTTGCCGAGGCTGGCCGCACCGCGGCTCAGGCCGCCGACGAGCAGGCCGTTGATGAGGAATTCATCGAAGAAATGCACGATCGCGGCAAACGCATTCTGGAAGTAGCGGATGAGGATGTTGTCGTAGAACCAGTCGATGCGGAATTTCTCCCGCAGCAGCGGGATGTTCACCGGATCACGGTCCTTGCCACGGTAGAGCAGGAAGCCCGCCGTCGCGCCGATCGCCAGCGCGGCCAGCGAGACCAGCAGTACCGGGCTCACGCCGTGTCCCGCGGCGGCCTCATGATGGGGCACGGCGGGGGCGAACTTGCCGCTGATGAACGAATAGCCGGAAAAGATCGAGAGCAGCCCGAGGCAGGCCAGCGGCACCCACATCACCGGTCCCACCTCGTGCGCGTGTTCGGAGCCGTGCGAGCGGGGTTTGCCGAGGAAGGCGACCACGAACAGGCGGGTCATGTAAAACGGCGTGAGTACGGCGACCAATGCCGCCAACCAGAATAGCAGCGGGCTTTTGTCGTGGGCGGCGGCGAGAATGAACTCCTTGGAGAAAAACCCGGAGGTGCCTGGCACCGCGATGAGCGCGGCGAAGCCAGCGGCGAAGGTCAGGGTGGTGATGGGCATTTTTTTCGCGAGCCCGCCCATTTTCCAAATATCCTGCTCGTGGTGGCAGGAGTAGATCACGGCACCGGAGCCGAGGAAGAGCAGTGCCTTGAACCAGGCATGGGTGAACAAATGGAACATCCCGGCATTGCCGGCCACCAGTCCCACCGCCATCACCATGTAGCCGAGCTGCGAAAGCGTGGAGTAGGCGAGCACCCGCTTGATGTCGTCCTGTTGGGTGGCCATCAGTGCGGCGAGCAGTGCGGTGATGCCTCCCACCCAGGCGATCACCATGCCGGCCGGAAGTTGTTCGAAAATCCGATCGCCGAAGGTGAACTGCACCCGGCACAACATATAGACGCCTGCGGCCACCATCGTCGCGGCATGGATCAACGCGGAAACCGGGGTGGGACCCTCCATCGCGTCGGGCAGCCAGACGTGCAGCGGAAACTGCGCGGACTTGCCCACCGCGCCGCAGAACAAACAAAGCACCGCCGTTGACACCACACCGATCCAGATCGCCGGATTCGCCGCGATGAACGCGTCCAGCCCGGGTTTCATCGAGTCGAATGCCAGGGTGCCGGTGATCCCCCACAGCATGAGGATGCCGACCATGAATCCGAAGTCGCCCACGCGGTTGGTGATGAAGGCCTTTTTCGCGGCGTCGGCCGCCGATTCCTTCTGATACCAATGGCCGATGAGCAGGTAGGAACTCAGCCCGACCAGTTCCCAGAAGATGAAGGTCATCACCAGGTTGGAGGCCAGCACGATGCCGGTCATCGAGAACATGAACAGCGCCAGCCCGGTGAAATACCGCGCCTTGGCGTCATCGTCCTTCATGTACGCCAGCGAGAACACATGCACCAGCAGGCCCACTCCGGTGACCACGATCATCATCCCGGTGGACAAGGTGTCCAGCTTCAGGCCGATCTGCAGGTGGAGGTTGCCGATGGTGGCCCAGTCGAGCGGCACCGGGGCCGCGGTCTGGCCCAGCAGCATCAGCGAGAGGATAAACGTCACGGCTGCGGAGGCAACTGCGGCCAGCGGGCCGAACCCGGTCCGGTTCAATACCAGTTGATTGATCGCCGCAACCGCGAGCGGGAGAAAAAGCAGGAGCCAGGGAGTCATGGGCGTGGGAATAGAGCGATGCTGGGGAAAAACCGCACCCTGCGGCGCGGTCGATGGAAGTCCGCGCCGATTGTGGCGGGCATCCCGCCGCCCGTCAAATGGAAATGATCGGCAATTTCCGGCTCAGAGCGCCTTGAGGGCGGCCTTGACCGCTGCGAAGTCCGGGAGGTCCTTCGGGTGGTCCTGCACCTCGGCGTAGCGGACGACGCCCTGCTTGTCGATGACGAAGGCGGAACGCTTGGCGACGCCACCCATGATCAGGTTGGCTTCCGGGAGGAAGCTTTCATAGGCCACGCCGTAGGCCTTGGCGACGGTGTGTTCGTAGTCGCTGAGCAGCGGGATGGTGATGCCTTCCTTTTCCGCCCAGGCGGCCTGGGCGAAGGGGTTGTCGCCGGAAACCCCGAGCACCTTGGCGTCGAGCGCCTCGTAATCGGCGATGCCTGCGGAAATATCGCAGAATTCCTGGGTGCAAACGCCGGTAAAGGCCATCGGTACGAACAACAGCACGATGTTGGCGGAACCGATCTCGGCACTGAGGGTGACGAGCTTGGGGCCGTCGGCGGTTTTGGTGACGAGGGTGAAATCCGGGGCTTTGTCTCCTACTTTAATGGTCATATTGATGTGTTTTGGTTGAAGTTTGCGGCCGAACTATAGATGCTTCCGCCCGCCGGTCAACCGGTGGACCTGAAATGAATTACGATTTTTCCGAATTTGGGCGTCAGCTGGGATGTGGCAGCGGCATTGAGTCGCTGATGGATGATCTGGGCGAGGCGCTGGCAAAAGGGGGGGCGGACATCAAGATGCTCGGTGGTGGCCAGCCGGCGCAGATTCCGGAGATCAACGCCCGGTGGCGGCGGCGGCTGGCGGAATTGATGGAGGAACCGGGTGGATTGGAGCGCGGGTTCACCACCTACGACGGACCGCGGGGCAATCATCGCTTCCTGGACGCCGTGGCGGGATTGTTCCGGCGGACCTTCGGCTGGAAGATCGGCCCGGAAAACGTGGCGGTCACCTGCGGTGGCCAGACGGCATTTTATTTTCTCTTCAACCTGCTGGCAGGCAGGATGCCGGACGGCACGCAGCGCAAGATCCTGCTGCCCCTGGTGCCGGAATACATCGGCTACGCCAACCAGGGAGCCGGAGGCGACATCTTCCGCGCGGTGCCTCCGGTGATCGAGAAAACCGGGCCGCACGAGTTCAAATACCGGGTGGATTTCGACAATCTGAAGATCACCCCGGAGATTGCGGCGCTCTGCGCCTCGCGGCCCACCAACCCGACCGGCAACGTCCTGACCGACGGCGAAGTGGAGCGGCTCGCGAAGCTGGCGCGGGAACATGGGATTCCCCTAATCCTCGACAACGCCTACGGGGCACCGTTTCCCGGGATTTTCTTCTCCGATGCCTCACCGTATTGGGACGAGCACGTGATTCTCACGCACAGCCTGTCAAAAATCGGCCTGCCGGGGACCCGGACGGGGATCGTGATCGGGCCGGAGCAGATCATCGCGGCGCTCAGTTCGATGAGCGCGATCATCGGGCTGGCCAATCCGAGCCCCGGCCAGCAAATCATGCTTCCATTGATAGAGTCCGGCGAGATCCTGCGACTGAGCAAGGAGGTGGTGAGGCCGTTCTATCAGGAAAAATGCCGGCTGGCCCGGGCGGCGGCTACAGAGGCGTTCGGCGAAGCTTTCGAATGGTATATGCACCGCAGCGAGGGCGCGTTGTTTCTATGGTTCTGGTTCCCCGGTCTGCCGATTCCGGTGCGCGAACTTTACGAGCGGTTGAAGCAACGCGGGGTGCTGGTGGTTTCCGGCGATTATTTCTTCTTTGGCGATGACCGCCCCGACTGGCCGCACCGCCACGAGTGCATCCGCGTCAGCTATTCGACGGACGAGGCGACCGTCAGGGATGGTCTCCGGATCATCGGCGAAGAGGTGAAGCGGGCGTTCGCGGGCGACTGATAGGTGGTGAGAACTTCAGGTGGCGCGCTCTCGATGGGCTGCACCGGAGATGCAGATGGAAATGGCGAAACGGGCAGGTGGCGTTCCGGCCGCGCAGCGGAACCGAAACACCGGACCTGCGGCCTAGTTGTCCGCCGGATGGCGGTGCGAATGGAGGGGGAGCGCGGCCGCCCGCGGCTGCGGTTCGGTGCGCCCTCGCACCGAACAGATGGGTGACGGCTCACAGCATCCGGTGGTGGAATGGTACGCGGAAATGTCAGCCGCGAGGGCGCGCCTGACTGCACCCGAGGGCGGGTGCGGTCCCCCCTGCCATTCGCCTCTCCCCCGGCCGCTCAATGGACCGGAAGCAGCATCGCGTGGGCAAGAAAACACAGGGCGCCGGAGACGGCCAGCACAATGCAAACCAGGATCTCGCGACGGCGTCCCGGTTGACGGCGGATGCGGGTGGGTGCGGAGCGCATGAGCAGTGGTGGTTAGGCGGCGCGCCGGCGGCGGGCGAGGGCGGCGGTTAGCGTGATCAGGATCAGCATGGCGCTCGATGGCTCCGGAATCGGCGGAACCTGGGGCGAGGCCGAGGGATCGCCCTGGGTGAGTCCATGCCGGTCGTATTGCTCCCGGGTTTCCAGGACCACAGCCCCGGACAGTGGAGTGACCAGTTGATAGCGCGCACCAATGGCGGAACGGGCGGCGGCGGTGTCCGGCGCGTGGTTGGACTCGACCTGCTCGATCGCCCACAGCCGGGCAAGGTGGTCGGAGACTTGTTTGCCCGGCAACCCGTCGGCGCTGGCGGCCCGCCGCCATTTCCACGCCTGGCGGGTGCTCCGGCCCTGGCTGAGCGCACCGTTGTCGAGGCGGTCCAGTCGGTGCAGGATTCCGCTCCGATAGATGGTTTCCATCAACCGGTTGGGGCCGGGGGCCAGCGCGCATTCACCGATCGACGGGAGGTTGGATCCTCGTTCTAACAATTGAAGCAGGGCTTCCGGTTGGGCCAGCGGCACCGGTTGGGGGCCGTGCAGCCAGACAATCGGTCCGCCGCCGGCGGCCTTGGCCAGGCGGATCGCTTCGCGCAGGGCGGGTTCGTTGTCGCGACCGCCGCTGAAGCGGACCTTGGAGAGTTCTTCGCGGGTGATCTTGCGGGCGGTGTCGTCCGCCAGCAGCAGGATGGACTGGCCGGCGGGAAGCGCCTCGAGGATGCGGTCCTTGATTGCCGCCATGGCGGCGGAGCCGTCGATCACCACGATGGGCGGAGTGGTGGCTGCCGGCGGGGTGGCGGCGATGGGTTCGCGGATGAGGAACCGTTCGTCCGGAGTGGCGTGGGAATCCTCGCACCAGACGGATTCCGGAGTGGGGGAGAGCCCGGTGGCGGACCAGACCAGTGGATCGGTTAGAAACCCGTCCCGGTGGATGGCGGCACTCAGCGAGTGGGCGGGGCCATCGGGGGTGCTCGATTGGCTGTCGGTTTCAGCGGTGAGCGAGAAACTGCGGTTGCCTTGGAGCCAGACTGCGTGCTCGAGGGTTGCCGGGATTCCGAAGTTGCGTTCGATGATGCGCGGGAGATCCCAACTTGCGCCGGTGAGCGGCGCGGTGATGCCGAGGCGGATCTTCATGGTACCCGCTGTCGGCACCGGAAAACACTGCACCATGACCGTGTCCGGCGCCACCATCGTGACCAGCACCGGATCGCGTTGTTGGACCACCGCGATTTCCCGATAGGCGGCTTTTACCTTGGCCACCGTGCTGAAGGCGGCTTCCTGCGGCTCGCCATTGACCCATAGCGTGAGCCGGGAAACCCGGCCATCCACCGGCAGTTGGATTTGGCAGCGCGCCTCCCGCGCCACCCGGCCGCCATTGGCAAACACCAGCGTCCACTCGCCATAGCCAAGCCGGGCATCGCCGTAGAGGTGGCCGTCGAATCTCGATTCAGTTAGATCGAGTTGTTTGATCCGCACCGCCACCGAGTCGCCGCCGGTGTGGGAGTCGAATTCGAAATCCTCCGCCAAGGGGTCGATCCGCCCCATCATCCCGGTGCCGAGGCGGGTGCTGGGTGGGGGCAGGCTGTTGAATGGCTTGCCGGTGACCCGGAAAAACAACTCGCGGACCCGTTGGGAATCGGCGGTCTGGAGCCGGTTGAGACCGAGCGCGGCGGCGGGAAACTGCCACGATCTGAGCATCCAGCCGGGGATGTCGGTGGCCATCGAGGTACCTCGATTACCTTCGTAGCAGGCCTTGAGCAGCGAACTTTCCGAGTGGAACCAGCGCAGCCGGGTGAGGGCGGCGGACGGTGTTTGGTGCTCGGTCAGGGCGAGCTGCAAATTGACGCGGGTCCACAGCCCGGGGCCTTCCAGGGCCAGCAGGGCGAGTCCTGCGGCGGCTAGTCCCCATCTGCGGGCGTGGCGGAAACGGGTGGGTTCGGAGGTCTCCAGCAGTTTGCTGCGGCCGATCCACCACGATTGAATGGCGGCCAGGATCGGGATTAGGGAAAGGAACCCGATTCCGAACGCGAGCAGGGCGAAGAGCGAAAGGTGAACGATCGGGAGGAACAGCGCCCCGTAAAACAGCGATACACCCAGTGAAAAACCCGCTGCCAAGCCCGACCAGCGGGATGGGGTGCCCGGTCGTGATCGCAGCAGCCAGACATTGAGTCCGGGAACCATGGCCACCAGCAGGATATGCCACCAAGTGGGCACCGGATCGAAAAACACCCCACCGCAAAACCGTGTGATCGCCTCGAACAGCAGCACCGCCAGCGGCAGCACCACCCCGGCCGTCCAAGACCAGAATCTCCAGCGGAGTGGCAGGCGGGCGGGCCGGGAATCGCTGGCGGGGACCGCCGGGCGGTAGCCGGCATCGAGTTTCCCCAGCAGTTGCTCAAGCTGCATCAGTGAGATGGTTTCGGCGGGCAGTTGTTGGGATTCCTCGTGGATGTGCCGGCGCAGGTCTTCCTTCAGCTCCACCGCATCCTCGCCGGTGAAACCCTCGCGGGTGGCGCGTTCGGCGAGATACTCGGTAAGTCGTTGTTCGGCTTGAGTGGTCCAGTTTTTCATAGGGTAAAATCACTTGGTTGGGAGGGTGCCGGGGAGGCGGTCGGCTTCCGCGTTCACAGCCGCCTGCAAACCCGCCACACCACGCAGCATTTCAGCGAAGTAGGCCTCCATTTCCTCCGCCAGCGCCCGCCCTTCGGTGGTGGCCAGATAGTATTTCCGCGCGGGCCCTTCGTTGGATTCCTCCAGCCGGGTCGTCACCAGCCCCTGCCGCCGCAGCCGCGCCAGCAACGGATAAATCGATCCCTCCGCCACCCCCACCCCTGGCACCGCCACCAACGCCTTCACCAGCGCATAACCATACCACTCCCGCGCCGACAAGGCCTTGAGAATGCACAGGTCCAGCACGCCCTTGCGCATCTGCACCGTCCAGTTCTCAAACATCTCACGCGAGAACCCGTTCACTGTATTCGGCGTAGCCATCACGGACAGATATAGTGCATTACAAGGTAGCTGGCAAGAAAAAATTCCAACTTTTTTTGGGGCGGTCGTGCTGGCGGGATATTTGCCGGGGCTCGCGGTGGGTGCCGCCCGGGGCATCACCTTGCTCCGCAGGCACGCAGGGGCCCCTCATAAGGAGGGGCGACCTTACTGTCGCCCATGCGCAAGGAAAGCAAAAGCCCGGCAGATTCATCCGTGCATCCCCCCGGCACCTCGGCTACCAATGAATGGGGGCTGGTGTCGCATTTCAACAAAAACAGAGGGGGATTCCTTGTCTTTCTGCAGTTGTGTGGGATGGGAAAGGGAAGGAGGGGGCGGTGCGGTTCTTTCGCGGTGCATTGGCAACTCGTTGGCATCGTGGACAATAAGGTCCACGCTCCTTATGGAGGCGCGGATTGTGATCGTTGCTGGATGGATTGAGTTCAAAGTGGCGGATTTTTCCCTAACGTTGCCCGTCCAACCAGACCGCCGCTTCCAGCCGGGGCTGTCGGGGCTTGACAAATGGCCCGGATGGGTTTCTAGTAGAGTCATGCTGAAGTTCCCCATTTCCTTGATCACCGTCACCCTCGTTTGCTTCATCCGGTCCACCGCTCCGGGTGCGGAGCCATCGGCTGCCGGTGCCGGGCACCCGGGTGGCGACATGGCCGAGGCTGCGGTCCGGTTGTTGGCCAGCTTGGACGCAACCCAGCGGGTCAAGGCCGCGCTGACCTTTGACGGGGACGAACGGGAGAACTGGCATTTCGTGCCGATGGAACGGGCCGGACTGCCGCTGGCGCAAATGCAACCCTATCAGCAGGCGCTGGCGATGGGTCTGCTTTCCTCGGCGCTCGGCAACCGGGGGTTTCTCAAAGCCACTGCCATCATGAGTCTGGAACAGGTGCTGGCCGAGATCGAAAAGAATCCGGACGGCCGGAATCCGGCCAAGTATTTCTTCGCGGTCTTTGGCACACCCGGTGATCATGGGGCATGGGGCTGGCGGGTCGAGGGCCACCATCTTTCCGTCAACCTGACGCTCAAGGACGGTCAGGTGCTGGCGGTTTCCCCGATGTTTCTCGGGGCGAATCCAGCCGAGGTGCGGGAGGGGCCGCGCCAGGGGCTCAGAGTGCTGGCCAGTGAGGAGGAGCTTGGCCGGGAACTGGTGCGGGCGGTGTCCGCCGCCGGTCACCCGGAAGTGGTTTTCACCGACCGTGTGCCTGCTGAAATTCTGACCGGCGGCGACCGGCAGGTGAGGCAGTTGGATCCGGTCGGGGTCCTGTTCGGTGAGCTGGCTCCGGCCCAGCAGACGGCGCTGCGGTTGCTGGTGGCCGAATACGCCGAGCGGCTCCGGCCCGAACTCGCCGGGCGGGAGATTGAACGCATCACTGCCGCCGGCTGGAAGAACGTGCGCTTTGGATGGGCCGGGGGCACCGAGGTCCGGCAGGCGTATTACTATCGGGTGCAGGGTCCCACCTTTCTGATCGAGGCGGCCAACAGCCAGAACAACGCCAACCACATCCACACCGTCTGGCGTGATCCCGCCGGGGATTTCGGGCGCGACCGGCTCGGCGAGCATTACCACGGGCACGAGCAACCCCATGATTGAGCGGCTGTCTGAAAAATGGCTTGGCAGGGACCTTTTTCCGAAAGGTCCGCGAGAATGGGTAGCGAATGAACGGTCGACACGGCATTTCTATTTTCAGTTCATTCGCCCGGACGCTTCGGAAAAGCGTCCCTGCCATTTTTCAGACCGCCTCTCAGACTCAGCACGTAGGCGGTGAGGGCGTTGAGTTGTTCGTCGGTCAGCACTTCGTGGCCCGGCATGTCAGTTCCCGGGATCCCGAACTTGATCACTCGCGCGGTTTTCAACTCCAGCATGTCGGTGCCGGCGGTCCAGAGGAAGGGTCCGTTGACCAGGTTCATGGGTGGTTTGGTTAGTTTGCGTGCCAGTTCGCCATCGCCTTTGCCGGAGGTTCCATGGCAGACGACGCACCATTTGGCAAACATCGGTGCACCCGCAGCGGGGCCGGGTTTCGCGGCGTCGGGTGCGGGGGTCCAGTCCGCGGATGCGGCCACGTTGAAGCCAGCCGCGGCGTTGGCGGTGGCCTGTAGATAGGCGATCAAATCCTCGCCCCTGCCGTCCCGGAAGAGGCTGGCATAGGCCGGCATCGAGGTGGCTGGCGCGAATTTCGCTGGCGCGATGAAATGCTCACGCAGCCAGGTCGTGGAGCGGCGCGCTCCCACGGTTGCCAAATCCGGGCCCTGCCGGCGGTTGCCGATCAAGACCGGCACCCCGGCTCTGGCATTCCGGGTGCTTTCGGCATTGCCCCACAGGCTTTCATCCAGTCTTCCCGGACGGAGGAATTGCGAATGGCAGTGGATGCAGCCTTCCGCGAGATACACCTGCCTGCCCCGTTCCACGGCGGTTAGGGAGGCTGGCTGAGCCGGCTTCAGCGTTCCGGCTGTTGCCGCCGCCAGCACCAGAACCGGACCCAAAGCGGACCGCCAACTTCCTTTGGCGGAGAATAGCACCGCCGACAACACCACGGCTCCCGCAGCCAGCACGAAGCCGGGTGGCACCACCCGCAGGCTCTGGGCCATGCCGATGCCATTGGCCGACGCCACCCATCCGGCAAGCGCAAACAGCCACGCAGCCCGCCAACCGGCTTGCTTCGGATCCTGCGCCCCGCCGAACCATGCCGGCCATGCGATCAGGGCGGTCGAGTAAAGCGAAACCCCGATTGGATAGAGCCAACCTGCGAGTTGCAGGGTTTCCCGGCCGTTGGCAGCCAGTCCCGCCACCGCCAGCAATGCCCAGGCCAGGACCGGCACCACCCCGGCTCCGCCACGCCGCAACATCTGTCCGGCGGCCAGCGCGGCCAACAGGTGCACCAGGGCGTTTCTCCAACACATGCCGGCCCCCCAGCTGCCCGCCTTGAGTTCGGCCACATGTTGGATGATGAAAAACGCCGCCGAATCCAACCACACCAGCGCCGCAAACATCGCGACCGCCGCCCACCATCTGAGCGGTGCTGCGGCAGCGCCAGCCCGCCAGTCCCCCCCGCGGGGAATCACCAGCGCACCGGTGAAGGCGAATCCGGCTCCGATCCACGACTGGACCTCGGGACTTTGGTTGAATACCCACGGCAGATTGCAACAGGCGTAACCCAGTCCCGTGCCCAAGCCCACCCAACCCACGCCGCACCAGCCACGAACCAGGGCGGATAGCGCAACCGTGGCCACCCCCAAAGCCGCGCCGGTCACCGCCGCCACCGCCAACCAGGCCATCCAATGGTGGGCCAACGGTGCCAATGCCGCACTCAGGCCCACGGCCACCAATGCGGATCTAACGGATTTAACTCGGGGACTCCCCCAGGCCGCCAGAAATCCGCCGAGGATTCCGGTCACTGCCATTGCTCCCAGCAGCGCCCGTTCCATGGCCGGGCCGGCCCCACCCGCCCGCAGCAGTGCCACAAACGCAAACTGCGCGAAAATGAGAAACGTCCCGTAAACCGCGGCGATCAACACCGCTGCGCGAACCGCCACTCCCGTCATCGGCGGGCCTCCTCCCACCATCTGGCCCGCAATACGGTCAGTTGCACCCCGGCCACCAGCAGATCGGTCAGCGCCACCGCCACCCACTGGAGCGAGAAATTCTCCGCAGCGATCTGGCATACCACAAACACTCCCACCAGCACCCGCACCAGCGCGGTGAACATCCATACCGTGGTCCCACGCCGCCGGTTGATCAGCACCAGACCGTAACTCAAGCCGACGGCACCGACGAATACCCCGATCCAACTCAGGAAAATCAAGGCGTCGGCGCTGGGTGGGGCGATTCCTAACAATCCAAGCGTCGCCGCAGGGGCCACCACCAGCAGCAATCCGGTGAGCGTGTCCATCGCTCCCACCGCCGCACTCCAGCCGATCAGAAACTTCGTCTTGCTCATATTTTTCGCAGGTTGTTCCACCAAACAACTGATGCTGCCAGCATCACCGCGCCACAGCAAGCACGAAAATGCAGGCCCGCTTTGCGCCACCACGGGGTTTCGAGCATCCAGTCATAGCTGCCGCCTTCGGCCAGGCCCATCAGCGCGAGGACCACGATCATCCCCAGCACCGCGAGGTGCCATGCCGCCACCGAGCGGGCACCGCCCATTGCCTTGCCGCCCAGCGCCACTACCACCAGCCCGCAGAACGCAGTGGTGAATCCCGCCATCGCCAGATGCGAATGGGCCACCAACCCGTGGGTGAACTTGATCCGGTCCAACAACCCCGGCAGATACATCGTCACCCCGCTCACCACCAACAAGCCCCACCATAGAAACAACCCGGCCCGCCAGACCCGTGACCCCTCAGGCCATTCGAAACCCGCCCAGTCCCACGGAATCAGCCACGCCCACGGCAGCAGCAGTGCCATCGCCCCGATCTGATGGAGTTGGTGATGGGTGCCGCCGATCCACTCCGCCGCGCCAAAGACCAGCCAGCAGTTGGCCAGATAGGTCCATGTACCCCAGCCGGCCCGGCCTTCGCCGCGCGCCGCCCCCGCCCGCGGCAACAACATCATCAGCGTGATCACAATCAGCGTGGATCCTAACAAACTTGCTCCGGTCGGGCCGCCGGTTGTCGGATCCACTGGCGGATAAACCCGGGGCGATGCCGCGTAAATCATGGAGAATGGCACCGTCGCGAGGATGGCCAGCCCCGCCCATGACCAACGTTTCCTAAGCGTGTTCCATCCCGGCGCGCGTTCACGGCAGGCGGCGGCCAGCACCAGCCACAGCACGCTCATCGCCGCCACCAGTCCCCACAACGAGCCATCCCGCCAATCGAGGAAAATCTTGCCGGAGGTCCGGCCGTCGAGCCACCAGAGCGCCCCCACCGCCAAGGCGGTAGTCCAGCTCCAGACCGCCGTTCCGGCCCAGCCGGCGGCCTTGCTCCGGTCCACCTCGTAGCGATGCAGCAGCCAGGCCACCAGCGGCAGCGAGGTCCAGCCGAACAACTGCACATTGAGATGCACCGGCACCCACCGGCCGTACGTCCAATCGCCGACTGCGAGGCCGGGCTTCAGTTGCAGGATGGCGAGCCACAAGCCCACCGCATTGCCCGCCACCAGCCATCCCAGCGCGTGGCGCAGCGCGGCGGCCACGCCGGGGGAGGTCGTTCTAACAGGTTCGGCGGGCATCATCCGGCATCGGTTTCGATCCGGCCGTCGCGCATCCGGACCACGCGGTCGCAGCGGGCGGCCAGTTCCTGGTCGTGGCTGGCCATGATCAACGTGCGCCCGCGGGAGCGGACCAGTTCCAACAGTAGTTCGAATACCCGCTCGCGGTTGCTTTCATCGAGCGCCCCGGTGGGTTCATCGCAGAGCAGCAGCTCGGGATCATTCATCAGTGAGCGCACCAGGGCACCGCGCTGGCGCTCGCCGCCGGACAACTCGCGCACCCGCTGGTGGAGGCGGGGGCCGATCCCCGTGGCTGCGGCCAGCTCAGCCAGGCGGGCCATGCCGTCCTTGCGCGAGCCACCGGCGGCGATCACCGGCACCATGCAGTTTTCCGCCAGCGTCAGATCCGGCATCAGATGGTGCATTTGAAAAACATATCCGATGTGGTGGCGCAGCAAATTCACCCGGGTGGTTTCTCTAACCACATCGTGGCCGGCCACCCGTACCATCCCGCGGTCCACCTCCTCCAGGCCGGAGATCACGTTGAGCAGGGTGGACTTGCCGCAGCCGGAGGTCCCGCACAAGGCCAGCACCTCGCCGTCCGCCACCTCCAGGGTCACGCCCTTGAGTACCTCGATCCGGCCGCCGTCGAAGCTCTTCCAGACGTCCCTGACGATGACCTGTGGGGTTGTCTCACTCATCATGAATTATTCGAATCTCAGGGCTTCGGCCGGTTTCAGGCGTGCCGCATACCATGCCGGATAGAGTGCGCCGATCACCGCCGTGAGAATCGCCGCGGCGGTGGCGGCGGCCACCTCCATCCAGCCGATCTTTGGCTCGATGTAGCCCTGCAACTGGGGCACCGCCCGCAGCAGATGCAGTCCGCCCCAGCTCATCGCCCAGCCGGCCACCGTGCCGATCCCGGAAATCAGCAGCGACTCGCCGAGAATCATCCGCGCCACCTGGCCCCGTGAAAACCCGCAGACCCGGGCGATCGCCAGCTCCTTGATCCGCCCGAACACCGAGAGGATCATCGTGTTGGTGACACTCAGTCCGCCTAGCAAAAATGCGCACCCCCCCACTACCCAGGCGGTGGTTTTCAGAATCCGGAATTGTGAGTAACTGCGGCTGAACTCGTCGTTCTCCATCGCGGTCAAGCGCTCGTGATGGGTATTGATCCAGTCCTTCACCTCGGACGCCTGCCGTCCTTCGGCGAGCGCCACACTCACCACCGAGCAGACCCCGTCCTTGTGAAACATCCGCTGGCAGGTATCGAGCGGCATGAAGACCCCGCCGTTCTCGAAGCCGTTTTCCATCCGCACCACGCCCGCCACCCGGTAGTTGCCCAGGCCGAGTGCGACCGTGCCGCCCGCCTCCGCCTTGAGAAACGAGGCGGCCCGTTCGCCGAGCACCACCACTTGTTCGCCATTCCGGAAATCCGCCGGCGCACCCGATAGCCAGGTGCCCCGTTTCAACCGTCCGTCGGTTTCCTGGATGCCGAAACAGGTGATCACCGGGCGTCCCGGCGCACCGATGATCGTGAACAGCATCGGTTGGGCCCCGCTGACAAATGGTTGGGCCTTCAGTTCATCCACCAGTTCCACCGGCACATTGCTGAAAAACAAATCCGAGACGTTGCGCTCGAACACCACCATTTGCGCGTCGGTCCGCAGGATGCGCTCGAACATGCTCACCGCGCCGCCCAACAAGGCCACCACGCTCAGCATCGTCGCCACCCCCAGCGCGATCCCGGTGGCTCCGATCGCGGTGCGCACCCGGTGTCGTCTCAGGTTGGTCAGGATCATCCGCCAAAGGCTCATGAAAGGTCGGTGGTTGGGGGGTTGGGTGGTTCGCGAGGGTGATGGCAGGGCGGGGGAGGGATTTCCCGGGGCGTGCCGGAGCGGAGTCCGCCGCCAGCGGCGCGAACACTCGACGCTAGGGGAGTCCACCCGCCTTGGCAAGCGGGATTCCAACAGCATTCAGCGGGAACCCTGTCAACCAACTGTCAACGCCCACCCTCTGATCGTGTTTTCGGGGCGTTTTTGGCTGAATTGTGACCGGATGGATCCCGCCCGAAACACGGCGTCATTTCGACCGCGATTGTTCGACGCCGCGGATTCTGTTATCGAGACCGGGTTTGAACAGCGGTTTTCCCGCCCCTGTTAGGACTGTGGAACGCCCTTGGCTGCGTCTTATTGAGAACGGCAGCTTGTGACAACGCCCACAATGCGGAGTGGCACGCAAGGCTGTCCGGCGGTCGCCGACGTCGGTCCGCAAGGAATGCACCGGGCGTGTCTCATGGCTTCTTCAGCCAACACGGTTTCGGAACAGAGGGCGGTCAGGAGGGACGGATTCAAGAAGGGCTTGATAACTCGTGAGAAACCTTGTCGTACCGACCCGAAATTTAAATATTAAAGGACTGACCCCAACCGCTTGGGCGACGGCCGCATCCTGGTGCCCTGCTTCGACTGAGTCCGGCGAGCCCGTTCCGGAGAAATTTTCGCTCCCGCGCCGATTTTCCTTGGATTGGGAAGGGCAAACCGTATTCTCGCGGTTGGAAAGAACGTCCCATGAACCCCATCACCCTTCCGTTTTACCGGAGAATCTACCCTGCTCACCGTGACAGGGTGGCGAAATCGGCGAAATCAGCTTCTCCCGCCCCTCTTTCCCCCGCAGGCCTGCATTCTCCGCCCATGCGCGTGCCGAAGCGCCGCCTCCTTGTCTTGATGCTCCCCGGCCTGTTGGCCGGCATGGTGATGCCTCGTGCTGCCGCGCAGTCCACCAACGCCGCTTACGGTTTGTTCAAAGGCCAGGGCTACCTGCAGTATACCGACACCATGACCTTGGCGGACCCGGCCCGCGCCGCCTACTGGGAGTGCTGGGTGCGTCCGGTCCAGTCCGGGGTTGCCTCCGTGACGATGGTGCGCAAGCCCACCCTCACGACGGTGGCACTCGCGGCCGACGCCGAGGGCGAACGGCTCCTGACGCCGTTTCCCCAGCTGTCGCTGTGCGACGCGACGTTTCCGGCCGGAACCTACGTGCTGAGCAACCAGTTGGCCGGCTCGACCCGGAGCGTGAGCCTGTCCCTGCCGTCGGCCGGCTATCCGCCCGTCCCTCTCCTCGCGCCCTTGGCGGCGGTCATGGCACCGATGGCAGGCGAGGCGCTGGATGTGAACTGGCAGCCGTTCGCCGGCGCCGGTCCGAACGATCTCATCCAGGTCACGCTGGAGGACATCAGCGGCCGGATCCTCTGGCACACGCCCTGGGCCGGCCAGGCCGGAGCTCTGGCGGCCACCACCACGCATTGCACGATTCCCGGCCAGTATCTCACGGCAAACGCGGACAACCTGTTCAATTACCTCCGGCTGAGTTTCCTCAAAGTGACCAGCACCGGTGACGGCGGGTATCCCGGATCGCAAGCCACGGCTGGACTGGTTTCGACCGCCAGCGCGATCGTCAACGTGCAAGCGGCCCCGGAAGGCGGCGACGTGGCGGATTACCGGCTGCTCGGCGGACGCGTGTGGCAACAGCCGACCAATGCGCCGCCGGTGCCATCTACGGGGGCCAATGCGTTTCTCTTCGAGGCGAGCGCGACCGGCATCGATTCGGGAAGACTTACCGGCACCGTGCTCCAAACGCCCACGGACCAACTCATCACACTGGCGCCCAACGGAGACGACCGGACCCTGTCGTGCCGGAAGGCGTTCGCTTCCGAAACGGAATGGCAGCAGGCGACGGCCCTCGGAACCTACAATTGGACGTTTGACGGCGTCGTCGAGGGGCAGCAACAAGCCAGCCTCGCCTTTGGTGCCGCGGCATGGCCAGCGGCCCCTCAAATCCTTGGTGTTGCCCAATTGCAGGGCGGAGCCTTCGCCGATGACTTTCTCCTGAACTGGAATCCGATCCCCGGTGCCACAACGAATGACCTGATCGAGGTGGCGATTGTTGATCCGCGCGGGAACATCGTCTGGCGCCACCCCGATCCGACGGCGGGCGACGCGCCCCTGGCCGGCACGGAGATCGGAGTGACGGTGCCTTCCGGGAACGTGGTCGGGGGCCGCAACTACGAAGGCCGTGTGCGCTTCCTCAAAGTGCAGGTGCGCGACACCCTTTCCCTTGTTGGCGCCACCGGTTTGGCGGCGCGGTTTGCGGAAACCCGGTTCCCGCTGGCCACCCTTTCGGCGCGTCCGATCGAGGTGCTGACGACCCGCCTGGCGCCGGGCGAAGTCGGCGGGGACTACGCTCAGCAGTTGGCCTGCGATGGCGGCCGGAAACCGTTCGCCTGGACCCTCACGCAGGGAGCCCTCCCCCGCGGGGTGCAACTGGATTCCAGCAACGGGGCGCTGGCCGGCATACCGGCGCAGAGTGGCACCTTCAATCTCACGTTCCGGGTCAGCGACGTCTCTGGCCAAACCGCCTCGCAGGCGTTGTCGCTCGTTGTGACGGGCAGCGTGCCGCCGCTCGCACTGGCGACCGCACATCTTCCCCCGGTGATTCCCGGGATCGCCTATTTTGCGGAATTGGCGGTGGGTGGTGGCGTGCCGCCGTATCGTTGGAGCCTCGTTTCCGGCAAACTGCCTGCAGGGGTCGAGTTGCAGGGATGCTGCGGTCAGATCACCGGCAAACCTACCGAGACCGGTCTATTTACCATTCAACTCCAGCTGGAGGACGGGGCGGGCCAGATTCAGAGCAGCCAACTGACGCTGGACGTGCCCGCATCAGCGCTGGAGCCGCCGCTCCAGATCACCCGCTTCACGCGGCAAGCGGACGGCCACGTTGTCCTTGAAGTGAACAGCCAAACGGACGATCCCCTCACGATCGAAGCGTCCGACGACCTGGTGCACTGGAGTCCGCGGCTCGCGACCACCCTGCCGGCGAGCAAGCTGCTGGAGTTCACCGATCCCGGAGCGGCCCGCGGATTCTACCGCGTGCGCTTCGGTCACCCCGGTCCGGTTCCTGATCCCATCGCCGTGCGCTCGTTGTTGAACACCAACACCGACGCCAGCATGAGCCGCGAGGTGACCAGCGACGGCGTGACGCTTTCGCTGACCAACGCCCTCGGTGTCGTGTTCACGCTGGACCTGCCTGCCAATTCCGTGCTGGTGCCGACAACCGTGACCATGACGCTGGTGGAGGATGTGGTGGGCCAGCCCTTCACCAATGGATTCATCGGCGGGGTCGAATTGAAACCGGAGGGACTCCACCTGTTCATGCCGGGCACGCTGACGATCTCGTTTCCGGGCGGCGCGCCGGCGGACTTCACCGCCTTTGCCTATCGCGGCCGGGGATCGGATTTCCACCTGCATCCGGCCTTGGCGCGCTCCGGTCAGGTCGTTCTTCCGATCCAGCACTTCAGCGGTTACGGCGGCGCGCACGGCACCAAACAGCAGGCGAACCAAACCTCCACCCGGCCGCCCTGCCTGCCCATGTATCAGGGCGAGCAGGCAGTCGCGGCCATCCTGCGCGACAGTTACCCGGACATGCCGCCCAGCGGCGCGCTCTGGCCGCCCATGACGGCCTGGTACGGGCAGTCCGTCCTCCCCAACCTCAAGGCGGCCGAGACCAACGACGCCTTGTTAGATGCGGCCGCAGCGGAATTCCTGCGCTGGGAGTATCTGAAACAACTCCTCGGGCTCGGTGAGGAATGGGACCAGAAAGGTCTGAATTCCCTGGCGCGCGGTTTGGCCAACGCCATCAACAAGGCCAACGCCCGCTGCGTCAGCGACAGCAACCTGGGGGAGATTCCAAACATGACCCGGCTGGCCAAGAGCGCCCAACTGCTCGGCCTGGAGTCGTATTACCCCGAGGTGTTCAATACCGAAGCGTTGCTCGACCGCATCAGCCGCTGCGCCCGCTTCGAGCTGATCCTTGAATCCATCATCGAAGTGGACGGAGGAAAGTTCTTTGAGCAGGTGCGATCACAACCCGCCCACATCCAATGGAGCCCGCAGACTCTGAAATACACGATTGGCGACACCGTGGGCATGAACGTCGTCTTCTGGCACCTGGAAAGCGACGGAAACCGCATCAAACCCGAGATTGGCACCGGCAAGCTGCACATCGGTTACATGGACATCTCCCACGGGGAATCGGACTCCGGCGAAGAACCTCCGGATCCGGCCAATCCCTGCCAGAAACCGCCGCCGGACGACACCCCGCCCAATATTTTCTGCTTCTTCACGGTCAGCGACCCGATCACCGGCATGTGGGTGCAGGACGCCGAGGGCTCCTGGCACTTGCAGCCTCTGACCGGCGACATGGGCGGACGCTGGCAGCCGCTCTTCAAGATCGCGCACGTCCAGGAGTTGACGCAGTTCCCCGATTTCTCCGGCTCCGGCGACGTGGTGGAAGGCTACGGAATCAAGGATCGCTGGGATTATTTCGGCAACCGGCTCTTCGCCCGCGCCACCTACGAGGGCTCCGTGAACTACTCTGGCGGCAAAGCCAACGAGACCACCACGCTGGAGCTGCGTCACGTCCCGCTCCCGTTGCGCAATAGCAATTGATCCGGACTCCCGGCGGGTCTGAGGGCCATTTTCCGGTGCAGGTGATTGAGTTTCAGTGGACACGAGAAGGTGACAGAGAAGTTATCGTCACAATAAGGTCGTCGCCCCTTATTGCAGGCAGGTGGCGGAGAAGGGGCGTCCTTGATCCGGTCTCCGGCTTCGGTCCCCCTTGGCTGGCGAAGAAGGAGGCCACGCCGCCACAAGTCGGATCCGCCTGCCTCTGAAAGAATGTCACCTGCCCAGCTCGATGGTTGGTTTTTCTCTACTTTCAGGATTTCAGCTTTCAATACAAAGCCGAGTTGAGATCAGCCCACGGTGGTCATTTGCGGCCCGCGGTCGGCGACTGGTTCGATCGGCATAGGCACCTTGAGCGCCCGCAACATCCCCCAGTGCTCCGGCGGTCCCGGGAGGGCGGCGGCCACCCGGTCGCCCATGGCCTGCAACCGGTGAAAGCGGGCGCTGGCGGCGGACAGGCCCTCTGCCGCGACCATGTTGGGGCGTCCCAACTCCTCATCCCTGCCGCCGGTCTTGCCGTGGGAGTCGCTGGTGGCCAGCACGTCCTTCAAGTCGTCCGCCGTCTGATAGGCCAGGCCGCGCAGCAGGGCCAGCCGGTCTAGCAGTTCAATCTCGCGCCGGGTGCCGCGGCCGATGATCGCGGGCAGCACCAAGGTGAGCCGCAGCAATTCTCCGGTCTTGCGCGCCGCCACCTCGCTGACGTCCGCCGCGCGTTGTTTGTCGCGCCAGCCGCTCAGATCCAATGCCTGGCCGCCGATCACGCCGGAGGGCCCCAACCGTGCCTCGACCCACTGTCCGGCCTGCATCCGCCGCGGTGCGTCGGCGGTGCTGATACCCTGCCAAAGCATGGCGTAGCCCCGGTTTACCAGTGCCAGTGCGGCAAGCATGGTCACTGATTCGCCATGAGTGACATGCAGGCAGGCCGCCCCCCGCCGCAGGCGCGCGTCGTCCATCGCCGGCAGGTCATCGAACAACAGCGATGCGGTGTGCAGATATTCCATGCCACAGGCCACCGTCCGCGCGACTTCATCTAACATCCCCATCTCGATTCCGACCAGATAGGCCACGACTGCCCGCACCAGCGAGCCCGGCCGCGCCAGCACGTCTCTCAGCGCGGCCACCAGCCGGGGTTCCACCCGATCCAGCGGGCCGAGCCCATGGGTATAGGAATCGGCCAGCGCCGCGTGAGCGGCTGCGGCGCGCTGGCGCCACCAAAGATCGGAGGTCATTGAGCGGGGGGGAAGGAAGTCGGGTTATTTCAGTTTGCCCACCAACGTGAAACCAACGGTCAATTGGGGATCGACGGTCATCACCAGCATCGCCCGGACCAGCGGGAGTCCGAAATCCTTGTAGTTGATCGTGACCTTGCCGCTGGTGGTGAGGGTCTCTCCATCCTTTTTCACCGTGAGTGGGATGTGAATGGTCTTGTTCACGCCGTGGATGGTCAGGGTGCCTTCCGCGTAGTTGACCCCATCCTGGGTCCAGATTTTGACAAACTTGTAGGAGCCGGTGGGGTTGCCGCCACCCAGCCATTTGATCATTTCCGTGTCCCGGCCGTCGTCATCCGTGTCCAGGTCCTTGAAATTCCAGGACAAGCTGAGGGCGGTCGGTTTCAGCGAGGCGGGGTCGCCGGCGGCCGTGATCTTGTAGTTCTTCAAGGTGCCGCTGAACGCGTGGCCGGTCGCCTTCGCCTCCACCTTGATGGTGCTCTTCGCCTTGTCCACGGTGAACGTCGCCGCGGAAACCGCGAGAGTCGTGCCCACCAGCACCCCGATGATCCGGGGGACCATTCCAAATCGTTTCGAATGTGTCATGAATTGGTTGCTTGTTTCGAGTCGGAATCTCGGCCGGGATATGAATTTCGCAAACAAAATTTCTGTTTTGCGAGCAAAGCGCCGCCCGACTTTTGTGCGAGCTCGTCCAGCTAATGCGAAAGAATCTCATTTGGAGCAAGGTGACCTCGATCAAATACTGGGATCCGGGCACTGACGCGCTTGACGGATTCCTCAATTGAGGCACATGTTGCGACATGCCGCCGCGTTTCACCAATCCCTGGCCGGAGCCGCGTCGCGGTTTGCGGGAGGTATGGCATTGGAAATCGGGGATGGCGGGCCGGTCGGTGGCGGTGTTTCCGGAGGCGACCGCGCCCGCGCCGCGGGTTGGGCTAACCAGGGGGAAACTGCATGAAATGCCGGAAAGCGGGTGGCGGGTCACCTGGTTGGGTCATGCTTCGTTTCTGCTCAGCGGCTGCGGCTTGCATGTGTTGGTGGATCCGGTGTTTTCCGACTACTGCAGTCCGCTGCGCTGGCGGGGTTTCAAACGGCACGTTGGGCCGCCATGCGGGGTGGGGGATCTGCCTCCGCTCGCCGCCGTGCTGCTGACCCACGGCCACTATGACCACTGTGACCTGCCAACCCTGCGGCAGCTTGGGAAGGAGGTGCCGTTGATCGTGCCGGCGGGGCATGCCGGTTGGCTCGGGCGCCGGGGATTCCGGCAGGTGACGGAACTGGATTGGTGGGCGCGGAAATGGCTTGGTGGCGAGGTCCGGGTCACGGCGACCCCGGCCCGGCATTTTTCCGCGCGCGGCCCGTGGGACCGCAACCGCAGCCATTGGTGCGGGTGGGCGATCTCCGGCTGCGGGACGAATCTCTGGCATTCAGGCGACACCGGATACATGCCCGGGTTTCGTGAGATCGGCCAGCGGCTCGGTCCGGTGGATTTCGGGATGATCTCAATCGGGGCCTACGAGCCGCGCTGGTTCATGGAGCCGCTCCATTTGAATCCCGCCGAGGCGGTGCTGGCCTTTCAGGAAACCGGTTGCCGTCAGGCCGTGGGGATGCACTGGGGCACCTTCACGCTCGGCGATGAACCGCTTGGCGAGCCTCCGTTGCTGCTGGCTGCGGCGCTGCGGGAAGCGCAACTGCCGCCGGGCTGCTTTACCACCGGTGCGGTGGGTCAGCAGTGGCAGGTAGGTGCGATCACTTCGGCATGATGACCACCGCGTGCTCGTCGTAGCGGGCCTTGGCGTTGCTCTGGGTCAGCATGTATTTGATCACCGCCGATGCGGGCAGCCCCTTGAGATTGAGATTGATCTTGGATCGGGCAAAGTTGCCGTTGGGATCCTGGATGATGAAATTTGGAGTCAATTTGCCTTTCGACTCCTTGGCAATCATCGTGGAGAGTGCAGTGAGGGATTCCTGAAGGGTCGCACCATCGATCTGGATCACGGGTATGATCACCTTGTCGAACTGCAGTTCCCGGCCTTTCTTGGCGATGGTGGCCTTGTTCAACTCCAGTTCCTTGAGCCGGTAGCGGCAGTTGGCATGCCGCGGGTTGGCTTTGAGCGCCTGGGTGTAGGCGGTCCGTGCGCCGCCGACATCGCCGGCTTTCTCGGCCGCGAGGCCCTTGGCATAGTAGGCATCGGCCAGTTGGCCCGGGGTGGGGGGAGCGGGTTCCGCAAGGGCGACGACGGCCCCGGCCAGCAGCAGGAGGAGTGAGTTTCTCATAGCAGTGTGGTGATGGACGACTTCAAGTTGGCACGAATTCCGCCCGATGCAATGAGTATTTCGCCGGATTGTTAAGTTTTTGTAAAACTGGTTCACGCCCCCGGAAATATCTGCTAAACAGCACTCCGACCATGGAATCCGATGCCGACCGCCGCATTCTCGTAGTGGACGACGACCGCAAGCTCGCCGGCCTGATCCGTGACTACCTCGGCCCGCTCGGTTATCAGGTGACGTTGCGGCACAACGGTGCCGATGGGCTGGCCGAGGCCCTGGCCGTCCCATACGAGGCGCTGATTCTCGATGTGATGATGCCGGGGATGGACGGGTTTTCCGTGCTGCGGGAATTGCGCAAAAGCTCGGACCTGCCAGTGCTGATGCTGACCGCCCTGGGCGAAGAGGCCGACCGCATCGTGGGCCTGGAACTCGGAGCCGACGACTACCTGCCGAAAACCTTTTCGTCGCGCGAGTTGCTGGCTAGGTTGCGTGCCGTTACCCGCCGGGTGCGGGCGGGTAAGAACGTCGCCGCGCCGATGGTGGAGTTCACTGCCGGGCCACTCCGGGTTTGTGAGGAGAGTCACACCGCCACCCTTGGGGACGAGCGGCTCGATCTGACCACCCTGGAGTTTGCGATCCTGCTGGCGCTGATCAAGTCCAAGGGGCGGGTCAAGACCCGCGAGCACCTGATCGAGGAGGTTTCCGCCCGCCGCTTCGATGTGTTCGACCGTTCGATCGATGTTCATGTCTCGTCCCTCCGCAAGAAGCTGGGCGACGATGCGAAAAACCCCCGCTTCATCCACACGGTGCGCGGGATCGGCTACATGCTCCAGGAAGCGGACCCATCCCTCCCGCCCTCATCATGAACAAGCGCTTTCGCTCATCGCTCCTGCTCAAGGCACTGGCATGGCTGGTACTCCATCTGGTGGTGCTCGCCCTGGTGTTTTCGGGGTTTGTCCGCTGGCAGTTGGGACTGGGTCTGGACTCGCTGATCAGCGGCTCGGCGGGGGAGCGGTTGCGGGATTTCGGCGAGGAGGTGCTGGAGAAAATGCAGGAGCTTCCCCCGGATGGGTGGGACGCGGCCATTGCCACCATTGCCGCCCGGCGGAATGTCGATGCCGGTATCCTCGTCCCGGAGCGGGCGGGGCAATTCCCCCGCAGCATTCCACCGAACATTCTGAAGCGCGCCGTTGCCGCCCTGCCGCCCGCCCCGGAAATTGGCATGGGCGAACGGCGCGGAGCCCCCCCGTGGTCGCGGCGGGGAGGGATGATGGATGGGGCCGGTCCCCCGGAAGGACGAGGCCCGCCGGGGGGCATGGGGCCGCCGGGGCTTCGTCCGGGGCAACTAGAGGAGCAGCCGGCAGCGCCGGTTTCCCGGCAGGATGAGGGCCAGTTGCAGCCCCTGCCCCGGCCTCGCCCGGTTTTCCTCATGCGGGGCGACGCCGGCGATGGCTATTGGGCCGGCGTCCACCTGCAGTTCGGGGGGGCAGGTGAACCGGTCCATCACCAGCTGCTGCTGATCCGAGCCGACCGGTTGGACGGCTCGGGAATGTTCTTCGAGCTTAAACCCTGGCTCTGGGGTGGTCTTGCGGTACTGGCCCTCAGCCTGGCATTCTGGACCCCGTTCATGCTCGGCATCACCCGCTACCTCCGCCGGCTCACCGATGCCACCGATGGTATCGCCGCCGGAAATTTCCAAGTCTCCCTGCCCCCGCGCGGACACGACGAACTCGGGGCGCTGGGACACGCCATCCAAACCATGGCCGCCCGCCTCGATCACCTGATCTCCGGCCAGAAACGCTTCCTCGGCGACGCCGCCCACGAGCTGTGCGCCCCGCTCGCCAGACTCCGCACCGGACTCGGAATCCTCGAGCAGAAACTCGGCGAAAGCAGCCCTGCGCAACTCGCCGCGATCGAGGCGGAAGCCGCGGAACTCGCGACTCTGGTCGAGGAGATCCTCGCCTTCTCCCGGGCCCGGACCCGGCCGGTCAGGACGGCTCCGATATTGTTATATGAACTGGCCGGCCAAACTGTTGTTAGGGAAGGCGCCGCCGGCGGTGTGCGCCTCGATATTCCGCCGGACCTGGAGGTTGTGGCCGACCCGGGTTTGTTAGGCAGGGCGCTCGGCAACATCCTCCGCAATGCCGCCATCCACGCCGGCCCCGAGGCCAAGGTGGTGATCACCACCACGACCACGCCAGCCGCGGTCGTCATCACCGTCACCGACGACGGCCCCGGGGTGGCTCCCGACGAATTGCCGCGGCTGTTCGAGCCATTCTACCGTCCCGATCTCTCGCGGACCCGGGACACCGGCGGCAGCGGGCTGGGATTGGCCATCGTCCGCACCGCCATCGAGTCCTGCGGAGGAACAGTCAGCGCCTTTATTCCCTCATCCGGGGGCTTCGGGATCCGGATCCACCTCCCTCACGACACCTCTTTAAGCCCCTTTTAACCCCCTTTTAACCCCCACTGGTTGAAAAGAATGGCCGGAGGGGACCGGGGATGCCGGAATTCCTGGAAAAACCCCGTTCAAAATCAACGGGTTGCGACTGAGTTGGAAAAAATCTGAAAATTTTTCACAAAAACCATTGACGTGGGGCGGGGTGGTCGTGTAGCTTCGCGCCCCGCCACGAAGCGAGGCGGGCGAGCGACACGGAGTCGGG
>JAIPKB010000062.1 GCA_021733795.1 Akkermansiaceae bacterium | reverse complement strand
GGGGAACTCATCGGCGAAAAGGAAATCACCGGTCTCAAGGCCAAGCTGCTCGCCTCCGGCCTGACCACCTCGCAGCTCGTCTCCACCGCCTGGGCCTCCGCGTCCACCTTCCGTGGATCCGACAAACGTGGCGGCGCCAACGGTGCCCGCATCCGTCTCGCCCCCGCAAAGGATTGGGAGGTCAACAACCCGGCGCAACTCGCCAAGGTCCTGCCCGTGCTCGAGAAAATCCAAGCCGAGTTCAACAGTGGGACCAGCAAGGTCTCGCTTGCCGACTTGATCGTCCTCGGCGGTTGCGCCGCCATTGAGGATGCTGCCAAAAAAGCGGGTCAGGACGTGAAGGTTCCCTTCACCCCCGGCCGCACCGATGCGACCCAAGAGATGACCGACGTGGCCTCCATGGCCTACCTCGAACCCAAGGCCGATGGCTTCCGCAATTTCCTTGGCCACACGCTCGATCGCCCCGCACCCGAGACGCTCGTCAATCGCGCCCAGTTGCTCACGCTCACCCCGCCGGAAATGACCGTCCTCATCGGCGGCATGCGCGTGCTCGACACCAACGTCGGTTTCCCGGAACTCGGCGTCCTCACCAAACGCCCCGGCACCCTGACCAATGACTTCTTCGTCAACCTGCTCGACATGAGCACCACGTGGAGCAAGTCCCCCATGTGTGAACACTTCTTCGAAGGCAAGGACGCCAAGACCGGCAAGCTCAAATGGACCGCCACCTCCGTCGATCTCGTCTTCGGCTCGAACTCCCAGCTCCGCGCCCTGGCTGAAGTCTATGCTTCCGCCGACGCCCAGCAGAAGTTCGTCCGCGACTTCGTCGCCGCCTGGAACAAGGTCATGAACCTCGACCGCTTTGACCTCGACCCGGCAACCCGCACCGGCACCAAGTCCGTGACCACCCGCTAACAGCAGGGAATGTTACCAGGCGAGAACCCCATCCACGGACGGTACCGGCACCTTCAAGCTATACTCCAACCCCTGATGCCGCTCTGCAACGGATTCCTCTGGACCGCCGGTGCCAGCCGTCTATTCTTCGAAGGATATGAAAGTCACCGTCACGGACCAGATGAAACACGGCCGGGCATCCGTCATTTATTTCGCCGGGCTTCTGATGCTGGCCAATGCGGCTCCGGGTGCGGAAGCGCAAGACGCCGCAGTCTTTCCCGCGCCGCGCCTGGTAACTGCCGAAACCCGTGACAACCCGCGGGCTCTGGAGAATTTGCAGAAATCCGGCAAGATCTTCTTCGAGGATGATTTCGAGTCCGACGCCTCGCTCAAAAACTACTTGTGCATGCTGCGGCGAAGAACAACACGGTTTGGTATGACGACGTCGCGCTCTCGACCGGCTACATCGGTCCCAAGGCCCGCAAGGGTAGCAACCCCTTCACCAAGGAAGAAGTCATTGGAAAGTTAGGTGGACTTACGGAAAATCCGGATAAAAACATGTAACATGCTGTAAACAAATTGATAAAGCAACAATGTAATTGCAGTAAAGAAGCACATTAAGTCGTTTGTTGCGGTCGCTTCAAACTGTCGTTCGGAAAAGGTCGGGACGTTTCCCGTTGAATCATTTTTCATGATCGAGCGTTGGCAGCGACCGGAGCGGTCCGACAGATTCTCAGAAATCAAAGAATACCTGCGGACTCTCGGCTTCCGCCTTTTTGATCCGCTTCTTCACCACCGGCCCCGGCTTTGGTGACTCATCAGCCATGACCGGCTCCTCTAGAGCGGCGAGCTCCTCTGGCACTGGGAGCTCCTCTGGCACTGGGAGCTCCTCTGGCACTGGGAGCTCCTCTGGCACTGGGAGCTCCTCTGGCACTGCGGGTTCCTCTGGCACTGCGGGTTCCTCTGGCACTGCGGGTTCCTCTGGCACTGCGGGTTCCTCTGGCACTGCGGGTTCCAGAATGGCCGCTGGCTCCTCCTGCCGGGGCTCCTCCACCACCTCGGGCTCGGTCCGCGTGGAGACAGGTGGGAGGACTTGGGGCGTCGGTCCGGGCTTGCTGCCTGCCGTTCCCTCCAAGAGACCAGCCGCAGCAAACCGGAGAAATCGACCAACCGTTGTGGCCATGTCAGGCGTTCCCGCCGCACCTTGCGAGATCCGCTCCAGGCTCTCGCGATGAGTCAACATGTGCAACATCCCACCCACCACGAAATGCAAGCGCCAAACCAACTCCTCACCCGAAATATCACGAAGGGTCAGCCGCAGCGCTCGCTTCAATCGATCGAGTAAAGCGCCGAACTGCACCTCGATTTCGGCAGGAAGACTGCCGTGCATTCCAAAAATTCGTCCCACCAGCTTGCAATACAGGCCCTCCGACATCTTGGACTGTTGGATCTGCTCGACCACTGGAACAACGATCGCTTCAATGACCGCTTCGACCGGCACCGGTTGCCCGGCCCACTTCTGCTCCAGCTCGTCGAGCATGACCATTCGCCGCTCGTTGATCGGAGTGATGTAGCGCCCAATCACCACCGCCACCAAGCCATCCCGGCTCCCGAAGTGGTAGTTGATCGCCGCGACGTTGCCACCCGCAGCGTGAGTGATGTCCCTTACGGAAACCACATCGAAGCCCCTCTCCGCGAACAGCCTCTCCGCCGCCTCGACCAATTTCAACTTGGGACCACTGCTGGGAACGATTGTAGAATGCATACGTGAGACAACTCTCCAAAATCCACCGCTCGTGTCAAACAAATGATTCAACCGGCGTTTTATTCTTCCGGATGGATCGATCCATCGCGGATCACCAAGGTCCGGTCGCCAACCTTTGCCAGTTGCTGATCGTGGGTCACCACGACGAGGGTGACGCCGTGTTCGGTGGCCAGATCGAGCAGGATTTTCATGATTTCGCTGCTATTGCGAGAGTCCAGGTTGCCGGTCGGCTCATCGGCGAAGAGCACCTTTGGTTCGTTGACGATGGCCCGGGCGATGGCGACCCGTTGCTGCTCGCCGCCGGAAAGCTCGGCCGGCAAATGGTCGCCACGCTCGGCCAAGCCCACCCGTTCGAGGGCGCGGCAGGCCGCCGCAGTGGAGTCCCGGCCGGCGATGGCACCGGGCACCGCCACATTTTCCAACGCGGTCAGTTCCGGCAGCAGGTGGAAATTTTGGAAGACATAGCCAATCTGGAGGTTGCGGAACCGCGCCTGCTGTTTGCGGCTCATGGCGTAGAGATCCACCCCGCCGATGCGCACGGCTCCCTGCTCCGGCCGTTCCAATCCAGCCAGGGTGTATAGCAGGGTGGTTTTCCCCGCTCCGCTCGGCCCGCAGAGAAACACCCGCTCCCCGCGATCAATCCGCAAATCGATGCCGTGCAGCACCTCGATCGTCTTTTCGCCGATCCGGTAGCCGCGGTGAAGGTTGACCGTCTCGATCATCACGTCGCTCATGGCCCGGAGTGTGGACTTCCACCAGCCGGTGTGCAAGACCATGTGACAGGGAAACGCAAGCCGGTGTCGAGCGGCCCCGACAGCATGTCGGCCTCGTATAGCCGACAGCATGTCGGCGCTCCAGGCGCTCATCCTGAACGCCGAGTCAAGCGGACATTCTGTCCGGATTTCCGGGGAAAGATGGACCGGATCACTCCCTGCCGGCGAGAGCCTCCACCACCCGGTCCAACGGCACCAGTTCCTGTTCGAAGCGCCCCTTGGTACCTCCTGCCAAATAACGGGCCAGCAGCGGATGCAGGTCCGCGACCACCGCTGACCCTAACAGTCGCCTAAGCGTCTCCCGTTCCCGTTCGTTGAACGGCGGGGATGCGGGATCGGGCACCGGCTCCATCAGCAGCGGCCGGATCTCAAGTCCGCTCCGCTCCCGCAGATCACGCAGGATTTCGAAACCCGCCGGATCCGTGTCGCCGAAGTGGCGAAATAGGATATGAGTTGGGAGCCGCCCTAACATTTTCATCACCCCAGACCCGGCGAATCTCGTCCAAACCAGCAGCACCCCCGGGTTGCGCTTCACCAGTTCCAGAAACACCGCCTCGTTCTCGACCGTGAGGCAGATCGTGGCGCAGGTCCGGATCGCCGCCGCCGCCGCCAGATTCACTTCGGACAGCGCCACCGCCCCGGGCAAGCCACTGAAATCGAGCGTTTCACCACGCGGAAACACCAACTCCAACGGCCCGTGCAGCCAAACACTGCGCGGTTTTTCAAGAATTCCAAAGGCCTCCATCGAGGTCCTTCCGGTGATCGCACCAAGTGCCTCCAGCACCCGTTTTCCCAATGATTTCAACCGTTTCGAGTCGCCGCAAATCACCGCACTGGCATAGGGCATGAGCGATTCTCCCTGCCAAGCGAGCACTCCCTCAATCACCTTGAGCAACTCCCGATTGCCTGCCGCATCACCGCGTTTGAACGGACTCACCGGGCCACCGTCCCGGACCTGTCGCGCGAGCCGATCACACCAAGCCCCCCAGTATTCCACCCGCCCCGCCGCATCCTCGAACATCCTGGCCATCGCCTCGCGTTGAGCGGAGGGTGCTACCTCTCCGAGCTGCCCGAACAACCAGGCTTCGCCACCCTGCCGCGCCAGCCGGATATTCCCCGGAGTGCCGGATCGAGGATCACGGTCAATGGTCAACAAGCCCTGCGATAGCCGCTCGGCAAGCACCAGTCCGGCCTCAGCCAGTTCGCGCGCATCACCATCCCGCGCACCCGCTTCTATCAGCAGTTCCTCGTAGTCGATTAGAAAATCCCTACCCGCCCCACGCCGGCCCGCGGTGGCGCTCGCGTAGCGGGTTGCAAGAGTATGGAGAATGGGAGTCATCTTCGGCGGAATGGAGCGCTGGCTTCAGCCGGCGGCGGTGGACTGGTCGGTCGAATCCGGCGCTCCGGGGGTGGCTTCGGCGATCCATTTTCGTCCTTCCGGCGTATCGCGGAAGAGGACCACCGGAATATTGCGGATGCCCACCCGGTTGCCGCGGCGCTCCTCCTTGCGGGAAACGATCACCAGTTCATCGCACTGGCTGAAAGCATACGGGATGTTGCCGCTCGACATCGAGAACACCCCCTGCAAATCCAGCTCCGACATTGCCTGCAGGCAGTTCTGGATCCGTTCGCCGGAGAGTTTGGAAAACGCCTCGTCGATCGGCACCAAGGCCAACGACGGTTCCTTGCGCCGGGTTTCGTGGCGGTTGTAGGCGTGCAGATAACTCGCCAGGATCGCCACGAAATACGGGCTCTGGTTTTCGCCGCCGCTCATCTTGCCGCTCTGTTTGTCCACACTCACCGGTTTGCCGTCCGGATCGCGGATGTCGGAGACTAACAAATCATAATCGAAATACTGGCGGTAGTCGAGCAACCGCGCGGCTTCCGGGCTGTTGGCCTGTTTCGCCAGGGTATGCAGGAAGTTCTCCAGCGCGTCCTTCATCTCGCCGTTGAGACTGGCGAAAAACAAGCCGTCGTCATGGCAGGTGGCGTTGAGATCGATCAACTCCCGATAGACGCGGAAGTCGGGGTTCGGCTTGCGGTCGATGCGATAGCGGTCGTGGCCGATCGGCCGCTTGAGTTGGTGGTTGAGCAGGGAGATGATGTTTTCCACCTGTTTGAGCGCCTGCTGCATGCGGTTGAGGACATTGACGCGGAACAAGTGCTCCCAGCGTTTGCGCTCGGTGGCGGACTTGCGTTCGTAGTCGGGAATGTTCGCGTCCTCGATCAACGCCAGCTGTTTCTCATAAGGGGCCGCATCGGTTCCGTCCTCTGACAGCTCGTCGAACTTCGGTTGGAACGCCCGCTTGAACTCGATCATCGCCGCCTTGAGGTCACCGATGCTCTGGATGGCGAGTTTGTCCGCCGCCTCGGCGGCCTTCGCGAACTCGCGGGCGCGGACATCATGCGGCGGATAGAGCGCGGCCAACTCCGCCTTCCATCCGCGGTAGCGATCATGGTGGCGGACGATGTCGCTACGCAGTTTGATCCGGGAGAATTCATCCTCGCGCCGCGAGGCCTCCGCCCGGCGGTTCTCGAGCAGCCGCTCGGTTTGTTGGATCTCGTGATGGGCTCCCTTGCGGAGGATCGAGTTTTTCTCCCGCTCGTAGCCATCAAGTTGGTCCTTGAGTTCCTGAATCCGGTCTTCGAGCGATTCGAACTCCTCGGTGGCAATGGCGCGGATCTGCTCGCCGATCGCCTCCACCTCGCGCTGCCTGGCCGGCAGCTCCTCCACTCTAACCAACTCGCGGGAAATCTCGGCATGGTCCGGAATCTCCTCGTTGCGCGCGGCAATGAGGCGGTCGATCTCGCGCTCGACCGGTTCCACCCGGCGGATGACGGCATCCGCTTCGCCCAAGCGGGCCAGCTTGATTTCAAGCTGGCGTTTGAGGCCGTCTTCGCCGATGAAGGGCACGCCGTCGTACCCGACCGGACGGGTGATTTCCACGCCGCGTTTGAGCAGGCCGTCGGGCAGCACCGCAGCCTCGTGTTTGGCAAACTCCGCCGGACTCTGCGCTCGAATAACGGTGCCGAAGCGCTGGTCGATGTAAGCCTGGGCCGCCGGATCGGCGCAGCGGAACACCTCGGCCAGCGAATGTTTCAAGCGCACCGTCTTGTGCTTGGAGACGCCCTCGGTGTTGAGCAACCGCTGCGGCCCGGACTTCGTTAGAGCGGATTCGGGAAGCTGATGGAGAATCTCCAGCGCCTGCGGATGCTGCTCGGCGGATACCAACACGGCGAATTTCTCACTCAGCGCGGTCTCGGCGGCGGGCCGCCACGCTTCATCGCTGATCTCGCATAGTTCGCGCAAAGCGCGCGGCGGGATCTCGCCAGGCAATGCGGGCAACGCCTCGCGCAGCGCGTGCAACAAGGGCTGGGACACCGGTGGCAGGCCGCGCTTGAGCGAGTCGATCTGTGCCTCCAGGTCGGATTTTTCGGCACGCAGGCGGCGCAGTTCAGTCGCATCGTTGGCGAAACGTTCACGCAATTGTTTGCAAAGTTGGTCGGCCGCGCCGGCAAGATGGGCCAACGTGTTGGACGTCTCCGCCCGCTCGCAGGAATCGAGAAACCCGAGCGCCTCGTCCATCCGGGAGACATCGATGAACGGATGTAGCGGGGCCTTGGCCACCTCCTGCATCCAGCGCCGGGCCGCTTTGATCCGGTGTTTCAGACCGCCGTCGATTTTGTTAGCCAGCCCGCGCAAGCGCTCGATCTCCGCCTCCAGCTTGCGGCCTTGGTCCATCAAATTGCGGTAGAGGCGGCCCTCGGTGGACTCATTGAGCACCGCCATGAGCTGCTCGCGGCGTTGTCCGGCTTCAACGGTTAGACCGGCGAGATCGGTGAGGCGGGCTTCATCCTCCGCATGTTCCTCGCGCAGCGCGACGAGGCGGGTGGTCATCGCAGCCACATCGGCGGCGGCGTGTTCCCATGCGTGTTCGGCGGCGAGGTAGCCGGCCACCTCGCGGTCGCGTTCGGCCGCCCGCAGCGTGGTCACCAGCGTGCGGATCCGGAGCAGGCGGTCGAGCTGGGCGCGCAGCTCGCGCAACTCGCGTTCATACGACTCGAAATCACGGAAGCTGGAGATCACATCGTCCACCGGCACCGCCTCGCCCGGCAGCACGAACTGGCGGCAAAAGTCGTCGAAGCTCTTGAGGTTGGTGAACGACATCGCGCTGGGCAGCAGGCGCTCCAACACATCCTTGTTGAAATTGAGGTGGCCGGGGTTGGCCATGTCCCGCAGGTATTCGCGCGAGGACGCATAGACGCGGCCCTGATGCGAGTCGATGAGTGCCTTGAACTCCGCCAGCGAGCGGGTGCGGGTCTTGCCGTCCTCGGGGGTGACGGTTAGAAAATCCGCCCGCTGGAGGCTGGCGGGGCAGCAGAACGGCGTGATCTGGCCGTCGGTTTCCGCCGCGTTGCGGAACTCGATGCGCAGGCCCCAGGTCTCGACCTTCGAGCCGTCCGGCCAGGTGAACTCGGCGGCGATGTAGGTGGTCACACCCTTGTCGTGGAAATACTGGGTCTGGCCGTTTTCCTCGCGCTTGGTATCTAACAAACAATAACCCTTGATGGTGCGGTCGCTGCGGCTGCCGGTGGCGCTGCGGTTGAAATGGTGGCGCGCGCGTTCCGGCCCCACCAGCACCAGCATCAGCAGGTCCATCAGGATCGACTTGCCGGAACCAGTCACACCGGCCAACACGATATTGCCCCGCACCGGCAGGCTGTCGCGGTAGCCATACCAGTTGAGCGCGTGGATTTGGGTGAGTTGGATCGCGCGGCTCATGGTGTCACCTCCTCCGTGGCTTCTTCGTCAGGTGGGATTTCCTCGTCCGGTGGAGGGTCCGCCTGCTTGCGGAAGGCGGCGGCGGCCTCCGCCCACTGGGCCAACTCGCGGAACGGAATGATCCGGCGGATGGCGGGCAGCACCTCGATCCCCGATTCCTCGAACGGTTCGGCGGGATCGAAGCGGATCAGATTGAAGCGCTCCGCCTGCCGCAGGATCTCACGCAAGCGGCTGCGCGCGTATTGGCCGGCTGCATCCGGCAGCAGTTGGTCCTGGATCAGACCCAGCAATTCGCCGACGGTTAGAAACGCCTGGTCCTGGCCGTCGTCGCGCCAGCGGACATCGCCCGCATACCACAGCGCCAGCCACACCAGCGTGGCATCCTGGCGCAGCTTGAGCCGCAGCGAGGCAAACTGGGGCACCGCCTGCACCAGCCGTTCCTCGTGCAGCAGCGCCACTTCCAGGCCTGCCAGCGCGGCCGCTTCCCGCAACCAGTCGAAATACTGCCGACACCAATGATAGAGCGCCGAGCGCGCAGGCTCCAGACCGCTGATCGAACCGGATGCCAGCAACTCGCGCAACGCTTCGCCCAGCCGCAGCCGCTCGGCCTCCGGCAAATTCAGCAGGCCGGGAGGAGGAGCTTCTTCGAAAGCTTCGGGAGGGGTGTCGGTCATTTCCGGGTCGGTGGGTCGGCAGCCATGCGGATTCTTAGCCAACGGGCCAGCAGCGATGTTGGGTCCGCGGCCTCTCCCGGCAGCGCGGCGATGCGGGATTCCACGGTGATCGGATCCAGCATGTCATGCCGCGCCATTTCAGTTAGAAAATCAAGATCCTTCTCCCGGCCCGCCACCAGCTTCGAGACGGCGAGGTCATGCGGATCGAGGCAAAGGGCGGTCACCTGCCGGGTGTTGTCGTTGCGGATCTCCACCAGCCGCCCGCGCCAGCCGTCAGGCAGGGTCGCCGTATCCAGCCATACGCCTTGAGCGTAGTAGCCGAAGGTTTCGTGGAAAGGTGATCCCTCGCCAATCGAGCCGTCGATCAAGTCCGCATCCTGCGGGTCCCGCAGCGTAAATAGGTCCGCCTCGCACGAGCGCAACAGCGATTCGGGCGAATCCGGCCATGCGCCAAGAATGGCCTGACTGCCGATGACGATGATTTCATCAGCACCGGTGATCGCGCCCGCAGCGCGGATCAGATGTTCGAGTTCATGCCGCTTCATGATCTTTCTTGATCGCCCATACTTCCTTGGGTGTGAGCACGCCGGCGAAGGGGCTGCTTTGGCGCAGGCGGATGGCCCGTTGGTCTTCCGCTGTGATCAACGCGCCGATTTCCGCAGGATTCAGCGCACCGAGCAGGTTCCGCCATTCCAGGAACACCGGCTCGAGTGCGGAACCACGGTGGCGCTCCTGCCAGGCGTCGAGATTGGCAAACGCCTTCGCCAGCACCGCATCGGGATCGCGCTCCAAACGGGCCGCGATCCTGCGGTGCATCTCCAGCGATTGTAGTTCACGGCGTTGATGCATCAGGCACAAGTGTGGGTGACAGGCGAGCGGGTGTCAATCGCGACCGCGGTCATTTCTTGATCAGGGTGAAGCGTTCCACGGCGCAACCATCGAGCGGATCGAGCGGCGGTGGTTCATCCTCGGCGGCCACCCGGCTCACCACCAGCCGGTAGCGGGCCTCGGCGGATTCGGCGTGGAGCAGCAGGGAAATTAGATCTGTAAGGCCGGCGCTGCCGTGCACCGGCAGTTCGGCGCTGGCGATGGTATCGCCCTTGCGCCCGGGCAGCGCGCGCACAAAGGCGTTCGCCCGCTGGACGGAGAGCGATTCGCGCAGGGCGCGCTCCATGCCGCGCATGCCCTCTTCGCGGTCGCTGTCGTCGGCAGTGTCATCGAACGCCTCTTGCTCGGTGGGCGCGCGGCGGACGGGGGGCGTGTAAAGCGAGTCCAGTCCGGCAGGAAGCTTTGCCGTCGGCACGCGGAAATCCGGAAGCTCCGGCAGTTCGTGCAACGACGCACGTTTCCCGGCCAGCAAGCGGTTGGCGGTCTCGAAGAACCCCTTCACCTCGGTGCGCCGCTCGCCGGTCACATCCTGCAAGTAGCGGAATCGCGCCAGCGAACGACGGGTGAAATCCGCAGTGCGGCGGTCGATTTCATCGGCCATCGGCAGCACCCGCTCGATCAGGGAGGAGAGTTCGTCGAGTGCCTGGCGCACGCGGGCGCGGGCGGACTCGGCGGAAATGTTGGGATTGCGCCGCAACACCTCGGTGACCATGTCCGCCATCGCTCCGGCATCGGCGAGGAGACGCTCGTGGACGCGCCTGGCGGCCTCGGGCAGCCGCAGCGGCAGGCGCGCCCTGACCAGCTCGGCGTAGCAGGCGTGGGACATCTGCTCGCTATAGTCATCGAACACCACGGCCAGGTTGCCGCGCAGGGTCTCCTCCTCCAACTGGCGGCGGGTGAGCCGCTGCACGGACTTCTGCATCGCCCGCAACTCGTTGAGCCCCTCGCGGACGCTGGACAGGCAGTTCTCCACCGCCTGCCACGGGCGGGCGGAGAGTTCCACCTCATCGGCCAGCATCGCGCAAACCGCGACGAGCTTGTCGGTGAACACCGCGGCGTCCGGGTGGGCGATCTTGCGCAGCGCGGCCATCAGCGTGGCACCGTGGGCGTCGAAATGGATCGAGCGCCGCCAATCGCGCCGCGGCGGTTCGTCGAGCCAGCGGCATTTAAGGAGTTGCTCTAACAGTAGTCGTGCCTTATCACGGAGCGTGGCGGCGGCGGTAGCTTCCGGCAGGTCGGCATCCGCCTCGAACTCGAAACCCGGGTGGGTTTCGAGCACTTCGGCGATGATCGCGATGACTTCCTCGCGGCCCATGCCGTGCGGGCGGTCGGCGGACTCGGTTTCGAGAGTGTCGAGTACATCCACGTAGAACGCCGCGTTGCGCCCGGCGAGCACCCGGAAAAACCCGGTGCCACGGGTCTCGCGGAACAAGGCGGTGGAAAGGTGGTCGAGGGGCATGGTGGTTTTTGTTAGGTCGCGCTAGTTATGGAGCGCTGGCTTCAGCCGGCGTGTGTCTCTTCGGGGCGATCTGACTCGCCGGCTGAAGCCGGCGCTCCGTCAGGATTCCAACCGCAGCCTGCCGAGGAAAACTGCCAGTCTTCCGGTTTCTCACACAATCCCGCCTTCACCGGATTATTCCGGATATAGGCCCTACACTCGTTGAAATGATCCAAGTCCCTGACATAGCGGTCATAATATTCCCTCAACCAAAGCGTTCCTTCCCTGGCCACCACCCGGTTGATCCTAACCGCACTCGCGCCTTTCCAACCACCCACAATCTCCGCCATCGACTCCCCTTGGTCGAGCTTGCACAACACATGCACATGATTAGACATCACACACCACTCAATAAGCCGGTAGCGCGACGGATGCCCTGCGGTCAGACAGTCACAAACGATCTTGCCGCACTCGGGAATCCGCAGATAGGATGCTCCGTGGCCGCTGTCTTCATACCGGGCCACCCGTCGGTGGAGTTCGCGGTGCCGGACTTTTTCGTCGGGTAAGGCTGCCAACTCCCGCCGCCACTCCTTGATAACTTTCACCGGAACGGAATCCGCCAGGCGAAAGGTGATTGCCTGGCTGGATCCGGGCAAATCCCAGTGCCGTAGATAGCCCCGATCATAGATGCCACGGTTCACTGCCATTTTGAGCGGAGATGGAGCCCTGGCTTTCTTGGCCTTCGTAGCTTTAGCGAAGCAGGCAGCCGGCGTTGGTGACTGGGACTCGCCGGCTGAAGCCAGCGATCCATTCTGACCGCCTCCGGGCTGTTGAGGACGTTGGCGGCCATGAGGGCTCCGTGTTCGGTGAAGGCGTAGGGCAGGCTTTTCGAGAATTCCAGCCGGGAAAGGTGGTCACAAATTGTGACCACCCCGGCATCCACCAGCAACATTTGGCCGCGAAGGTTCAGGATGAGGGGATCAAGCAGGTGAACCAGATTCATGAAACCGCTATTCGGCGTTCTCGTCGGTGGCCGCGGAGTCCTCGCCGGCTGAAGCCGGCGCTCCGTCGGATGGCGTTTCACCGGATGGTTCGTTGGCACTGCCGGCATCCCCGTCTCCCTCCGCATCCTCGCCATCCGGAATGAAGATCGACACATCCTGCAAGCTCTCGCGTTGCTTGAGGGTGAGGAGTTTCACGCCTTGGGTCACCCGTCCGGTTTCCCGAATGTCACTGACGCGGATACGGATACTCTGGCCAGTGGAGGTCATCAGCATGAGTTCGTCCGCTTCGGTCACGGTGACGGCACCGACGACATTGCCGGTCTTTTCGGTAAGACTCATCGCCTTGACGCCCTTGCCGCCACGGTGTGTCTTACGGTAATCCCCAAAGGGGGAGCGCTTGCCGATTCCGTTTTCGGCAGCTACCAATAGGGTGGCTCCGGTGGTGGCCACCGCCAAGCCCACTACGTAGTCGTCCTCGGCGATGCGAATGCCCCGGACTCCCATCGACTTGCGACCCTGATTGCGCACGTCGTTTTCATCGAAGTGGACGCTCATGCCCTTGTTGGTGACCATGACGATGTGATCCGAGCCGTTGGTCAGACGCACGCCGATGAGTTCGTTGTCCTCTTCCAGCACAATGGCGATGAGGCCGTCCTTGCGTTGGCTGCGGAAATCATTGAGCGCGGTCCGCTTGACCTTGCCGCTGCGGGTGCCGAAAAACACGAAGCCCGCGTCCTCGCGGAAGGTGACATCGTTGCCGTCGTCATCCACGGTGCGCTCCAGCCTCAGCAGGGCGGCGATTTTTTCTTCCGGCTTGAGGTTGAGTACGTTGCGGATCGAGCGGCCGGTCGAGGTGCGTGATCCTTCCGGCAGTTCGAACACGCGCTCGACATACACGCGGCCGGTATTGGTGAAGAACATGAGATAATCATGCGCCTGCACCGAGAACATGTGCTCCACGAAATCATCCGGCTCGTTCTTGCCGGTGGACTTGGTTTCCATGCCCTTGAGGCCCTTGCCGCCGCGCCCCTGCAGGCGGTATTCGCTGGCGGGCGTGCGTTTCACATAGCCGCGGTGGGAGAGCGTCACGATCATCGCATCGTTAGGGATCAGATCCTCCATCGCCACCTCGCCCGCCTGGGCGACGATCTGGCATTTGCGCGGGGTGGCGTGCTTGTCCTTGATCAGCCGGAGTTCGTCCTTGATGATCGTCAGCACGCGCACCTCGCGGGCGAGGATGTCCATGAGGTCCTTGATGTCCACCAACACCCCGTCGTATTCGCCCTTGACCTTGTCCTGCTCCATCCCGGTGATCTGATAGAGGCGGAGTTCGAGGATCGCGTTGACCTGGCGCTCGGAGAACTTGTAGCGGTCACCCTGGATGGCCGCCTGGGAGCGGATGAGAATCCCGAGCGACTCGGCGGTTTCCACGGAAAAGTCGTAGGCCGCCAGCCGTTCGCGGGCCTCATCGCGGTTTTTCGAATCGCGGATGATCTTGATGAAGTCATCGAGGTGGCCCAGCGCCAGCAGGAAGGCCTCCAGCAGTTCGGCGCGCTCCTCCGCCTTTCCTAACAAATAGCGGGTGCGGCGGATGATCACCTCGCGGCGGTGTTCGATGTAGGCGTCAATCGCCTCCTTGAGCGAAAACTGCTTGGGCCGGCTCTGATGGATGGCCAGCATGTTGACGCTGAACGAGGTTTCCAGCGCGGTGAGTTTGAAGAGTTGGTTGACGACCACCTGCGGGCGGGCGTCGCGTTTCAGCTCGATTTCGATGCGGGTTTCCTCGTCGGAAAGGTCCCTCATGCCGGAGATGCCGGTGAGCACCTTGGAGTTCACCAGTTCCGCGATCCGTTCCTGAAGGGTGGCGCGATTGACGCCATAAGGCACCTCGCGGATGACGATCATGGATTTGCCGTTCTCGTTTTCATCGATCTCGACCCTGCCACGCAGGCGCATCGAACCACGCCCGGTGCGGAAATAGTCCTCGATCCCGCGGATGCCGCGGATCTCGCAGGCCACCGGAAAATCCGGTCCCTTGATATATCGCATCAGTTCCTCCAACTCGATCTCCGGCTTGTCGATTTGCGCGCAGATACCGTCGATGACCTCACCGAGATTGTGCGGGGCGAGGTTGGTGGCCATGCCCACGGCGATGCCGGTGCCGCCATTGACCAGAAAATTGGGAAAGGCCGAGGGCAGCACCGTGGGCTCCTCCTGCGAGCCGTCATAGTTCGGTTGGAAATCGACGGTATTCTTGTCGAGATCCTCCATCATGGCGACGCCGAGGTGGTGAAGGCGGGCTTCGGTATACCGCATGGACGCCGCGGCATCGCCTTCCACCGATCCGAAGTTTCCCTGGCCATCGACCAGCATGTCGCGCATCGACCAGGGCTGGCCCATGTTGACGAGGGTCGAGTAGATCGACTGGTCACCGTGGGGGTGGAAATTACCCATGGTTTCACCGACGATTTTGGCACATTTGACGTGGGCCTTGCCGGGGGTGACGCCGAGCTGGCGCATGGCGTAGAGGACGCGGCGTTGCGAGGGTTTCAGTCCGTCGCGCACATCGGGCAATGCCCGGGAGATGATGACGGACATCGAGTACTCCAGAAACGACTGGGACAGCTCCTCGGCGACGTTGATTGGTTTGATCTGATTCTGTGACATGAGATATATAAGGTGATTCAGGCCCGCGACAGGGCGTTGGCAGAGACGAAGAGGTTGCGGACACGGAAGGCGGCGGGGCTTTCCTGAAGGAGGATCGCCTTCATGTTGGGGGATTTGGCGGCGAAGTAAGGGACGGGCATTTTGCGGCAACTGTGGTTGACCCATGAAGGGGCTCGCAAGTTGTGGACTTGGCTGAGGGTTTCATTGTGGTGATGTTGGCTTGGCGGATGCAATCCGCCGCCACGGTCAGACATCGAGGTTTCTGACGTTCAGGGCATTATCCTCGATGAAGCGTTTGCGGGGTTCGACGATGTCGCCCATGAGGATATCGAACATCTTGTCGGCTTCGACGGCGTTGTCCTCGTCAAGGCGGACGCGGAGGAACTGGCGGGTGGCGGGGTCCATGGTGGTTTCGAAAAGCTGCTTGGCGTTCATTTCACCGAGACCCTTGAAGCGTTTGATCTGCACGCCCTTGCTGGAGATTTCCAAAACGCGGGAGAGGATTTCCGGGATGCCAAACAGCCGGGTGGCGTGCTGTTTGTCGCCCTCTCCTTCCACCAATTCAAACAACGGCACGTCGTCCGAGAAAAAGTTGGCCGGATCGAGTCCGACTTCTGCCAGGCGCGCGAATATCCGGGCGATGGCGTGGGACTCGTGGAGTTCGTGGAGCACCGCGCGACGGGACGGCCCGGTGCCCTTGACCAGTTCCTCATCGGTTAGAATTTCGTCGAAGAGCCGCAGATCACGGTTGTCGGCGGCGTAATCGCGCAAAACGTTTTCGTCCGCCATATAGATGACGCTCTCGTCGTTGCCCTCGCGGATGCGGATCATGAAATCGGGCAGGTGGCCATCGCCGCGGCGGGCGGCGAGGTAGTGGCGGAAGTTGCCGCCATTGCCTTCGATCGAGCGGATGTAGCGGGACAGGGACGACAACGTCTCGAGAATGTCCTTGAGTTCCTCGGCGGTGAAGGTGCGGGACTGGTCGTAGGTCCGGAGCACGACTTCACCGGCGCCGAGTTCGATGAGGATGCGGTTGAGTTGGTCGTCGTCCTGGACGTATTCGGAGCGTTTCTTACGGGTGACCAGATAGAGCGGCGGCTGGGCGATGTAGAGGAAGCCGCGTTTCACCAGTTCCGGCATCTGGCGGCAGAAGAAGGTGAGCAGCAGGGTGCGGATGTGGGAGCCGTCCACGTCGGCATCGGTCATGATGACGATCTTATGGTAGCGCACCTTGGCGATATTGAAGGAGCCCTCCTGCTCGCCATCGCCGATGCCGGCGCCGATGGCGGTGATCAGGTTCTGGATTTCCTTGTTCTGGAGGGCGCGGTGAAGGCGGGCCTTCTCGACGTTGAGGAGTTTCCCGCGCAGCGGCAGGATCGCTTGGTTGCGGCGGTCCCGGCCCTGTTTCGCGGAGCCACCGGCGGAGTCTCCTTCGACAATATACAACTCGGATTTCGCCGGATCGCGCTCGGAACAGTCGGCCAGTTTCCCTGGCAAACCTCCTCCGGACAGGGCGGATTTACGGACGGTTTCGCGGGCCTTGCGGGCGGCCTCACGGGCGCGTGCGGCATTGACTGATTTTTCGATGACCTTGCGTGCCAGCGCCGGGTTTTCATCGAAGTACTGCATGATTCCCTCATAAACAATCGAAGAAATGACTCCCTCGATCTCGGTGTTGACCAGCTTGTCCTTGGTTTGGGAGGAAAACCGCGGGTTGGGCATCTTGACCGAAATGACGCAGACCAAGCCTTCACGGACGTCATCGCCGGAGAGCGCCGAATCCTTTTCCTTGAGGATCTTGTTGACCCGGGAATATTGGTTGATGGCCCGGGTGAGGGCGGTGCGGAAACCGGTCAGATGCGTGCCACCGTCGCCGTTGGGAATGGAGTTGGCAAAGCAGAGGATCTGATCGTTGTAGGAATCGTTGTATTGGAAAACCACGTCCGCAAAAACATCGTCGGTGGTCTGCTTGCCGTCGTAGTCCAGATCGATCTGACGTTTGCCGTGAAGAATGACCGGCTCATCGTGGATGACGGTCTTGTTCTCACCGAGCTGGACGACGAATTCCTCGATGCCCTTGGCGTAGAAAAACGAGCCCTTTTTCGCGGATTCGGGACGTTCGTCCTCGAGGTCGATGGTAAGCCCCGGGTTGAGGAAAGCGAGTTCCCGGAGCCGGGTGGCGAGACGGTCAAAATGGAACTCGATGGTATCGACGAAGATGGTGGCGTCCGGAAAGAAGGTGATGGTGGTGCCTGTTCTGCCAGGATCGACCTCACCGACCACATGGAGCGGCTCGGAGGTTTTGCCGCGTTCGAAGCAAATCCGGTGGATTTTGCCGTTGCGCATGATGTCGGCGCGGAACCAGTCGGCCAGCGCGTTGACGCATTTGGCACCGACACCGTGCAGGCCTCCTGAGTATTTGTAGGCACCCTGGCCGAACTTGCCACCGGCATGGAGGTTGGTGAGCACCAGTTCGACGGCGGGCATGCCGAATTTCGGATGCATGTCGACGGGGATTCCGCGGCCGTTGTCGGCGATGGAAACCGAGCCGTCCACGTGGATGGCGACCTTGATGCGGTTGCAATAGCCAGCCAGGTGTTCGTCGATCGAGTTGTCCAGAACCTCGAACACGCAATGGTGAAGCCCGCGCACGTCCGGGTCACCGATATACATGCCGGGACGCTTGCGGACGGCCTCCAGCCCCTCGAGTTTATCGATCTGGGCGGCATCATACTGCTGCTGCACGGCTACCTGGGTATCGGCTTTCAAAGGATCATTTGGAGAATCGGTCATAAGGCGGACCGATCCTCGTTGTTTTCAGCAGAATAGACAAGGCTGATCAGCGAAATCCATGGGATTTTTTGTGGTCCAAGCCGGGGCAATCGGCCCCAGGGCCCGGCTCACCTCGCCACCCAGTTGGTCATCAAAAAGAATACCGCCGCACAAGCCCCCGCAGCCACCATGAACATGCCCAGTACCACCAGGGTGCGGGTGGCTTCCCGGCGCTCCAAATGCCCGGAATCGACTGTCAGATCCGCCAGCACCCGGCCTTTCCGGTGAGTGGTCGCCGCCACCCCAGCAGGTGGTTGAGCCGTGGGTACCGCAGCCACTGATGGGGGGACCAAAGAGCCCACGGGATACCCCGGACCTCCTCCCGCCCCGGGTTGTGACGGCACGGCCAACCAATTGCCACACGCCGGGCAGGGGCCTCCGCCCCCTGACTGGTGGCGGTTGATGGTCAAACCCACTCCACAATAGTGACAAAAAAACACCACCTGCGAACCATTATCCGCAGACCCGTCCGTTCGCGGAACCGGCATTGGAGGAACAGGCATTGGAGGCACGGTGACCATAACTTGCTGGCTTGTCGGAGGTCCCCCCCAACCGGCAAAAACTACCTGCGGCGGGTCAGAGAAGCAAGCCCAAAACATCGCGTTGCCAGGCCATGAGCACTGCTCCCGCCTCGCACTCTCCGGCAGCGAGCATTTCGAGAACCGCCCGGGAGGCGATCAACGACCCTTCGATATCCAGCTCGGCGGCGACTTTGTCGCGGGCCTTGATCAACCCATCGACCTTTTGCTCGAAGTTACGATCCCGCTTGCGGCGGACCGTCTTGACCCGGAGCGGCCACTCGGATTCTGGCAACAAGCGGAGGTCATCCTGCATCTGCTTGAACCGCTTGACCCGGTCCGGGCGGAAATGTCTCGGGAGGTCCGGGGTCTGCCGCTGGGCCAGTTGCACACTCCAGTCGATGAGCTGGCGGTTGGTAGCCACCATGAATGACGGTCGATCCCACTTCTCCGCTTCCGCGTCCCGCCAATACCAGAGAGCCCGCAGGCAAGCCAGAGTGAGCGGATCAAACTTGCCGGAGCCCTGGATCCTCCATCCATCTTCGCGCTGCTCATCGCCACGCTCCAGCACCTTGGTTCGGGCCGCCTCGCAGCTTTCCAAAAACCAGTCGTAGCGCCCCTTGGCCCGCAGCTCGGTCACGATCATTTCCGCCATCGGCAGCAGGTACCGTACATCATTCAGCGCGTATTCCGCCATCTTGGGAGTCAACGGGCGTTTGCCCCAATCCGCCTTCTGGGAGGATTTGGAAAGTTCCACCCCGAAGAACTGGTTGACGAGATCCGCCAACCCGAACCGCCGCGCGCCCAACAGGCGGGCCCCGATCTGGGTGTCAAACACCGAGGTTGGCAGGCTGCCAAACTGCCGTTTGAGCATTGTCATGTCGTAGTCGGCACCGTGCATCCACACCACTGCCCGTGTCAGGAAGATCCCCAACTCCGTCATATCGCCTATTTTCAGCGGGTCCATCAACAGGCACTCTTCTCCCACGGCAAACTGGATCAGACAGAGGGATTCGCGGTAACGATGGAGACTATCCGCTTCGGTATCAATCGCACACACCGGCGCAACTGCCTTGAAGCGGCTCGCTGAAAGATATTCAACCAGAGCTTCAGTGCTGTCAATCAGGGGAGGCGGCATGAACAAACCTGCTGGGCTCTAGTAATAAGGATGATGGTTCCGAGCTGGTGCGGGGCGGTGAACTCACCATCCCCGGGCCCGGCGATCACTCAACGCTCTGCCCGATCGACGGGGCGGCTTGGGTCATCTTAAGCCTGAGGAAACCTTGGCCGCTGAGCTTCTCAGCCCTGCTGCGGATCTTGATCTCCGTGTCCGAGTTCACCAACTCCCACTCCGGATCGTCGCCGCCAACGATCCGCCAATTCTTGAGATCGGAGCTGAACTCGTAATCATAGGAGATCTCGGGGTAGGCATTGATCACCTTCGGATGTTTGGTTTCCCAATAGCCGGATCCGGACGTGCCGGTGGACCGCAGCACCCGGCCCTGCACAAACGCCAGCATCCCCCCGCCCGGCTTCGAGGCGGGGTTCATCGGATCGGTATTGGCTGGCCACTCCTGGAAGTTGGTAAACCCGTCCCCATCCGGGTCCCCGCCGGCCGCCCTCACGCTCGACGGCGTGCCGATCGGGAACCTGACCGCGGCCCATCCCTCGTAGGTGTTGGCGAACGTAATCGGCAGTTCGTAAGTCCGGGACGACAGGTCATAGGCCACCGTACTCGTCGGCGCGACCCGCTCCAGCGCCACCCGCAGCATCGCCTCGCCATCCGGCGGCGAACCAACGGCTCCCGCAATTGGAATCATTCCGGGAGGAATGACCCCCTCGTGCACCAACGGGTTGGCCAACAGCACCCGGGAGGTTCCTGGCGCCACAAACCCGGGATAAAACGTATCTCCCGGAATGATGGGACGGGTCGGGTCGCCGACGGGAGCGGGCTCCAGCCTGGACATATCCATATACAGGGTGTCCGCAGACGGGAAAATCGTATCAGCGTTGTTACCCTGCCACTCGAAGAGATTGCCAACCCGCGGATCCATTCTGACAAAGCCGCCCTCCCAAATGAGGTTCCTACCGTTCAGCTTGGTGAAACTGAATCCCTGCCACACGTTGCTCCTCTTGATGCGCCCCTCGGGGATCGGGTAGTATTGAACGGGAATCATGACTCGGTCTTCGGGTGCGCCCAAGCGCGGCCAGGCAAACTCATAGCGCCCCGTCACTATCTGCTGGTCCATCTCGTTGCGAGTCGCATAGTCAATCCCGAAAACGTATTCGGGCAGCCGATACTCGGTCACTGCCTCGGTTTGGATGTCGTAGTACAACGTGTCCGTCATATCAATGAAGGCCCCGATCGGGCGGGGCAGTTTGGACGGCGGAGCGGAGTAGAGGGAGCACCCCCCGGGAAGATTGGGCTCAATCACGGCGGCGGGAATCACCGAACTCACCGACCAATAGGTGAAATCATCCCGCACTCCGTCCGAATCGGCGTCACCACCGACCAGAAAAGCGGTGGTCCCGAGCGGACAGATGATACTGGGACCCATGTATACCGCCCCGCCATTGCCAGCACAGGGCTCAACCACCCAGTTCCCGTCCCACAGCAGGACTCCGAAGACCCCCTCGCGAAACGGAACTCCATCAATGGCCTGCCGGTAAACCCGGGTAGTGGTAAATCCTAGGAAAATATCCGCTTGGCTTACAGAAGAGCCAGCCAACAGGACGGAGACAACTACGAAAAAGTTTTTGCGACGGTTCACGGCAGCGAATATGGGGTTGGCGGGGGGAGCTGGCAAGGGATTTTCCAAAATTTACTGAAATTTTACCGAAGCGCGTTAGTCGGGCCGTGAGACCTGGAAACCGGTCGCCTGTGCGGGCGTGAGTTCGACCCATTGCCACGGCAGCCCATGAACCGTCAGATCCGCCATGAAACCATCCGGATCAAGCTGCTCCATGTTCCAAACCCCCGGCTTCCGCCAGTTACCGGCCAGCATCTGGCGCGCGCCAATCATCGCCGGCACCCCGGTGGTGTAGGAAATCGCCTGCGAACCCACCTCGGCGAAACACGCTTCGTGGTCACAGATATTGTAAAGATAGCCGGCCTTCGGCTGACCGTCCTTCACCCCGGTGAACACGTTGCCGATGCAGGTTTTCCCCTTGGTGGACTTGCCCAGATCGCCCGGATCCGGCAGCACCGCCTTGAGAAACTGCAATGGAATGATCTCCACCCCCTGGATCGTCACCGGGTCAATCCGGGTCATCCCCACGTTTTGCAGCACTTCCAGGTGCTTGAGGTAGTTCGGTGAGAACGACATCCAGAACTGCGCCCGGCGGATGCTCGGGAAATGCTTCACCAGCGATTCGAGTTCCTCGTGATACATCCGATAGATTTCGTAGCTTCCCACCCCGTCCGGGCAGGTGAACGGCTGGTGCCGCGACATCGCCGCCGTTTCCAGAAACTCCCCGCCTTCGAAGTGCCGGCAGGGCGCGGTGACCTCACGGATGTTGATCTCCGGGTTGAAATTGGTCGCAAACGCCTTGCCATGGTTGCCGCCGTTCACGTCGATGATGTCCAGCGTGTGGATTTCATCAAACTGGTGCTTCATCGCCCACGCGGTGAACACATTGGTCACTCCGGGGTCGAAACCCGAGCCGAGCAGGGCCGCCAAACCCGCCTTGGCAAACCGCTCCTGATACGCCCACTGCCAGGAATACTCGAACTTCGCCACGTCCTTCGGCTCATAGTTGGCGGTGTCCAGATAGTCGCACCCGGCCTCCAGGCAGGCGTCCATGATCGCCAGATCCTGGTAGGGCAGCGCCACATTGATGACCAACTTCGCCCCGGTTTGCCGGATCAGCGCCGCCGTTTGCGCCGGATCATCCGCGTCCACCTGCGCTGTGGCGATCTCCCGCCCGGTCCGCCGCTTCACCTCGGCGGCGATCGCATCGCATTTCGCCTGGGTTCGCGAGGCCAGGGTGATTTCGCCGAAAACCTCCGGCACCATCGCACATTTGTGGGCCACCACACTGCCCACGCCGCCTGCTCCGATCAAAAGAACTTTATTCATAGTGTTGCGGCACCCATCCAGCGGGTTTTCATCCTCCAGCGCAAGCCTTATGCCGCACGCTCCCGTAAAATCCTGGATTCCAGGCCATTTCCGACATCCGAGCCCCCCCTGAAACCGAACTTTCTCACCCACCGAATCATTCTTCTGACAACTTTTCAGTGGCGCGGCGTTTTCATCCATGAAAGGCTCTCGCCCCACACACCAACCACTCACGCCCATGAAACTACCCCAACCACCCCTCAAAGTCCGCCGCAACGCCGGTTTCACCCTCCTCGAAATGGTCATCGTCCTCGGGATCATCGCCATGATCATGGGCGGCGCCATCTTCGCCATGCGCGGAATTGCCGGACAGGCCAAACCCACCCAGGCCAAAACCGACATCAACAGCTACCTCACCACCCTCAACATGTACCGGATCAACACCGGCCAGTATCCAAGCACCCAGCAAGGGCTCCAGGCCCTCGTCGGCAAGGGCATGTCCAAACTGACCCTCGATCCATGGTCCCGCGAGTACGTTTACCGCTTCCCGGGCAAGAAAAACCCCAACGAACCGGAAATCATCTGCTTGGGCGATGACGGACAGGAAGGAACCGCGGATGACATCAACAGTCAGGACTTCTAACGCGCGCGGCGGCTTCACGCTGATCGAAATTGTTCTCGTACTCGTAATCGCCGTGATGATGCTCGGCGGCGCCGTGGGCGCCATGTACTATTCCTCCGACGAACGAGCGATCAAGGACACCTTCAGCTCGATCGAAGGCCTCGCCAAACGCGCCCGCACCATCGCCATCCTCCAGCAAACCCCCTACGCGCTCGAATTCCGGCCCGACAGCGTACGGCTCCTGCCGCTCGCCCAGGCCGGCCAGGACGAAACCCTCACCGCCCTCGGCCAAACCGTCGGCGGCGAAACCGTCGAAACCAACAGCCCCAACGGCCCGGTTCATGACCGGATCCCCCTCAACCAGCCTCTCACCGTCTTCATCCGCCACTGGAACAGCGAGGAATGGCTCCCCATGAGCGACCGCTTCATCCACGTCTGGCGCTTCGATCCCGACGGCCTCTGTGAACCGATCGGCGTCCGCGTCGTCATCGGCGACAACCAGATGGAGGGCTCCTACCACCCCCTCACCGCCACCGTCCGCGAAATGATCGTCGAGAACCCATGAACCTGACCCGCCCACCCGCGCCGCGCCGCCACCCGGGGTTCCTCCTGCTGGAAGTCATCCTCGCGCTGGCGGTATTCAGCGCGGTCGCCGTTAGTCTGGTCGTCGCCTTCCACCAGATGGGCAAGGCCGCCTCCCTCACCCAAACCGAACTCCGCCTCACCCGGATCCTCGACAGCGCCCTCGTCGAAACCCTCTCCCTGCCGGTCCTTGAGGAGGGGGCCCTCACCAATGCCGTGGGCGATTCCGACATGGAGATGATCACCACCATCTCCATCCTTGACAACCTGGAGACGGAAGAAGGGCAGATCCTCCAGGAAATGTACCTCATCACCGTCACCGCCCGCTGGTATGACGGAGGGGAATGGAAAGAACGCTCCGCGGAAACCTGGCGCTACGGGCGCATGTACCAACCATGACCACCCGTGTGACCCACCACCCGCCCACCACCCGTCGCGCCGGCTTCACCCTGCTCGAAATGGTGATCGCCGTGCTCCTCACGGCCATGCTCATCGGCATGGTTTTCAGCATTTCCCGCTCTTCACTGGCCCTCGGCAACTCGGTCATCACCTCCCAAAACGAGGAAATGCTCCACCAGGCGTTCTTCGAACTCCTCAGCAAACGCTTCTCCTCCCTCCCCGGCAATACCCGCTTCGAACTCACCGTGGAAGACAGCCGCGGCCAATACCTCAGCGACCTCACCCTCCAGAAAGTCCCCCTCAGCTTCACCTGGGGCGGCTCTCCCCAAGTCGCCAAAGCCGTCCAACTCTCCACCGTCCGCCGCCGCTCCGGCTTCCTCTCCATCGTCCTGCGCTATTACCAAAACGAAATCCTCGAGGACTCCGAAACCACCGGCGGCCAATCCTCGCTCCCCGAAGAACCGTTCGCCGAAATCGAACTGCTCAGCGACGTGGCCTACTTCGAATGGAGAGTCCTCGATGGCCGCACCATGGAATGGCAATACGACTGGGACATCCAGGGCCGACTCCCCATCCAACTCGAACTGGTCATGTCCATCGGTGCCCGCGGCGAGGAAATCCGCCACATCTTCTGGATCTCCCCCAAACAAAACCCCGAGGTCGTCCTCCGCCAAAACCTCCAAAACCAGGGGGGAGCCCAACCCGGAGCCCAACCCGGAGCCCAACCCGGTGGCCAACCCGGTGGCCGACCCGGCGGCGGTGGCGGCAGTGGCCGCCCCGGCGGCGTCACCATTCCTGGCAATCCCGGCTCAGGGCAGGGTACCCGCCCCGGCCAACCCCCCTCTCCCCGTAAATGACCGTCCACCCCAAGTGCCCCCGATCCCCTCGCGGCCTCACGCTGGTGGCCGTGCTCTGGCTCATCGCCATTCTCAGCATGGCGGCCATGATCACCCTTCGCGTGATCTCCTTTGACATGAATGTCGCCTCCGCCAAGGTCCACGGTTCCCGCGCCCGCCAGTTTGCTGAAATGGGCATCGCCATCGGCTCCAACCCCGTCGTCAAACGCGCCGATCCCATCCTCCACCAGTTCGACGAAGAAGCCGGCGGCGGCTTCGATGTCCGCGTCATCTCGGAAGGCTCCCGCTTCAACATCAACGCCCTCCTGCTCGGCAACGACAAGGATTTCATCCGCGACATCTTCATCAACTGGGGCATCGAACTCGATACCGCCCAAGCCATCACCGACTCCCTCGCCGACTGGGTCGATGCCGATGACGAGACCAACCTCAACGGCGCGGAAGTCGACTGGTATGAGGAGCAAGGCCGCTTCAACCAGCCGTTCAACCACCCGTTTTACAACCTCGACGAAATCAACCTCGTCCGTGGCATGGACCTCGTCGAAGCCGTCCGCCCCGATTGGCGCAACTGGTTCACCATCTGGAGCGGCGGCAAGCTCGACCTCAACGACGCCCCCGCCGAACTCATCGCCGCCGCCACCGAAGTCCAGGTGGAAATGGCCGCCATCATCCCGGAAACCGTCTGCGGCCCGGATGGCGTCCGCGACACCGAGGACGACGTCCCCTTTGGCGATGTCAACGCCGCGCTTGACCTGATTGGAATAAACACCAGTATGGCCCCCCAACTCGCCGGGCGCCTAACAGTCAACGACACCACCACCCGCATCGAAAGCACCGGCTACACCGCCGCTGCCAAGTTCAACATCACCGTCGTCGTCCGCAACCGCTCCGGCAACCCCGCCCTTCTCGAACGCATCGAACAAATCATCCCGTGAGCAAGCCCGCCAATAAAACACTCATCCTTCCAGGCGCCATCGGTTGGGAAATCTGGACCGGCCAACCCGAGTCCGGCTTCACCCTCCACGAAGCCACCACCATCGAGCGGGCCGGCGACCTGACCGCCCTGCCCCAGGGCGACATCTCCCTCCTGTTCCCGGTCAAGAGCATCACCGCTATCCCGCTCAAGGTCACCACCGAGGACGAGTCCCTGTTCCCGGAACTCGCCGCCATGCACGCCGAACGCCTCGGCATCCGCCCGGACCCCATGGCCGGCCAACTCTCCGATACCTTCATCATCGACCGCCAGGGCGAAACCACCGCCCTGCTCTCCATCCAACTCCGCCCCCCGGGCGAGGGCGACATGCCCACCCGCGGCCCCAAGGAGTTCGATCTCTCCGCCCGTGCCTTCCCCACCACCGGCGAATGCCTCGCCATTTGGAAGGAATTCGGCCGCTGGGTCTTCGCCTTCCATCACGCGGGCAACACCGTTTACTGCCAGGCCACCTCCATCTCCAACCCGGTGCCCGGTGACGATCTGGTCCGCGAAATCCGCCTCGCCCAGATCCAGCTTTCCCTCCAAGGCATCGAACTGGACCCAAGCCGGATCGCCCTCTGGACCGATGAAACCCCGTCCACCGAGGCTCTCTCCACCGCCTTCCGCTGCCCGGTCGAGGTCAGCCCCCGCCCGGCCCCGGTCCTCCCCACCCCGCGCTGCAAACTGCTTCCCGCGGATGTCCGCGCCGCCCGCCGCGCCGCCCTGCGCCGCCGCAACATCATCCTCACCACCGCCGCCATCGTCCTCGCCTACCTCGGCCTCATCGGCTATCAGGGCCAGAAACTCTGGCGCATCCAGCAGGAAACCGCCCGCCTCGAAGCCGACGCCCTCGCCGCCGCCCCGGATGCCGCCACCTTCGAAACCCACAAGGCCAAATGGCGGGAACTCTCCCACGCCGTGGAAACCCAGTACTCGCCCATCGAGATCCTCCACCGCGTCGCCCGCTGCATTCCGCCCGGCGGCCTCCGGCTCAGAAAAGCCACCGTCACCGCCACCGAGATCACCCTCATCGGCGAAGCCCAGCAACCCGCCATCGTCAACCAGTTCAGGGGAGCCCTGACCCGCAGCAAGGACCTCGCCAACTTCAAATGGAGCACCTCGGAACCCACCCAAAGCACCCGCGGCTGGGAGTTCAACTTCAGGACCGAAATCCCCAAGAACTAGCCACTCCACCGACAATTCCACCCACCGGCGGTTTTCCCCTTACACCATCCCACCATCCACCACACCGTGTCACCACGAGAAAAAAAACTGCTGATCTTCTTCGCCCTCGCCGGGTTCCTGATCGTTAATATCCTGGGCTTCAAGCTTTTCGCCGCCACCAAGGCCGGAATCATCAAGCGCCATGACAAGGCGGTTCAGGAACTCATCGTTGCGGAAAACATCGCCGACCTCACCGACGAGGAGTTGCCTCAAATGGACTGGCTCGATGCCCACGAACCCAAGCCATCGTTCTTCGAGACGGTCCAAACCTCCCTCCAGGAAACCGCCTACAAGGAAGCCACCAACACCGGCCTCGAAGTCAAAAAACAGGACATCCTCCCCACCGATCAATCGCCCGCCTATTACCATCGCGTCAAGGTCAAGTTCACCGTCAACGGCACCGAACAGGCGTTCTACAATTGGTGCGCCCGCATCAACGACCCCACCAAACTCCGCGCCGTCACCTCCATTGTCCTCTCCCCGAACAAGGAGGATGATTCCAAGATCGACTGCATCGCCGTGGCCGAACAATGGTTCATCCCGGCCTCCGCAGACCCCTCAACCTCCACCCCGCCCCCATCTCCATGAACCCCACCGCTATCGCACGAGCCGCGATTCACTCGACCACCGCCCTGATCATCGCCGGACTGGCCGCCCTCCACGCCGCCGAGGTCCCGAAGCAGGTCCCCGTCACCCGCTACTCCAGCCTCTGGACCCAGTCGCCCTTCACCACCCCGCCGCCACCGCCACTAGAGGAGGAAAAAGACAACCCATTCGACGAGTTGGCCCTCCGCGGCATCGCTCCGCTCTCCAACGGCGGCTACCTCATCACCCTCGTCAACATCAAGACTCCCACGGAAACCATCACCATCGACACCGAACGCTCCACGGACTACAAGGTCGAGAAAGTCGAGCGCCACCCGGAAAAACTGCTCGGCACCATCGTCCACCTCAAGAAAGGCTCGATGACCGGCACCGTCACCTACGATGAAAAGCTCAGCAAGCCCAAGGCTCCGCCTCCGTCCAGAAAACCACCCGTTCCAGGCCAACCACAAACCATTCCAGGCCAACCGCCAACGGCCCAGCCAACCCTGCCCGGCGGCATCCGCCCACCCCGCCAGCGCGTCGTCGTGCCGCCGCCCGCGCCCACC
>JAIPKB010000061.1 GCA_021733795.1 Akkermansiaceae bacterium | reverse complement strand
CGCATCCCACGAAACGCCGCCAGAGCCGCCAAGATCTCGTCGCCAGCGGCCAATTTCTCCGCCGCCGCAAGCGCCGCCGCCCCATCTTCCTCGCGCTGCCGGTTGCGTTCCCGCAAGGCGTTGACCGAGGCGACCATCTGCTCGGCCGCCGGATATCCAGGAACCAACTCCAACGCTTCACGAGCCCTCGATTCCGCCGCATCCGCCTGCCCAACCAGCAACTGTTGATGGGCGGTGGCCACCAGACTGGTAGCCTGATACCTCAGGTTTCGCTGTCTCAATTCCTCGCGAACAAGCGGGAACAGCGCCACCCCGGCCACCACCGTCCCCACCACGATCCCCACCGCCACCCCCCCAAAAAACCACCAACACCCCCGTCGCTGGTCGGGTGCGCGTGGCACTGGCACCACCCACCTTTGGTGCGCCGGGCCTGTTCCCGCCACCGGGGGATCCGCGATCCCAGCCGGGACCACGACCACCGCACCTTCCGGACCGTCGACCGGAGCGTCCGGCACCATCATGGGTTCGGCCGCATCCGGCTCCGCTTCTGGCAAACCCTCACGCATCACGGCAGTTTTGCCTCAATCACGCTCCACTGTCAATGGCCAACCGACTGGTACCCTCGTGACACCCGCATCTAACGGCACGAAACCGCGCGGCACCACGGCGGATTTTTGCCGGGCGGCTCGCCCGCGCCAGGGGGGGGGAGGCCCTTGGACGCAAGACCCTTGGCGTCGCCGGCCAATCAACCGGGCAAAAATCCGCCATGCACGCGGCACCGATTTCTCACAATCCGCCTTGCACAAAGTGGCGGCAGGTGATCTGTTGACGCAGATGAATTTCCGTAGTTTGAACGCGTTGGTATGGGGGAACTCCGTGGCCTTGGCCTGGATGTGGGGGCTCGGGCTGTTTTTCAGCGTTCAGATGACCTTCATGTTCGGCCTGCAGGGGCTGCTGCTCTTCGCGGTGCCCAATGCGCTCGGCCTTACGTTGTTCGGCTTCCTCACCCAGATCGTGGCCAAACGCCACGGCGGCGGGCAGGAATCGCTCGCCTTGTTTTTTGAAAAATTCGCCAAGCCGTTCCGTTTGATCCTGTTTCTCTATCAGGTCATCGCGCTCACCCTGACGGTATTCGCGCTGGTCAACTACCTGGTCTGGCCGCTGCTCGAGCCGGGTGATCCGATGACCGCCCTGTTCCTTGGCATGAGCGTGCTGGTGGTGCTGGCGGCCGGCTGTTTGTTCGGTGAGGAATTCAGTATCCAGCGGATCAAATTCGGCCATGCCTTCATGGGCATCCTGGTCCTGGCCTGTGTGGTGGCCATCCTGCTGAACCTCAAACCCCTCATGCCCACCCCGTTCCAATGGAGACCGGTCAACACCGACATCAACATGGGACCGAACCTCTGGGGCTACGCCGTCCCGATGCTGGTCGGGCTGCTCGTGGGTCCTTGGCTCGACCTCCAACACTGGCAGCGCGCGATCCAAATCCACCGCGAGAACACCTCGATCCGCACCAGCTATGCCTTCGGCGGGATTTTCTTCTTCCTGATGCTCATCTTCCACGGCTGCCTGGCAGCCTGGGTCATGGCCAAGCTCGGACCGCTGGACGCCGGCAGCCTCGGCCACTACACCACCACAGGGCTCGACAACTTCCACTACGCCCACCAGGTGATCGTGAAGTATTTCAACCAGCTCGACGCCGGCTCGGGCGGCCTGCTGCCCTCCGCCTACTTCGTGTTTCTCGGAATCTGCGTGCTGACCACCCTCGACAGCGGTTATGTGGCGCTCAAATGGTTCTTGGGAGCCAATGTCGGCAAGAGCCAGAACCTGCTCGTCGGCATGATTCCCAAGCCCCTCCTGGCATCCCCCATCCCCACCTTCCTGGTCGTTGCCGTGATCGCCATGCTCGGGCTTTGGACGGAACTGGAGCTGGAATATTTCATGGTGTTTTACGCCTCGTTCTTCGTCGGTTACGCCGCCCTGGCCATCGCCCGCTGCTTCGTGCCGAACTCCCAGCATTCGCTGCCGCAGATCCGGATGTTCTCGCTCGCCTCGATTTCGCTCGCGGTGTTCTCGCTAGGCTACGTCAAAGGTTCCAACACCTTGTTCATCATCGGCTCGCTGCTGCCGCTGGCCTATGTGGTGTGGCTGGTGGTCAATACCGACCTGCTCCGCGTGGTCACCGCCAAGGCCAACGAGGTGTTTGAGGCCGCCGCCGCGGAAATCCCGGCCATCAAGACCATCACCAAGACCGCCCACGCCATTGGTGCCACCCATGTCACCGCCCCGATCCCGCAGGACGCCCACACCCTGGGCGGCCACTTCGAGGGCAAGTGGTTCGTCTATTCGATGATCGCCACCTATTCCGACACCAATTCGGTCGGCAATGTCTATTTCGGCATGTATGGGATCTTCGTCGGCAAGACCCGGGAGTTGTTCTTCAACTCGGCGATGCCGGACTTCGACCTCAAGACCACCAAGTTCTACATCCTCACCCGTTCGTTCGAGCACAAGTTCATCCGCGAGGCCCGCGAGTTCGATGTGATCACCGTCAAGATCCGGGTGGCGGACTTCAACCGCAAGTTCTGCACCCTGGAACACCAGGTCTTCGGCACCGACAATGAATTGTTAGGCAAAGGCAAGCAGAGCCTGTTGTTTGTCGCCGCCAAGGACTACAGCCTGCTGGACATCCCGCCGGAAGTCTACAACGCCTTCCTGCCCTACGCCTGAGAGCCTGTCTGAAAAATTGCTTGGCAGGGACCTTTTTCCGAAAGGTCCGCGAGAATGGGTAGCGAATGAGCGGTCGTCACGGCTTTTCCATTCTCAGTTCATTCGCCCGGACGCTTCGGAAAAGACCCCTGCCATTTTTCAGACTGGCTCTGAGGCTCAATCCAGCGTCTGCCGGTAACGCGTGATTCCCAGGGTCATCATCACCAGCGCGAAGGCACCGATCGCCAGGATCTCCGGCACCAGGGTCGAAAACCCGGCCCCCTTGAGCATCACCCCGCGGGCCACCCGGATGAAGTGGGTGATCGGCAGTACCTCGCCGATCCACTGTGCCCAGACCGGCATCCCGCGGAATGGAAACATGAACCCGGAAAGCAGGATCGAGGGTAGAAACACGAACAAGGTCATCTGCATCGCCTGCAACTGGTTGCGCGCCACGGTCGAGAACGTGATCCCCATCGCCAGATTCGCGGCGATGAACAACAGCGAGGCCACCAGCAACACCACCAGGTTGCCGTGGATCGGCACCCCGAATACGAACCGCGCCGCCAGCAGGATGATCCCGATCTGCACGTAGCCGATGATGATATATAAAGTAATCTTGCCGATCAGCACCTCAGCCGGCCGCAGCGGCATTGAGAGCAGGTTTTCCATCGTGCCGCGCTCCCGCTCGCGGGTGATCGCCAGCCCGGGGATCATCACCAGACTGATCGTCAACACCACGCCGATCAGGCCGGGAACGATGTTGAATTGGGTGATCGCCTCCGGATTGTAGAGCGCGTGAACCCGGGTCTCGACCGGCGGCGGCCGATTGGCAAGCCGGGTCAGCGGACCGGTGCATTCCTCCGCCACCCAGGTTTGAATGATGCCATTGACCGCCGCCACCGCGGTCTGGGTGGCGGTGGGATCGCTCGCATCCGCCTCGATCAACACCACCGGCCGCCCGCCCTTGAGCAGCTCACGGGTGAAGCCCTGGGGAATATTCACCACGAACTGCACCTTGCCGGTCGCCAGCCATTCCCGCGCCTCCTCTTCGCTGGTCGCCAGCTGGGTGAAATCGAAATAACTGGAATTCTTGAACCCCGCGAGCAAGGCCCGGCCGGCGGGGCCGTCGTCTGCCATCAACACCGCCGTGGGCAGATGCCGCGGATCCCCGTTGATCACAAACCCGAACAAGAAAATCTGCAGGATCGGAATCCCCAACATCATCGCAAACGTCATCCGGTCGCGCCGGAGCTGGATCGACTCCTTGACCACCATGGCCCAAAATCTGGCAAACGAAAACCGGTCGGATAAGCTCATGAGTCGTAGTTGTCAGAGGACGATTGCATCAGGTGGATGAACACGTCCTCCAGCCCGGAGGGCACCTGCGACCAGGTATGCGGCGGTTGGCGGAATGGGGCGATGCTCCGTCCCATCAATACCGCATCCGCGCCGCTGACGTGGAGCACCTCGCCGAAGGCCACCGCCTGCTCGATCCCCGGCAGCGCACGCAGCGTGCGGGCCAGCGTGTTGAGCGCCGGACCACGCACCGCCCAGGTCGTCAACCGGGCGTGCTGGATCACCTCGCTGGCATTGCCGGTGATCAACAAATCCCCGTAGGAGAGGTAGCTGAGCCGATGACACCGCTCAGCCTCGTCCATGTAGTGGGTGCTGATCAGAAAGGTAAGCCCCTGCTCCGCCAAATCATGGATTTCATCCCAAAACTCGCGCCGGGCCTTGGGATCCACGCCAGCCGTCGGCTCGTCCAACAACAACAACCGCGGCTGATGGATCAGGCAGGCCGCCAGCGCCATCCGCTGCTTCCAACCACCGGAAAGCTCGCCGGCGAGCTGGTGCCTGCGGGCGGTCAGTCCCAACCGCCCGATACTCTCCGCCACCGCGCGGCGACGGTCCGGCAATTGATAGATACGGGCCACGAAATCCAGATTCTCCTGGATGCTCAAGTCCTCGTAAAAGCTGAACCGCTGGGTCATGTAGCCGACGTGCCGCTTGATCATCGCGCTTTCACCAATCACATCGAACCCCATGCAGGTGCCCGACCCCGCATCCGGCCGCAACAACCCGCACAACATCCGGATGAAGGTGGTCTTGCCGCTGCCGTTAGGCCCCAGAAAGCCGTGGATCTCCCCTTCCCTCACCTGCAGGCTGATGCCGTTGACCACCGTCCGCCCGTCAAACCGTTTGGTCATCCCCTTCACATCGATCACCTGGTTTCCAGACATTATGGCGGGGACAGTTGGTTAGGGATCGGCCCCGGAAAACTCGACGTCCACCGGCTGCCCCGGATGCAGGGTGGCCGCGACTTCCGGCACGACTTTCAGCTCCACCAGAAAGACGAATTTCTCGCGCATCTGCTGGCTGAAGATCACCGGCGGAGTGTATTCGGCCCGGGGTGCGATGTAGACCACCGTCGCATCGACCGCCTCCGCCGCCCCGTCGATCCAAACCCGCGCCGTCGCCCCTACCTGAACGGATGCCAACAACCGCTGCGGCACAAAGGCCCGGACCTTCACATTGGCAGGCGGCAGCAACACCACCACCGGGGTGCCCGGGGTGACGAAATCACCCTTGCGGAACACCACATCCGTCACCCGCGCCGTGAGCGGGGAATTTTGTGACTTCTGGGAGAGTTTCCACTCGGCTCCGGTGAGCGCGGCTTGTGCGGCTTCCAGACCGTGCCGGGCAACTGCGATCAGGTCTTCGCGCGCGCCGAGCCGCGCGGTGACCAACGTGGCTTCGAGTTGCCTAACCTGTTGCTCGTCGCGGTCGTGCAGGGCCTTCGCCGCGTCGAGTTCGCGGTCCGCCACCGCCCCCTTGCGGTGGCCCATTTCCTGCCGTTTCAATTCGCCCGTCGAATAGGCGAGTGCCGCCTTCGCGGCATCGAGTTCGGCCTGGAAGGCCTCGATCTCGCTGTTCCGGCGGCCTTTTCCGACATCGTCGAGCGTGGCTTGGGCCTGGCTCACCCGGTAGGCCGCCTCGTTGCGGGTGGCCGTTTCCGCCACCGCCTCCAACTTGAACAAGGGCGCGCCAGCGGTCACCTCATCGCCGCGTTCCACCGTCAATTCCTCCAACTGCCCGCCAAACGGCGCGGCCACATGCACAAACTCGCCTTCCACATAACCCTGTACCCGGTCGGCCGGTGGTTTATGGCAACTGACGGGTGCGATCGCCACCAGCAGCGCCGTCCATGGCAGGGAAATCAAGGACCGGAGGTTCATCGGTTGGATCTGGATTCGGGTTGGGGCGTGAGCACGCCATGGAGGAAAACTTGCCCTCAATCACCGCCTCCAACAATTCCTGCTTGCTCCGGAAATGAACGTGGAGGGTCTTCTTGCTCATCCCCATCTGCGCCGCCAGATCATCCATCGTCACACTCCGGAAACCATGCCGGAAAAATGTCCCACGCGCCACCTCCACAATCCGGCGGACCACCGCCGAATCAGAAGTGTTGGGGGAATGGAGAATCGCAGTCATGGAGGTGGAATATGGAATACGGTGGAATACTGTGGAAACTCAAACAGTTTAATGCGTTTCCCGGCGGTGTCAAAGATTAATTGAGAAACCCAGGTGGCTGCTAAGCGGCAAACTTGGCGGCGGGTCGGTTGCTCATTCCACAGCCTCAACCTGACCTCCTCGGCCGCCAGCCACACTAATGCGTGCCAGAGGCTGCATCAGATTCAGCTAAACGACAGCCTTGGATTATCTCTTCTCCTTCCCTCTTGGAAACCAAATCCATGTCTTCTCCGTAAAATTCCTTGGGCATGTCCACGTAATAAGTTTCGCCCGGCACGACGGGAAAAACACCCCCATCCTTTACTCCTTCGACTGCGCGGAGGATCTCACCCAGGCCAATTGCAAGCCCCCCCCGGGCCATTGACTTTTCCCATCTTGGAGGCGATGAGGTCAGCCAAACAAGTGCCCCAGCGTTATCCGGTTGCTTGGCATAAGGGCTTTCAAAGTTCCAGAACCCGCTTCCGTTCCTCAACGATGGTTTCGACGAGGGCGATGACGTTGGTGAGCGGCACGTCGTTCATGACCTCCTGACTCGGACCAATGATGTAGCCGCCGCCCTTGCCCAGAACCCTGATCGTGTCGCGGGTCATCTGCCTCACCTGTTCCGGTGTCAGAAACGGCAGTTTCTGTGTTTCGATGCCGCCCCAGAATGCCAGGTCCTTGCCAAACTCACGCTTGAGAAGTTTCAGGTCCATACAGGACTGGATCGGTTCCAAGACCCGCAAACCGATATCGATCAAATCGGGGAGAAAATCGATCAGGTTGCCGCAGGAATGCAGGATGATCGGGATCCCGGCATCGTTGTACGGCTGCCAGGCCCTCTTGAATCGCGGGAGAATGAACTCCCGGAACATCTGTTTGGAGATCAAGGCACCGTTTTGCGTACCTAGGTCGTCGCCGTGATGGGCCACCTTGAAGCCCATCTTCACCACCTGCTTGGCATACTCAAGGCGGTATTCAGTAATTTTATCCAGGAAATCGTGCACCACCCGGGGATTGACAGCCATGTTGATCATGAACTCCGGGAAGCCCATCAACCCCCAGGCGCGCTCGAAGATGCCGAAATAGCCGCAGGGGATGACGAGGAAGTCGCCGGAATGTTTCTTCAGATCCGCCGCCAGGTCATCATACAGCCCGGGCTGGCTGGGACTCGGCACCGTGTAGTTGGCAACCGCGTCTTCGATCTCTTGGCCAAGCACATCGCGGTTGAAGCCGGGCACCATAAAGCCCGCAACCTCGGGACCGGCCTGGTTCTGCAGCGGGTGGAAACAGGCAAAGAAGCCGTCCGTACCGGCCTTTACGCCCATGCCCCAGGCGTCGTAGACGATCTTGTTCTTCCAGTCCGGCCCGCAGTAACCCATCGCCTGGAGGCGATCCATCTCCGCGCGATCATTCCGGTAGAACAACACCTTGTCATGCCGGCTCAGGGCCAGGTAGAGGTGGTTCTCCAGATAATCGTCGAGTTCATGTGCGCCCGCCAGCCCCAGCGCTTCAGACAGCGGCTTGTCCCGCATGCGGTCGGAGAAGGTTATCTGGCTCGGAAGGTAATCCACCTCCTTGCGGTTGATCACACGCAACACTCGCTCTTCTTTAGTCATCGTCATCGTTGTACTCATCGTGTTTCCTCCTTATACGGTCGCTGATCTTCAGCCGGCAAACACCGGTTCGACCAGGCCTTGGACATCGGTTTTTATTCGGAACAGATCACCTGCCAGCGGATGCTTCTTGCGGTCCGCGGCGGTCATCATAAACCAGCCTGTGGTAATGTATAGTTCATTCAGATCCTTGCCGCCGAATCCCATGCACGTGACGTTCGGAACCGGCAGCCGGATCTCGCGTTCAATCGTCCCCGCCGGATCATACCGCGTTATGCGGCTGCCGCCCCAATGGGCGCTCCAGACAAAGCCATCGCGGTCGACGGTTAACCCGTCGGGAAATCCCGCATCGGTCGGAATGGTCGCGAACGTACGACGGTTTTTCACCGTTCCAGCGGCGGTGTCGTAATCGTGAGCCAGAATCCGGTTGCGAAACATCTCGGTCACGTATACCGTCCGGCCATCCGGCGAAAAACCGATCCCGTTGGCCAGCGCGTAGCCGGTGTCGATCGTGTGAATCGTCAAGTCCGGATCAAGCCGGTACAGCGAGCCGTCCGCTGCGCTGAGGTCCTTCTGGTTGATCGAGCCGACCAGCAATCGTCCCTGGCGATCCACCGCGCTGTCGTTGAAGCGGAGATCGGGGTGGGTTTCAGGATTGACAATGAAGGTGCTGTGGGGGGGGGCGCTGTCCCAGAACGACAGGCCGGTTTTCGTGGCCAAAAGCCAACGCCCTTGCCGGCACCGCGCAAGGGCTGTTACCGGAACATCGACATGAAAGGACTGGGCGGCGCCGGTCGCCGGGTCATACCGATGCACCCGCTGGCCCTCAATATCAATCCAGTAAAGCGCCTGTTCGTCGGGGATCCAAATCGGCGTTTCCCCCACTTCATTCTTTACGGCCAGAAGATGTTCGAGTTGGTTCATGACTTTTCATCCTTTCAGATCCCGTCGTTGATGCCTGATCTTGCTTTCCGCCCTGTTGATCCACAACCCCGCGAGTTCCCGCTGATTGCTTGGAAATTGCTGATAGATTGGTGCGCATGAGGGGCGAAAGAGAGGTTCGGAGACCGGGAGCAATGGGGTTGCGAGGAAAGGAGGGGCCGGAGACGCTGATTTCGCCGCCCTGCCACGGTGAGCAGGGCGGATTCTCCGGTCAAACGGTAGGGTGATGGGGGTCATGGGACGGTCTTTCCAGAACCGAGATTACAGCTTTCCCTCCCCTGTTCGAGCAAAATCGGCGCGGGAGCGATAAATTTCTCCGGAACAGGCTTGGCGCGCGTCAGTCGAGCCGTATCTGCTGGCCCAACAACAGCACGATGAGAGAAGGTGTCAGAGAAATAATCACGCGAGCGGTTCACCTACCGGAGGCACGATCTGGGAGGGTTCATGAAGATGCTGCTGGACCAAGGCATCGAGAAACTGCGGGAGGAGGTGGACGCGGAGGGGAAGTTGCAGGCGAAAGTGGTGCGGAATGGAGATTTGGACGGGAATTTGCCACCTTCGGCAGTTCCGCCTTTATCTGCGGGTGAAGCTGGTGTAAGGTCCGGTCGATGACGACACCCCACCTCGACGAACGAGTGAAACCCGTGCTGATTGCCATGGCGATCCTGCTGGGGGTGAGCTGCGGGGTGGTCGGGCTGTGGCTTGGCTGGATGCACATTCCCGGTCCACTCGGCGAGTTCGTGGGGATGGTCGTGGGGGTCATGTCCACCCCGTTTTTCCTAGAGGCATCGTTTGTAATTGCGGGGATCTTAATTCTCATGCTCGTGAACGCGATCCAACGCCAGCGGGACGGCGACGAGTTTGTGACTCCCGAGCAGTTACAGGCCCGCGAGGCCGCCGCCACCCGTACCCCACGGGTGACTTCCGTCGACCCCCCGGTGAAACATCCCTGATCATGCCCCGCAAACTCCAATCCCCGGAACAAGAAATCCGCTTCACCCGATCCGGGCAGGCTCCACTGTTTTGGGTCGCCTCCGCCGTATTGGTCGGGGTGGCCGTCACCATGGTCGCGTGCAGCCTCTATCGGGAGGTGAACCCCGAACTCCCCCACCCGGCCTGGGCCTGCCTGCCCTTGCTGCTGGCCTATGGCTCCGCCCGCATCGCGATCCGGCTAACCCGCCACGCCTACCTCATCCTCACCCCGCTGGGCCTCGAAATCTTCCCGTTTTTCAAGCCGTCCCAAAACATGCAACTGGTGACCTGGAATGAAGTCCACGAGGCCGAACTGAACCCAAACCTCACCCTGCTGACCCTCCACCACGATGCCACCAAAACCTCGGGCATCCGTTTGTCACTGAAACCGATCCAGGCCGGCATCCGCCCGCTGCTGGCCCGCGCCATCAGCGGACGGATCGCCAAACCCGCCACCTCCTAACGATCCGCCATGCGCCCTCCCTCCCCCCAGATTCTCTCCGTCGAGCAGGCATTCGGCCGCAACGGCTGGCATTGCGAACTCGTGGAAGGCCGCGAGGTCCTGCGCGCCGGTTTCGACGCCCACCACACCCGCATCAATCTGGTCGCCCAGGCCTACCCGCAACTCAACGCGCTCAGCGTGGTCAGCGAAACCCCGCTGCAACTGGATGAGGACCACCTCCCCATCGTCCTCGAACTGCTCGCCCGCGCCAACAAGCCGCTCACCCTTGGTGCCTTCGAATTTGACCTGGACCGGCAATTCCTGGTCTTCCGCCTCACCAATCTCTTCGAACGGGAAAAATTCGACGCCGACATCGTTTCCTCATTGGTCCATTGTGCGATCGCGGAAATGGACCGGATCACCCCCTATGTGGCGATGGTTCGCAATACCGCGGAGGACTTGTTGGATGATCTGGACCTGATAGAATTGCTCCAGCGCGAGGATGTGCTGCCGCCAGTCCCGGAGCAGGAAGAGGAGGAATATTGAAAATCCACCACCGTTTGAGCGGATTTTGCTTCCAATAATTGCTGCCCCCTGCCAGTTTCCCGCCATCATGCGCCGTGTGGAAACCATCCAAACCCGCTTCCAATCGATCGAACTTTGGAAATCAGCCGCCGCCACCGAATTCCGGGTGGCCGGTGCCATCCACGCGTCCTATCACCCCAAGCGCCTGCTCACCGGCCTGGCCTGGGACGTGATCGCCGCCGGTTGCCTGCTGCGTGCCGAGGGACCGCCCCGCTCGCTGCTGATGCTGGGGCTGGCCGGAGGCACCTCCTGCCGCGTGCTGCGCCACCTGCTCCCGGATTGCCAGATCACCGCCGTTGAAATCGACTCCGAAATCGTCGATCTGGCCAACCAGCACATGAACCTCGCCGCCCTCGATATCGAAGTCATCACCATCGACGCCTACCCGTGGCTGGCCAAAAACCGCAGGACCTTCGACGTGGTTTTCGACGATATCTATCTGGCCGGACAAACCGATGTCTTCCGCTCGCGGTCGTGGAACCCTGAGTTGTTAGGCCACCTGCGCCGGGCGGTGGAACCCGGTGGACTGCTGGGCGTCAACCTGGTCACCGGCACCGGCCACCGCACCATGCAAACCCATACCCGCAGGATCCTCCATCACGGCTTTCCGACCATCCGCACCCTCCGCACCCCCGGCAGCCTCAACGAAGTGCTGATGGCCGGGGGAAAAGTCGCCACCCGCAGCCGGTTGGACACCTTCAGCGACGCCTTCCCGAATTGGCGGGACCGCGACTTCTGGGACCTCATCGACGTCCGCAAACTTCTCTGAGTCCGGCCCATGACCACCTCCGCCGATCCCGCGGTGCGGGCGCTCTATCAGAACCGCAGCTATCCGCCGATGAGCCACCCGCTCTCGGACCCGGCGGTCACCGCAGTCGCCGCCCGGCTCGGCGGCCTCACCCCGGTTCTCCCGCGCCAGGCCCGCATCCTGGAAATCGGCTGCGCCACCGGCCACAACCTGCTGCCGCTCGCCCGCCGCTGGCCGGCAAGCACCTGCCTCGGAGTCGATCTGGCCGCTCACGCGGTCGCCATCGCCCGCGAACTGGCCACCGAGGCGGCAATCACCAATGCCACCTTCACCGCCGCCGACCTGCGCCACTTCGATCCGGGGCCGGAACCATTTGATTTCATCATCGCCCACGGGCTTTTCTCGTGGGTTCCGGACGAGGTGAAACTGGCGTTGCTGACGTTCTGCCACCGCCACCTGGCCCCCGCCGGCATCGCCACCATCAGTTTCAATCTAACCGACGGTTGGGCGTTCCGCCAACCGGTCATCCACCTGGTCCGCCAACTGCTGCCGATGACCGGCGGCGACCTGGCGGAAACCCTCACCCTGGTCCGCCAAACCCTCGATCCCGCCACCCCGCACGGTTCCCTGATGCGCTGGGTGATCGACGACATGCTCGCCAAAGGACCGGACATCCTCGCGTTCGATGACTTCGGGCCGGTCAATGATCCGTGGCGGTTCACCGACTTTCTCCAAGCCGCCGCCAACGCCAACCTCCGCTGGCTGGGTGAGTCCGATCCTGCGGAAAACCTGCCATCCACGTTGGGCGATCACACCCGCTCCGCGCTCGCCCCGCTGGCCGGTAGCCCGCTCCACGCCCAGTTGGCGGCGGATCTCGCCAGCGGCCGCACGTTTCGCTCGGGCGTCCTCTGCCGGTCCGACGCCCCGGTGCAACCCGGACTTTCCCGCACGATGCTGCTCGATCTCTCGCTCCGGCCGGGAACCGCCCGCCCGCAGGACGCGGGACCTGCAGCCGCCCCCTTCTATCAAACCCTCGCCGGTCTAACACCCCGCTGCGTGCCCGTGCCGGAGTTGCTCGCCGCCCTGCCACTGTCCGACCCGCGCGAGTTGTCCGAGGTGATCCTCGACGGCATCACCCACGCGTTCGTCAGACCACGGATCGAGCCCGTGGCGTTCGATCCGGCACCCCCGGAGCGACCCGCGCTCAATCCACTGGCACTCGCCTTTGCCCGGCGCGGCCTGCCGGTGGTGGACATCTGGCACACCCCCTGCACCTTTCCGCAGTCACATTACCCGATCCTGGTGGCGATGGACGGCAGCCGGACCATCGCCGAACTCGCCACCCTGGCGGCAGCCACGGTTCCCAATCTCGCCTTCGAGCCCTGGCTCCACCACCTCGCCGGCCGCGGGTTTTTCGGGGACCACACGCGCCCTCGCGTTTCGTCTTCAGCCCGTCAAGGAGGGTGGGCGTCTCGCCCTCCTCAAGGCGTGGGGGCATCTTGCCCCCAGTTGGAAGCCTCCCCCAATGCCGTTTGTCAAAAAATACCTACCGAACATCCGCAAACGGATGCAGGATAACAATGTCAAACTGCCCCCAACCCCGGAAACCGCGGCTGGGGGCGGTCCCGGACGCAGGAACTACCGTGTGAATTCGTCACCATCCCGATCCGGGAATAGGTGCGGGCGGAGTATTCGGGCGGCTTGGGAATGAAAGTGCGGCCTCACCCCAGCCGGACCGCTCGGAGAGTCGGTCCCTGCCCACCCTTGCGGGGCGTTGCCTTTGTGGTCATGCCTCCTCCGAAAACCGGAACATCTCCCCGAGTTTCCTACCTCACCCCTCGTGCTCGCTCAGGTGGCGCTCGGCTTCCAGCGCGGCGGCACAGCCCTGGCCGGCGGCGGTGATCGCCTGCCGGTAGAAATGGTCGGCCACATCCCCGGCGGCAAACAGACCCGGCGTCTTGGTGGCGGTGCGGCCCGGCCGCTGAATGATGTAGCCGTTCTCATCCTTGTCCACCAGGTCACCCAGAAAAGCGCTGTTGGGCACGTGGCCGATCGCCACAAACACACACTTCACCTCCAGTTCGCGCTCGCTGCCGTCCACCGTGTCCTTGAGCATGACGGCGCGCATTTCACCCTCATCGTCGGTTAGATACTGGCTGACGGTCGCATTCCAGACCGGTTCGATCTTCGGATTGGCCAGCGTGCGATCCGCCATGATCTTGGACGCCCGCAGTGTGTCGCGGCGGTGAATCAGATAGACCTTGCTGGCAAAACGGGTGAGAAAGCCGGCTTCCTCGCAGGCACTGTCGCCGCCGCCGATCACGCAAACCGGCACGTCACGGTAAAATGCCCCGTCGCAGGTGGCGCAGGACGTGAGCCCGTGGCCGATGAGCTTCTGTTCGCCCTCCAGCCCGAGATGGCGCGGCGCAGCCCCGGTGGCGACGATCACCGTCTTCGCCTCATAGCTCTCCGAGCCAGCCTTGACCAAAAACGTGCCGTCCTCCCGGTGCTCCACGGTCTCCACGCTGGCAAAGGTGATGCGCGCGCCGAATTTCTCCGCTTGCTGCTGCATGTTCATCATCAGGTCCGGTCCCATGATGCCATCGGGGTACCCGGGGAAATTCTCCACCTCGGTGGTGGTGGTGAGCTGGCCACCCGGCTGGGTGCCGGAGAGCATGAGCGGGGTCAGGTTCGCGCGGGCGGTGTAAATGGCCGCTGTGTAGCCGGCGCAGCCGGTGCCGATGATGATGACGTTTTCCATAAAATCCGTGGGGTTGGGGGTTCGGGTGGAGATTATTCGGGCGGTTTCGACACCCCGTCAACCAAGGAACGGAAAATTCGCTATCAACGGCAGTCCATTTTCATGCCGGGACTTGAAAGATGGCCGGCCCACGCCACGTTTGCTACGTTTCCGCCATTTCCGCCCATGCTCCACCCATACAACGCCGCCGTCAGCCGCCGCCAGTTTTTCCGCACCACCACCACCGGTCTGGGGGTGGCCGCGCTGGGCTCGTTGATCGGCCGCGGCAATCCCGCCGCCCTGGCCGAGGGCATGCTCCCCCATCTGGCCCCGCGGGCCAAACGTGCGATCTACATCTCGCTGATCGGCGCACCGTCGCAGATCGACACCTTCGATTACAAACCCGAGCTGCAAAAGCGCTTCAAGGAGGACCTCAAGGACTACCTCGCCAAGCAAGGCGAGCGCCTCACCGGCATGACCTCCGGGCAGGCGGCCTTCCCGCTCGCCCCGTCCACCTTCAAATTCGCCCAGCATGGGAAATCCGGCACTTGGATCAGCGATGCCCTGCCGTGGACCGCCAAAATGGCTGACGACATCTGCGTGATCCGCTCGATGCACACCGACGCGATCAACCATGAACCAGCCAACCAACTGGTTTACACCGGTTCGATGCAAAACGGCAAGGCCTCGATCGGCTCATGGTTGTCCTACGGGCTCGGCTCGATGAACAAGGACCTGCCGGATTTCGTGGTGCTCCATGCCCGCCACAGTTCGCCCTACTCGAACGTCCAGGCGATCTCCGCGCGCCTCTGGGGCCAGGGATTCCTGCCGGGCAAACACGCCGGAGTCGCCCTCCGCGCCGCCGGTGATCCGGTATTGTTTCTCAAGGACTCCGCTGGCATCTCCCGCGAGACCCGCCGCCAAATGCTGGATGGGATCAATGCCCTGAACGAGCGTTCGCTTCAAGCGATCGGCGACCCGGAAATCGAAACCCGGATCCAGCAATACGAGATGGCCTTCCGGATGCAGGCTTCGGTGCCCGAACTGGCCGATCTGAGCGGTGAGCCGGAAAGCATCCACGAGCTCTACGGCCCGGAGAGCAAGGACCGCGGCACCTTCGCCAACTCCGCTCTGATGGCCCGGCGCTTGTTGGAACGCGGGGTTCGCTTCGTCCAGATTTTCCACCGCGGCTGGGACCAGCACGGCGACCTCCCGCGCGACCTCGCGTCCCAATGCAAAGACGTGGACCAGGGCTGCTACGGACTCATTCAGGACCTGAAACAACGTGGCATGCTGGAGGACACGCTGGTCATCTGGGGCGGCGAATTCGGCCGCACCGTTTACTGCCAGGGCGCGCTCACCCCCACCAATTACGGCCGCGCCCACCACCCCCGCTGCTTCAGCATCTGGATGGCCGGCGGCGGGATCAAGGGCGGCCAGTCCTATGGCCAGACCGATGACATGTCCTACAACATCGTCGCCGACCCCGTTCACATCCGCGATCTCCACGCGACCATCCTCAACCTGTTAGGGTTTGATCACGAGCGGCTGTCATTCAAGTTCCAGGGCCTCGACCAACGCCTGACCGGCGTGGAACCCGCCAAGGTGATCAAGGAAATCTTCGCATAAATCACGCCACCTGGCGGTCCACATCCTCGCGCAGGTTCTCGATGATGAACTCCTGCCGATGAGGGGTGTTCTTGCCCATGTAGAAGGCCAGCAACTCCTTTACGCCCTTGCCTTCCTCGTATTCCACCGGATCGAGCCGCATGTTCTCGCCGATCATGAACTTGAACTCATCGGGCGAGATTTCGCCAAGCCCCTTGAACCGGGTGATCTCCGCGTTTTTGCCGAGTTTGTCGATCGCCTTTTTGCGCTCATCCTCGTCGTAGCAATAGATCGTCTCCTTCTTGCTGCGGACCCGGAACAACGGCGTCTGCAGGATGAACAAATGCCCGTCGCGGATCAGTTCCGGAAAGAACTGCAGGAAAAACGTCAGCAGCAGCAAGCGGATGTGCATCCCGTCCACATCGGCATCGGTGGCGATGACCACCTTGTTGTAGCGCAGCGCCTCCACTCCGTCCTCGATGTTGAGCGCCGCCTGGAGCAGCGCGAACTCCTCGTTTTCATAGACAATCTTCCGCGGCAGCCCGAAGGTATTGAGCGGCTTGCCACGCAGCGAAAACACCGCCTGGGTCTCCACCTCCCGGCTCTTGGTGATCGACCCGGAGGCCGAGTCACCTTCGGTTAGAAACAACGTCGATTCCAGCCGCCGCTTGTGTTTGGTGTCCAGATGGACCCGGCAGTCGCGCAGTTTCTTGTTATGAACCTTGGCCTGTTTGGCGCGCTCGCGGGCGATCTTCTGCACGCCCTTGAGGTCCTTGCGCTCGCGTTCGGCGGCCTGGATCCGCTTCTGGATCGCCTCGGCCACCTGCGGGTGCTTGTGGAGGTAGTTGTCCAGGTTGATCTTGAGGAAATTCCCGATGAAGGTGCGCAGCGACTCGCCGCCGGGTTCGATCGTGCTGGACCCGAGTTTGGTCTTCGTCTGGGACTCGAACACCGGTTCCACGATCCGCACGCTGATCGCCGCCTCGATCCCGGCCCGGATGTCAGCCGGTTCGTATTGTTTCTTGTAAAACCCGCGGATCGCCTGGACGAACTGCTCGCGGAATGCCGCCAGATGGGTGCCGCCCTGCGAGGTGTTCTGGCCGTTGACGAAGGTGTAATATTCTTCTCCGCTCTCGGCGGCGTGGGTGAAGGCCACTTCGATATCCTTGCCCACCAGATGGATCGGCGGATAGAGCGGTTCGTTTTCCATCTCCTCCCGCAGCAGATCCAGCAACCCGTCCTTGGAGCGGAATTTCTTGCCGTTGAACACCATCGTCAGCGCCGGATTCAGATAGGAATAGTAGCGGCACATCTTCTCGATGAACGGCTCGCGGAATTTCGCCTTCGCCGGAAAAATCGTCCGGTCCAGCTCGAACGCCAGCCGGGTCCCGTTGATCCCGTCATCCCGCCGCGGGTTTTTCATGTCCACGGTGAGTTTTCCCTCGGAAAACTCCAGCGCCTTGGTGGTGCCCTCGCGCCAGGATTGGATCTCGAAAAATGTCGAGAGCGCGTTGACCGCTTTGATCCCCACTCCGTTGAGGCCCACCGTCTTCTTGAACGCCTCGCTGTCGTACTTGGCCCCGGTGTTGATCTGCGCCGCGCAATCAAACAATTTCCCCAGCGGAATCCCCCGCCCGAAATCGCGCACCTCCACCCGCCCCTCCTCGTCGATCTCCACCCGGATCTCCTTGCCGTAACCCATGATGTGCTCGTCAATCGAGTTGTCGATCGCCTCCTTGAGCAGGATGTATAGCCCGTCGTCCGACGACGAACCATCGCCCAGTTTCCCGATATACATCCCCGGACGCATCCGGATGTGCTCCCGCCAGTCGAGGGATTTGATGTCCGCTTCCGTGTAATCTGCTGCCATAGGTTGACCTTTCGGGCTGGTTAATAACCCCGGGAGCAGCGGGCGGCAAGCGTTTTCCGTCCGCCACCGCGGAAGGGTCCCGGCAACCGGGGAAAACCGGGATTTCTGCAGGGGCTATGTGAAAAATGAGGGGCGTCGATATCCTATCGACTGAGTGGTGCCGACATTCTGTCGGCGGTGAGGAAACTGGAGGATCGCAGGCCGGACAGGATGTCCGCCGGGGCAGCGTTCAGAATGAACGCGCTCCATTTTGCATTCTTCAGACAACTACCACCCGCACAATCTCACTCCCGCGATCACGGCGAAGCCGATCACCAGCCATTCGAACAGCCGCTGGGGCACCCGGTGGAGCATCGCCTTGCCGCCAAAGACACCGGCCAGCACCGCGGGTGCGAGTTTGGCATTCTCCAGCAGGGTTTCCGGGGTGATCAGGCTGAGCCCGGCACTCAACGGCACTTTCAACAGGTTCACCAACAGAAACAAACGGGCCCCGATGCCGACCATTTCCATCTTGGAAAAGCGGCGGGACATCAGAAACAACTGGATCACCGGCCCCGCCGCATTGGCCAGCATGGTGGAGAAACCACCGGCCATCCCGGCGGCTCCGCCGAACCAGCGCGATGCGGTGAGGCGTTCGAAGGCACCCGGCCAGTTCCGGCGGGCGGTTTCCAGCACCACCAGCGTGAGGATCACCGATCCGATCACCCGGCGGGCGACCGTGTCGTCGATCCGTCCCAACAACCACCAACCAGCGGCGAGGCCGAGCAGCAGCGGTCCTAACAACCGCCACACCGGCCCCCAGGAACCGTAGCGGCGGAACACCGGATAGACCATCAGGTCCGCCAGGATGAGCATCGGCAGGGCGAGCCCGGTGGACACCCGGGCCCCATAAATCTCCGCCAACAGCAGCACCGAAACCATCGATATCCCGCTGAATCCGGCCTTGGACACGCCGATGCAAAATGCCGCCAGCAGCGCCAGGGCAAACATTCCAAAATCCGTCGTCACCGGCGCAGCGTCACAGCGCAAACCCGGTTTGGCAATCCCGGATGAATCGGGCGAAGAATTCCGCCCCGCGTTCCACCTCCGCCACCTCGATGAACTCGTCCACCGTATGCGCCTGATCGATCGACCCGGGGCCGATGCAAACGCTGGGCACCCCGCCTGCGGAAAGATGCGCGGCATCCGAAAACCACGGAGCCCCGGCCAGCCCGGTCTCCGGGGAAACCGCCAGCAATGCCCGCACCAGCGGATGATCGGCGGGGGTTTCCATCGGTGGATTCTCGTGGCAACGGACCAATTCCAGCGGCAGCGCGTGGTTTTCCAACAACTCCACGAGCATCGCCCGCGCCCCACCGCCGGCGGCCAAATCCGGGGTGATCCTGATATCCAACTCCGCCTCGGCGCAATCCGGCACGATGTTGGGTCGCGAGCCGCCGCGGATCACCCCCACATTCAGCGTGGAACGACCCAGCACCGGATGGCTGAACCCGGCCAAGGCCCGCCCGAGATGATGATCCACCACATCCAACGCCCGGACCAGCTTGAGGATCGCATTCTCCCCGCGCTCCGGCTGCGAGCTGTGCGCCGCCCGCCCGGTCGCCCGCAGCGTCGCCCACAACGAGCCTTTGGTCACATGCACCACCTGCATCGAGGTCGGCTCACCCGCCATCCCGAAACAATAATCCGCCCCGTGCCGCCCGACGAAATCCTTCGACCCCCACTGGCCGGATTCCTCCCCCATGAATCCGACAAAATCGACCGCCACCGGCAGGTCCGCCAGCCGCTCGCGGTTCATTTGCAAGGCCCACAACATCGCCGCCATCGGGCCCTTGGTATCCGATGCCCCCCTGCCCCACAGTTTTCCATCCCGGATCTCCGCGGCAAACGGATCGATCACCATCCCCTCCACCCCCACGGTATCGAGGTGCGGACCTAACAATATTCGCGACCGCCCATCGCGGGGGGCGAAGCGGGCGATCAGATTCGGGCGCCCCGGCTTTATCTCTTCCAGCACCACCTCCGCGCCAAGCGCCTCCAGCCACCCCTCCAGAAAACCCGCCACTTCGGCTTCCCCGACGTTTGTGGTCCCCGGTGCATTATCCGGATTGACCGAGGGAATCCGCACCAAGTGCTGCAACAGTGAAATCAAATCCGCAGGCATGGCCCCACCCTGTCACAACCACCCGCGAATGCAAGCCCGGAGAGCAAAAGCGCCACACGGCCACGTGGCCGCGTTCGTCAGAACGCGGGGTGAATGGAAAGTGGCTGGAGCGAGCAGGCGGGGCGTTTCCCCCGCGCGCTGTGACCAGCGCGACCACGAGGGGCATGTGGCCGCGTTCGTCAGAACGCGCAGTGAATGGAAAGTGGCCGGAGCGAGCAGGCGGGGCGTTTCCCCCGCGCGCTGTGACCAGCGCGACCACGTTTCCGCCCTACCACTCGGGTAGCTCCTCCCCCCCGGAGTCCATCGGCAGTTCCGGCAGGTCGATCCCCGGGCCCGAGATCAACTGGCGGATCGCAGCCTTCAACTCATCCGGCCAATCCAACCCGTCCACGGTCACGGGATCCTCCCACTTGGGTTGGACCTCGACCAACCGCAGATAGTGGGTGGCGGCATCCTGCGGGAAGCCGGCCAACGAGGCGGCGACCGCCAGCAACAGGCAGGCGTTCTCCTCCTGTTCCTTGGCGAAACCCACCCGCATGCCGGCTAACAAATACTGATACCCCCGGCCGGAGTTTCCCGTCAACAGGGCGATCCATCCCGCCCGCAACGCGAACCCGGCATCCTCTCCGAAACGGTTGATCCCGGTGGTTAGAATATCCATCGCCTGTCCCGGATCACCCACCTCGAACGCGGTGTAGGCTCCCTCGGCGTAGTCGGTGGCCAGATGGGTTTCCACCGGGTATTCGGTGAGCAGTTTCACCCACAGCGGGTGGGCCGCCGCATAATTGTTCAGATGGGTTTGCGCCAGCGCCTCCACCCGCAGGCAGGGCTCGGGCGGTGCCCCCAGGTCCCGGGCGCGCCGGGCGAGTTGTTGGACCAGTTCCGGCTTTTCTCCCAACTCGGCCATCCGCAGCGCGCCTTTCATGCAATGATCCGCCAGCCGCCGCCGTCCGATCACGCTGCGGGTCCCGGGATTCAGCAGGCGAGCTGCGGTTTTCTCCCGCTCCCCGGCGGTGGCAGCACTCGCCGCGTCGTAGGTTTTCAACTCATTCCGGAGGTCCTTGAGATGCGCCTCGTAGCGCGGCGCGAAATCCTCCTGCTCCCAGCCATGCCAATCATCGCCCGCCCGGATCTTTGAAAACCGCGGAAACTCGTCGGGCCAGCAGGCGAGCGCCGCCGCCGGTTGTTTCTCCAGCCAGGCGATCCGCGATTGCGCGAGCCTCACCAACAACGGCGGCAGATCCACCGCCGTCTCCAAACAAAGCGCGATCCAGGCCGGCTTGTTTCCGTCCAACGCCAGCCCCAGCGCGGTGGCCATCGCCGGCCCCGTGCCACCCGTCGCCGCCAGTTCCGCCCGCAGCGCGGATTCGTCCCCCTGCTGGAAAATCTCTCTAATGCGCTGCCGGGCGAGCCATGGAGACAGGTCGTCCGGCCGGTCCACCGCCGCCGTTATCCCCGCCCCGGTCTTGCTCAGGGCCAGCGCCTCACTCAGATCCTGATGCCAGCGCGAATCCCCCAAAGCCTGCCCGTAGCGCAACCAGCGGGGCCACGACTTGCCCGTGCTATCGGCCATCGCCAACCGCTCCCACAGGGGCTGCCAAACTGCGGCAGGGACCGGCCGGGGCCGACTCTGCCGCAAGCTGCCAATCAACTTGGAAAAGTCGGAACCCGGCATCAACACTCCATCCGGGCGGGCTCCCAACTCATCTAACAAACCATCCCGTTCACCGCGTTCCACCCCCACCAAACCGCCCGTCCCGGGAGCGTATCGCAGACCGGTTAGAACCGCGCTCAACCGTCCCAGGGCGGGCACATCGAATGTATTTCCCTCCGTTGGCTCCTCCGTTTGATCCGGCTGCGGCAGCCACTCATACATCCGCACCCGCCCATCCTGGCTGCCGGTCATCAGCAAACCCGGCCCACCAACAACCGCAGTCAGTTCCCGGGTCCCTCGGATTGGCGAGCGTTGGCCGTCGGTGAAAACCACGTTCGCGCCCTCGATCCGCAGCGCGGGTGGATCCTCCTCCACTCCGTGATCCCGGAGCAGGCTCTGCCACCACCCGGTCTCGCCGCACCACGGCGCATCCCACCAGCGGGCGGCCGGCGCAGCGGTGGACGGCTCCCAAGCCACCACCGGCTCGCCGTCGGCCCCGGACAAGGAGAGCTTGGCCGTGCGCCGCAGGGGCGGGCATCCGTCCCCCTGCGACCACAACCCCAGAATCGACTCCCCATCCTCGCTGAACCGGGCTTGCAGGAGCACGGTCGGTTTCGCCGGATGATAGACCACCACCGGTTCCAGCGGCGACACCGGCATCTCGGCCAGCGATCCGTCCCGGTGCAGCACACGCAGAATTCTGTCGTCCAGCCATGCCGCCACCGGCAGGGGCAATTCCGGGCCCACCGGATCGGAACTGCGAACGATGCCTCCCGTAGCGACATCCCGGATCCGCCACACCAGTTGCCGGGCATTCCCGGCCTGCGGTTCCGGATGTGCCAGCAGCAAACCACTGGCCGAGGTCACCACCACCGCCTCCGCCGTTAGCCCGGGCGGGACAGGCCCCAGCCCGGCCACCGGGCGGAGGGATTGGGCATCGCACAACAAATGCACCCGGTCATCACCGCTGCCACGTTGCAGCATCAGCCCGCGCGCCCCCGCTCCCGCCACCATGCTCTGAACCCCGGCACCCCGGGCGGGAAACATCACCGCCTCGAGCTTGAGCGCCGCCGTATCCCAGCGCAGCACCGTATTGAAACCATCCGCCTCCCCGGGCTCCCCCAAGGCCACCCACAGGGTCGCCGGTGGGGAAAATGCCAGGTGTTCCACGCGCAACTGGTGCTCCAACTCCCAGCGAACCACCGGCCACCGGGTTTCCGCCAACAGCCTGTGCACCAAATCGCCCGCCTCCGGGCACTCCGGATCCGCCTCCAGCGCGCTCACCGCCCATGCCAGCGCCTCATCCAGGGCACACGCCCGCATCCGTCCCCCGGCGCTTGCCACCCGCGCCAACGCGAGCTGGCGGGACGGCCCCTGCCCCGCCACCGGTTCCGCCACATCCGCCTTGGTCTCCGGCTCCTTCCCGCATCCCGCCAACAGCAGGCACAGGCCTGCCAACAAACCCAAGCCGCCACCAAGCCACGCCTTCGGCAAACAACGGCCCGCCGTTGCGCCTTGGTCTGGTTCCGGGATATTCAGTCGATTCGCTCCGCGCATGGCCTGCTGCCCCAATAACGCCACCAACCCGCCGCCGTGTCAGTCTAATTCCGGCAATGCCCGCCTCAGTTCTTGGGATTTTGCTGTGTCGGGCAGACTCCGGGCCGTCGCCTGCACATCCCGCCGTCGACCAGCCCCCGCACCGGAAACCCCTTTCGAGCTTGGTCCGCACGCGCCCATCAAACACCCGTTTTACCATGAATATCGACGACTTCTGAAGAATCCCCACTCCGCCTCATTTGCCGCTTCCCAAACCCACCGTTTCTGTCAGATTTCCTCCGTTAGGGAAAAATCCGTCACTTTGAACTCAATCTACCCAGCATAGCGACTTGCAAACCGGCTCGGGGCACCCTAGATTCCAGCCATGAACACCGAAATCGAAACCATCATCCGGATCGCCTTGGAGGAATTCGGCAAAGTCATTTCCAAGAACAAGGCCGCGTCGGTGGAGATCGAGGAAATCGAGGAACAACCTTCCGGGAATTATCTGGTCACTCTGGGATACTGGATCAAGGACACCAAGCCAGAGCCTGACCCAGGCACCCTCGCGGCGAAAATGTCCGGCTTGCAATCGCTCACTGGCGACCTGCTAAATCCCTGGAGAAGGAAATACAAACGCGTTGAGATCGACCCCAAAAAGGGCAAAGTCGTCGCCATCCGAATGTATGAACCGGCGCTTGGGGTGTCATGAATCCGCAAAAGTATCTGCGGGTCACTGCTGATGGCCCCCTGCAAAGCATCGCATGGAATTCCGGGGTCGATGTGTTGCCATTCCAATGGCTCCAGCAACACTAGATTCCAAACTCAAACTCATGGCTTTTGGCTGCCATAGGGCGACGGATCCTCTCGAATAACGAGCAACTCCGATTCCTCCTGCCGCGCGAGCCAAGCGCGGAGTTCGGTGGCGTCCTTCACGACTGGGCCTGGGTGCGGATGGGCGACGGCCCAGCGGCGAGTGTTCTCGCAGAGGCGGCGCACGTCGCCGCCGGCTTCGCGGGCTAGGTCGTCTTTGGTGCGCCAGAGGTCTTCAAGGATCGGATTCATTGTCGTGTTCATAGGTCCATTCTACCATCAATTCAAGCGGAGTGCAAACTTTTGGCAAATTCCAGCCTTGGATCGCCGCCTCGCGTTCCAAGCGTCGGAGGATTTGCGCGTTGGCCAAATGGCGACAGTTCCAAGTGAGCAGGTAGTCGGCACCTGCCAGGGTGGCCACGGCAAGGTGGACGGCATCGACCGCAGCAGCGGGCGGAAGCGCACCCGTAGCAAGGAAGCGGACGGCCAGTTCCGCCGCAGCAGGCGTGGTGGGAAGGCTGGGTAAACCCGCAAGCGCTTCCAGTCGGAGACGCACCTGCCGCGAATTGCCGCGTGAGGCTTCCATCAGGGTTTCGTCGGACGTGATGCAAGCGAAGGCCGGACGCCGCCACTGCCACCAGTCCCGCGTTACCTGCTGGTTACCGGCCACGCTTACGTCCCGGCTCGGATCTCCGACCAAAAGGCTGACGAAACTGGTTTCGATGTAAACGATCTCTTTCATGGTCACTCTTGCTTGCAGGACATGGGGCGGGCTGCCTAGCCATGCAGAGGGATCATTTCAGAAAATCCGGCGGATGACAGCGCGAATTTTGCCGGGTGGCTGGCGGATGTTGGATGTTAATAACCAAGAGTCGTTGCGAATGAGTCAGGATTTCCAGAACCGGATCGATTGCCAATCAGCAATCCTCTGCTCAAGGAGGGTGGCGCGTCCCGCCCACCTGCCAATGAACCGCGAAAGAACCGCGCCGCAAGCGCCGGATTTCATGGGCGGAAGATGTGCGTTGCGGCGGTCAATGACCGTCGGGCGAAGGGGGTGGTCTGGCCTCGATGAGGCCGGGGACAAAGGGCAGACAACGTTTGGTCCAAGCAGTGACCAACAGGCCAGGCTTGGGCTCAGCGTTGGCTTTCCTTTGGCCTGCGCTCTCATCGAGCTACCTTTTCTGCCATTCAGAACGCCGCTCACATTGGGTCTCAAGTCATTCGTGAAAATTGGTGAAATTCGTGTCGGATCACCTCGTTCGCTGGTGGGTTCCAACTTCTCCACCCGCCCCTCACCAAAACTCCGCCACAAGCCATCCTGCCGCCGCAGTTGCCTCCTCTTCAAAGCGGTTTCCAATGATCACAATCCAAGCAGAACCCTCGAAATCCACAACCGCCCGAAAAATTCTTCACCTCCGCATCATTTGCCGCTTCCCAAACCCGCCGGTTCTGTCAGATTCTCTCCGTTAGGGAATAATCCGTCACTTTGAACTCAATCCACCCAGCATCGTCCGCAAGTCATGCCCACATAAGGAGCGTGGACCTTATTGTCCACGATGCCAACGAGTTGCCCATGCTCCGCGAACGAACCGCGCCGCGCCGCACGCGCCTTCCCTTTCTCATCCCATTGACTCCCGCCGCGTCCAGTGCTCCTGTCCCGGCCTTGCCAGCGGCAACGACGGACCATCTTTCAACTTTCAGCTCTGCTATTTCAGCTTTTCCTCTCTCAGCCCTCAGCCCATTCCGCCAAAAAGCCATCCCTCCGTTCCACCGCCTGAAAAGTCACTCCAAATAATCACCATGCAATTGCTGAACCTGCCCGTCCCTAGCCCGAGATTTAACGAAGTTTTGCGGATCTTCCGCCAGTATTCCAAGCCGTTGAACTTTCTTGATCTCATCGGCCTGAATGAAAATGCTCATACGCGGGTGCTTGCGTCCCTCCTGGATTTCCGTAGGCAGGGAGAGCCTGTCTTCCTTAAGTCGTTTCTCAGAATGGTGTCGGAAAGTATTGCCGCCGATGCGACGAACGACCACTGGTCCAAGGCGTTGGTCTTGCCTCAAAGCAACTACATTGACTGCCTTGTCAACGTCGGCAAATGGGCCGTGGTCATCGAAAACAAAATCCATGGGGCCAGGGACCAAGGGAAGCAACTTGAAACCTATATCCAGCGTGCAAAGGAACCGCCCGAAATTGATGAGGTCTGGGTGGGCTATCTCACCCTGACGGGAGGGAGCCCGTCTATAGTGAGTCTATCCGAAGAAGGAATGAAGCAGTTGGGAGATCGGTTTGTTGGTATGTCATTCCAGAACGAAATCCTCCCATGGCTACAGCGCGAGGTCTTGCCAAACTGCAGGATCAGTGAATCAAGTTTGGTGAATTCGCTAAGAGTTTATATCGACCATCTCAACGGGATTCTCGGCCAGAAGCAAGGAGAACAAGCGATGTTTGATCGGCTCTTTGGCCTCTTGGACTTGAAACCGGACATCGATAGCCACCGGATGCTAAGCAAATATTGCGAACAATTTGTTGAACTCGACTCGGAGGCGGATGATTTTATCGACCACTCCGATTTTCGCGAAGCCATCCAAGGCCTAATGCGGGAGATCGAACGCAAGATCCCCTATGCCAACGAAGATCACGTCGCCTATCTCTTGAAGGGAATGTTTCGTAATGAACCTCCATGGCTGGAACGGGCCACGTGGGAGGATGGTTGTGCGAATGTGGATCCGATGGTGCCTAGTGTTTTTTTACACTACGGTGTGAGACACCTACAGCTTAAACGGGGATCAGTTCGTATTCACCTCCAATGTTCCCTCGAAGGCATTCGGAACGGGCCCTATCTTTTGGTCGATGGCTCTGGGGTTGGCGCAATCGAAAATGCCGAAAGGCACTTTGGAAAAGAGTCTTTGGAATCAATCGGCATGAAAAGGGGAGATTATGTCTTCCATTTTCCGTTCGAGTCGTTTGATCCCGAACTAACCTCTGTGCTGGCAGTTGCACAACATATTAAATCCCTAGTCGATGCCTTGAAGCGCTTGCCATCGGGACTGGACTGAGCTTCTCAGGATGTAGCCCGCCTATTCGGGAACGGTTTGGCCGGAGATTGGGCTTGCTCGACGTAGTTGATTTCAACTCCGCGACGCTGGTAGGCCTCGTTGAGGAGATCGGTTGGCGACCGGAACAGGTCGGGAGCGTGGGGATGGTAGCGGAAAAGGAGGCGGGTCTCGGCCTCAGCATGGGTTTGGAGGTGACCGTCTGCATGAATATGGAACACTTCGGCAAACTCCTTGGCATGCCTGCAGACGAGGATGGTCCGGTGGCAATCCAGCGGATCCCGCTCGGCACACATCAGGGCGATTCGGTAATTTGTTACGCCGTCCCTCAGCCGCTCGATCCCCTTTTGGTAGGCCGGGGTCTGGGCGATCCGGCCGTAATCGGCCCGCAGCCCGATGTAGCATTCCCGTTCCTCACGGCGGGCACCCAGTTCTTTGCCCAGAAATACGTAGCGAAGACCATTCGCCTTCAATTCCTTCTCCAGCACCGGGCGGCTGAACCATAGGAAGCGGCTGAAAGGTTGGGAACGCACGTCGGCAAGCACCTCAACGCCGTGCTGCTTGAGGAGGGCGAGGAATTCCGGAAATTCGTGGTCCGAGTGACCGATGGTGAAGAGCGGATTCACTGGCAGGCGAGAAATGCGGTATCTTCGAGTTGCATGGGGTTCTGAAATCGGAGACTCTCTCGGCGGAGACTCGGCCCGATTTCGACTTCAGTGATGGGGAGGATTGAATGGCGTTGCTTCCTTTTTCATTTTCGATGGGTTGTTCATGGGGAGGGATCCGTGCTGATCGGAGGGAGCACAGGAAATGAATGGAGCCGGGATCAGCCGCTTCTACTTTCCTTGAGGAACCGGTATAGCTTACCACAAGTCGCATCGAATGATTGCTGCTCGCTTGCCGTATGTAGGTGCCGGCAATAGGGACCTTCATGAGGGCCTATGGCCTCCCATAATCTGGCGGCAGCATCGGATTTTTCGTAGTCCTCGTGCAAACTCACGTCGCGGATGATCTCCCCGCCAAGCAGCCAGAGATTGTCCAGGTGTTTTTTAATGCCGCGCGCCGAAACGTTAGATTCCGTCAGGGACTCGATGAACGGTTTCATCGTTTCGACAAGCCGCTGCCCATATGAGACGTCCTCGTCCACCCCCATCCACGCTTCCGGCCACTCGTCGCATTCCCGAAGGATTGACGGGGCCGATGCTTGAAATTCGAGTTTTTGTCTTTTTCGGGCAGGCATGTTAGACCAGGTTATGCGTTGTCATAGTGCCAGCACTCACCGCACCCGCACCTGCCCGTTCATGAGCAGGGGGAGGAGCCAGTCGCGGAGGGCGGCTTGAAGTTCTCCTTTCATCGGGGATAACTTACGCGGGATTGGTCCTTTTGAAAAGGAGGAAATGTCAATCGCTCATGCCGGGCACGGCGGATTTTTGCACGGCGGCTCGCCCGCGTGAGGGGGCTTTCTTACGGAGCGCTGGCTTCAGCCGGCGCGTCAAAGGGAAGGATCTGAAAAGCTGAAAAAACGTGCTCCGCCAAGACAC
>JAIPKB010000060.1 GCA_021733795.1 Akkermansiaceae bacterium | reverse complement strand
CCTTCCCCGGCGGCAGCGGCCACCGCCCGCGCGATCACCGCCTGATGCCCCAGATGCACGCCATCGAAGAACCCGAGTGCCAGATGCAGCGGGTCCGTGAGTGCGGGCAGTTCGTCGAGGTGGGTTCGGGTAAGCACGTCGCCGTGATAGCGGATCGAAGAACCGGCGGAAACGAAAAAACACATGAAATTTGGCAGGGAAGACATGGACCTTGCTCCGTAGGGGGCAGCCATGCCGACACGCGAATCAACGCACCAACCGTTCACTCTCACGGCCAATATCGTGACGTATTATGAAACCATCCATGCGTTGGGGTAGGGCTGTGCCGCGGGAATCCTGCTTGCCTAAGCCTGGAATTGTGGTAGTTTCCCCGTTGTGAAGCTCACCCGCTATCATCCGCCGATCCTGCGCTTGCAGGAGGAATTTGCCGCGCGCATCGCCCGGCGCCGTTACACGCGCGGCAAATCCCCGAAAACCCCGAAGCTCCAGCTCGCCGACAACAGCGAGCCTTGGCTCGCCAATCCGGATTCCGTGGCGGATTATCTGGCTATCTCCTCGGTCGTTAAAGAAAGCGAAGAACAATGGCAGTCCCGGTTCAAAGGTTCCTAGACCGGCTTGCCGAAAGGCACCGGGTTGCCATTCTCGGGGGTTTGGCCGTCATCGCCCACGGCCTTTCGCGTCACACGCAGGACGCGGATGTGTGGCTGGAACCGATGGATTCGGCCGCAATTTGGGCGGGTGTGCTGGAGGATATGTGCAGGGAATTTCCGGGCACCAGCTTGCATCGCCTGCCCGGATGGGTCCGAGCGGCTGGCCTGGCTCTTGCGGAGGCTGTTGAGGAGACCGGCATGGTGCGGGTCAAAGGCCTCAGCCAGCCGCTGGATGTTTTCCGCCGTCCCAATGAATTCGAGGCAGCGGAATTTGAGGATATGGCCGCCCGCGCCCATCGGAACGCCGACGGCACCCTGCTCCCGCATCCCACCGATCTGATCCAAAGTAAAATCGACACCGGACGCGACAAGGACCGTATCGATATCTTTCATTTGGAATCCGTCATCCGGGCGGAATATCGGGCACGCCTGCCGCAGGCCACCGCCGCCGAGGCGCGGGACATGTTGGAGCGGTATTCCGATTGGGAGGTGCTGTCCGTGGCGCTGGATCATTCCGAACCGGAGGTCCGTGAGCTGGCGCTATCCCACCTGCGCGAGTTTGCGGCCGAAGGCGATCCGTTTTCCCAGGCGATCCTCGCCGGTCGACCGGTGCCCGGTACCTGAGACCACTGAAACGGCCCAATCCAATCCCGGGGTGGTGTGGCAACCCCGATTGTCAGAAAACACATGAAATTTGTCGATTCACACATGGACGATGCGAGCGCCTGCAGTTAAGCTGTTCCTCGCATTCGGCGGGGAAGGGTGCCGCTCCCGTGCAACCCATACCGCGATTGCCAGGTCAACAAAATCCAACAAATCCAATGAAACCACAGTTATTCAATCGGGTCCTCTCCGCGCTGTTCGCCAGCAGCGGCCTGCTCTCCTCCGTCTGCGTCGCCGGCGGGACCATCGTCACCAACAACACCAGCATTTCCGCCGGGTCGTTCACCTTCATGGACAATGGTTGGCCGGGATACTCGCTGGTGAGCCAGGGCAGCAATGGTGGCGATCCGGACAGCTATGCCTTCGGCGATGACGCCCGCTGGGCGAGCGATGTCAACGCCAACTACGGATTCACCGGCCTGACCGCGAACGCCTCGTACAATGTGTATGCCACCTGGCACGGCGGCGGATCGGTGGGCATGACCGCCAAGGTGGGTGCCACCACCGTTGGCACCGCCAACCAGTCAGTCCTGCCATCGGCTGCGGGAAACGGCTTCACCGCCTATGACGATGTGAACGACCTGGCAGACGAGGTCCATGATTTCCAATTGTTGGGCAATGCCACGACGGATGCCAGCGGTAACCTCACCCTCAATGTGACGAAAACGGCTGGCAACTCGTTTGTTCGCTGGGATTGCTTCGCCGTGGCCCCCGCACCACCGCCGCCTCCGCCCGGGCCCCGTTACTGGGACGGCAACGCCTCCGCCGCCAACAGCGCCAGCGACAACACCTTCACCGCCGCCATGGACTGGCTCAACGGCGGCAATTGGGACAATGGCACCACCTCGGTCCCCCAGGGCGCTTGGAATCCGGGTGATTCCGCTACCTTCGGCGGCACCATGGCCGGCACCCAGACGATCACGCTCGCCGGCGCGATCACCACTTCCGGCCTGACCTTTGATACGGCGGGTTACACGATCTCCGGCGGCGCGGTAGCCTCCACAGGCAGCCTCACTCTAACCACCAACGCGGAGGCCACGATCGATTCCACTGTTTCCGGCGCACCGATCCTCAAAGAGGGGACCGGAACGCTGGTTCTCGGAAAAGCTACCGGTGGTGCCGCGAGCCTTACCATCAACTCCGGCAAGGTTTCAATCAACACCCCCGCATCCACCAGCCTGGGCACCCCTTCAGCCGCCATCACGATCAATGCCGCCGGCGTCCTTTCCGCGGACAACACGGCCAGCAACGCCCACAATCTGGGCACGGTCACCCTCAACGGCGGCACTCTGACCTCCCCCAACGGCCCGGTGGGCCCGGGCAACGACGATGGTTACGGCAACTGGCTGCTGAACGCCGGCGGCAGCGGCGTGATCGTGGGCGGCACCTCCGCTTCCACCATCAGCAGCACCACGCTCGATGTGGGAACCAGAAGCTTCACGGTGACCGACGCCACTGTCTCGCCCGACACCGACCTGACGGTTTCCGCCGCCATCATCGGCGGCGCCCTGACCAAGACGGGACCCGGCACCATGGAGCTGACCGGTGCCAACACCTACGCGGGTGCCACCACCGTCGACGAAGGCACGCTGAAAGTGGGTGCCGCCAGTTCTCTCGGTTCCTCGTCCACGGTTACTGTGACCACCGGCGCCACCCTTGACCTGAGCGCCAGCGCCGCCCTGAACCTCGGGTCGGGAAAGACCCTAAAGGGCGGTGGCGCCGTGATCGGGGCAGTGACGGTTGATAGTGGCACCATCAACGCCACCGGCCCGCTGAGCGTCACCACGCTGGATGTCACCAGCACCGCCGCCCTGGAGATTGTCCCCGGCCCCGGTTCGTTGACAATCACTGACCCGGATGGCCTCAATACCGGTGCCTCCGGCAACCTGGTTTATGTCGATCTGGGCACCGTGCCGATCACCTCCGGCACCTACCAATTGATCCATTACCAAGGTGCCATCCAGGGCGACGATGGCTTCGCCGCATTCCTGCTGGGGTATACGCCAGAGGGCGACTACACCTATGAACTGGTCCAGAATGGCACTTCCATCGATCTGGTGGTATCCCCGCTGGCCAAGTTGTGGACCGGCGCGCTCGACAGCAAGTGGAGCACCGCTGTCCTCGGCGCGCCGAAGAACTGGAAAGCCGGCCTCAACCAGGCTGATTTCGTGACAGGGGATGACGTGCTGTTTGATGACTCCGCAGCGAACACGACCGTATCCATCAACGCGGCCAATGTGAGTCCCAGCAGCGTTCTGTTCAGCAACCATACCAAGAGCTACACCCTGCAGGGCAGTTCGGGCATCGCCGGGGCCATTGAACTGACCAAGGCCGGGGCCGGCCTTCTGACCATCGACACCAACAATTCGTTCACCGGCATCTCGAATCTCAACGGCGGCACCCTCAGCGTCGCTGCCGTTGCCGACGGCGGAGCCAACAGCCCTCTGGGCGCCGGCACGGAAATCGTTTTTGGCGGCGGCACTCTCGCCTACTCTGGCGGAGACGCCGGCACCGACCGGACGATGTACCTGGACCTGGACGGCACCGTTGCTGTGACCTCACCCGGCAGCACCCTCACCCTCAGCGGAGAGATCACCGGCGGCGGCTCGTTGATCAAGGCCGGAGCGGGCACCCTCACGCCCACCTTTGACAACACCTATTACGGCCCCACGCGGATCAACGCCGGTTCGCTGAGTGTGCCTACCCTCCCGGATGGCGGCATCGCCAGTCCGCTGGGCGAATCGTCCAACGCGGCCGCCAGCCTGGTGTTGGCAGGCGGCACCCTAAGCTACACCGGCGCGGGTGAGACCAGCGACCGGGGCTTCACTCTGGTTGCCGAGACCACCAGCGGCATCGCGGTGACCGACTCCAACGCCGTGCTCACGCTCTCCGGCACCGTGGCCGGAACCGGCAGCTTCGTCAAGGCCGGACCCGGCACCTTGGTTCGCAGCACCAACATGAGAAACTATGCGCAACTGACGGTCGCCGAAGGCAGGTTTGCGGTCAGCACGCCGGATTTCAACTGTTTGGATTTCTATACTCCGGTCGAGATTGACGCTGGTGCCAGCCTGTCCGCAGAGAACAGCCTGTTCAACGCCCACAACCTCGGCGATTTGACACTCAATGGCGGCACCCTGACTTCCATCAACGGACCCACCGGTCCCGCCAATGACGACGGCTTCGGCAACTGGGTCGTCGCCAGCGTCACCGTCGGCGGTGCCACCCCATCGACCATCAACTCGACCACCCTCCTGATGAAAACGACCGGCACTGGAACCTTCGAGGTGCCCGATGTGACCGGATCCGCCGCGACGGACCTGCTCGTCGCTGCCGCCATTGTCGAAGACGGCATCTATACGATCGGTGCCCCCCTCGCCAAAACCGGTGATGGAACCCTGGAACTCACTGGCCGCAACACCTACACCGGAAACACCACCGTCGACGCCGGCACCCTGATCCTGGCCGACGACGCACGGCTGACATTCGTCATCAGTAACACCGATGGCGTCACTAACAAGCTCACCGGTGCCGGCACCGTGACCCTCGACGGTGACTTCGCCATCGATACCAGTGCTGTCACCAGCCTCACCACCGGCACCTGGCAACTGGAAAACGTCACCTCGCTCCCCGGCGCCTATGGGGCCTCGTTCACGGTCATCGATCCCGATGGCTCCCCCTGGACCGATGCCGGCAGCAACCAGTGGACCAAGACCGCGGGTGGCAAACAGTGGACCTTCGATGAAACCACCGGCACGCTCATCTCGAGCGAAGCCCCCGGGTTCGCTTCATGGATCACCGGCTTCGGCCTGGATGCGGCCGATCAGGATCCCACCGATGACCCGGATGGGGATGGCGCGACCAACCTCGTCGAATACGCCCTGGCCGGCCGCAACCCGGCCGTTGCCGATGGCGCGGCCGGATCCTTCACCGACGGTCTGCTCAGTTTCGCCAAGCGGACCGATGCGACCGGCATCACCTACTCCATCCAGGTGTCGGATGACCTCGGCCTGATCGACGACTGGACCGAAGTGGGCAGCTACGTGGAGAACACCGCGGCTACAATCTCGAGCAGCTTGTTTCCGGTAACGGGCGCGCGGAAATTCGCCCGCTTGTCCATCCAGCAAGTCAACCCCTGATCCATCCAACTTCGTCTGGACGATCGAATCGCGTGGAATCTACTTCAATGATGCCACTACGCTGACCGTTGGCGGCATCCTGCGCGGTGGGACGCTGTGCGCTCTGCCGGGCACCCATCTGACGCGTCTTCATGCCGCCACCGGGCTGGACGCCGCCTATCAGGACGCCAGCCTGAAGCTCGATGTGGCTGCCGGATTCCCATCCGGTGGAACCGGGGCCACGGTTCACTTCCGACTGACCTCAATTGGCGTCGACCTCAACGGCGGATCACGTTTTCTCGGCTTGGTCGCGAGGGTCCGGATCGACGGCAGTGCGAACCCCCGATGACCGAATAGAGCTCCGATAGAATGCCCCTTGGGGCCGCAGGATGTTGGACAGCCCCTCCGACTCAGCGCCCTGCCGGCTCGGGCTCGCTGCTTGTCATTCCGTGCAGTTCGTTCCGGAATTTTCGTGGCGACTTGCCGGTGATCTCCTTGAACCGGCGGGAAAAGTAGAACTCGTCGCAGAAACCGAGGTTGTCCGCGATTTCCTTGTCGAGCAAGGAGGTGACCTGCATGAGTTCGCAGGCCCGGTCGATCATGCGGACCGTCCGGTAATGGCTGGGCGCCAGGCCAGTGAGGCGGGAGAACTTGCGGCTAAAGGCATGAGGGGAGAGTCCAAACTGCGCCGCGATTTCCTGGATGCTCGCGTGGCGATGGACGCCAACCTCGAGTAGGGACCGGGCCCGACGGGACCAAATAATATCGTCATCCCGATCCTGCATTCCCGAACTGTTCACAATCATCTCGGCCAGCACCATCTGAAGCCGGCAGACCTCGATCATCGGGGGGTCGGTTGCCAGGCTGCCCGAAGGCCCGAGGATCCCTTCGAAGCGCTTCGCCCAGACTTCCGGAGGCAGTAGGCAGGTAACCACGGGGTGATCGCGGGTAAGAAGTCCCTGTTGCTCCCACAGGTCGATGACCGGACCGCCGAAGATCAGGTAAAACTCGGTCCACTCAGTTCCGGGATCCGGCTGGTAATAATGCTTCAGGCCGGGGAAAACGATGATCAAGGTGCCCGGGCCAACCGGCAGGTCATTGCCGCATTCGTCGCGGTAGCGGCCCTTGCCGCGCAGGATGAACGCTGCGGCATGGTGGCCGAGATCCCTCCACCCTTTCATCCCCGCGTGGGTCAACCAGCCGGCGCCCGAGATCCGGCCAAGCGCCGATCGGGTGGCATGGTGAAACTGAAGATCGTGAGCAGGGGCTGTCGCGCCATCTGGCATACATTCGATGTATTCATCGACAGGGCGGGATGTCAAGGGGAATCGATCAGGGGGAGTCACAAACAAGAGGATCCAATCCTCCATGGACACCAGTTGCTGCTCGCACTTGCTGCCGGCTCTGCCGACAGACTGTCCATGCCACGATCCGATCCACCGCCATGTTGGTGGGAATGGCGGCGGGCAGGGAAAGATCAGGCAGCAGACCGCCAATGTCGAAAAACTATTGAAATCCACTGGTCAATCGCTATTGTCAGCGGCACCTCACGATTGCCCGGGGCAAGCCCCTCGCCAATCATTCAACGACACACTGTTTTGTTCAAAGATAGAATCCGTTCTTATTTATCCCTCGCCTTTATGGGGCTCGGCGCGGCGGCCGGAACCGCCGCGGAACAGGTGCCTGGGACCGCCGCTGCCGTCCTCGCGAAAGCCAATGCGGCGCAGTATGCCTACCACGAGCTGGAGCGGATCATGTTCGTCTGTCTCGATCCCTGCCCCTGGCAGGGGCGCGAGTATGACAACCACACCACCGATCTGAAGGACATGAAACTCTCGAAGCTCGATGTCGACCAGTGGCGCGCGGCGGCAAAGTCCTGGGGCGCGCGAGAAATCCTGCTGGTGTCGAAACACACCGGCGGATTCTGCTGGTGGCAGACGGAAACCTCCGACTACAGCGTCAAGAACATCGCATGGAAGAATGGCAGGGGTGATCTTGTCGATGAGGTCACCAGGACCTGCAAGCGGCACGGAGTGAAACTGGGGATGTACATTTATCCCGGGGACGACCAGTGGGGGGCGGGGATCGGCTCCGGAGGCAGGACCAGCGATCCGGTGAAACAGGAAGCCTACAACAAGGTGCTGCGGACGAAGAACAGCCGCCTTGCCAAAATGACAATCGCCATCAAATCCGCACTGTAAACACGACGCTGGAGAAAAACACATGAAATTTGTTGATTTACACATGGACACCCCGTCAGTCATTGGCTAGGATCTCGCTTTGTTGACAAGCACAAAGCACCAAGCGCAAATCGACCCAATGAAACCAAATACCCTCAACCGTTTCCATTTCTGTCCCATTCTGTTCGCTGCCGGGCTTGCCACGGGCGGGGCGCATGGCGCGGCCGTGATCATCGATGACAGCGATTTGACCGGCTTCAGCCAAACCGGAAGCTGGGACCCGCAAGCCCAGGCCGACGCCCAAGCCGGCAATTGGCGCTACCAGAATGACCCGCCGGGGCCGACACCGCCACCTACTCGTTTTCCGGACTGACCAATGGCAAATATGTCGCGGCCCGCTCCACCTGGGCGCAGGTCAACCTGTCCAACGCGGCTACCTACACCCTGTCCAATGGCGGTGGCAACTACACCCAGAACCAGCAGGTTAAAACCAACCACTTCGATGCCGATGCAGGCGGGGTCACCTTCCAGCGGCTTTCGAACTTCAACGGCTACACCCCGTTTGAGGTGACCGATGGCACCGCCACCGCGACCGTTGCCGACACCGACACCAGCGGCTTCCTCATCGCCGACGGCATCCGCCTCGAATCCGTCCGCAACGACGTGCAGATGATCTATGTGATCGGCAATGGCGATACCGGATACTCGGAAACCGCCGGAGGGTGGGGTTCGTGGAGTGACGACCCCGGTGATCATGGCGTTGACATCCGTTTTGGGACCACACCCGATGCCGCCGCCAGCTTCGCCTTCACCGGCTTGGTCAACGGCACCTACCGGGTGTCCTCGGCTTGGACCACCGGTGGTACCCGGCCCACCGATGCCCGCTACTACATCGATGGTGGCCCGACGATCACGCTTGATCAGACAATCGCCCCCAACGATGACACCTTCGAGGAAGTCGGGTGGGAGGATCTCTTTACCGTGGAAGTGATCGACGGCAGCCTCACTGTGAACCTGGAAAACGCGGCAGGAGGCAGCGGCGGAACCGCGCTCATCGCGGATGCGTTGCGCCTGGAACTCATCCCGGAACCCTCCGCCGCACTCCTCGGCGGCCTCGGCCTGCTCGCCCTCCTGCGCCGCCGCCGCGCCTGATGGAGATTCCTGCGGAAATGAATTTCACAGGAGCCTGGAAAGGGCCACGGTCCATGGCTCACCCCGCTTCCCAAAGGATCTGCCGACGCTTCGCCCTCATGGCGTGGCTCGCCGCCGTGTGGCTGCCGCTGCCAGCCGCCGCCGCCGTGCGCCTCAATGAAATCATGGCCGCCAACACCCACACGCTCCAGGACGAAGACGGCGCGTGGAGCGATTGGATCGAGCTTCACAACTCCGGCCCCGTTGCGACCGACCTTGACGGCATGTATCTAACCGATGATCGCTTGCTTAAGACCAAATGGGCCTTCCCCGCGGGTGTCACCATCGCTTCTAACGGCTATCTCGTCGTATTCGCCTCGTCGAAAAACCGCGCAGTCGCCGGTGCCAGCCTTCATACCAATTTCAGCCTTGCCACCGAAGGCGAATACCTCGCCCTCGTCGCCGCCGATGGTGTCACTGTGCTCAGTTCGTTCGCGCCTGCCTATCCGGCCCAATCCCCCGACGTTTCCTACGGCCCCGGGATCGGGCCCGCCGTGGGCACGGTTTCGCTCGTGCCTGCACATGCTACTGCCAAATTCCATGTTGCCGCCGCCCCGGTAGCAGACGCCTGGCGCGGCGGCGCTGCATTCGACGACTCGGCTTGGCGCACGGGCGCGTTCGAGTTCGGCTATGACACGCAGCCGGAGATCCACTCCGCCTACACCATCGCAGCCGGCATGGCCGGCACCCAAAACTATGGTGGTTCGCTGGGCATGGATTTCATCGTCAACCGAGGCATTGCCATCACCGAACTTGGCTGCTTCGATGCAGATGGCAACGGCATCGGCGGGGGGGGCACCCACATTCAGGTGCAGATATTCACTCGCAATGAGGGCGGCACGCCGGACAATCCAGACGACGACACCGGCGGCATCGCTTTGCTGGCGACTCCGATTTCCTTCACTGCGGCCAGTCCCGGCACCTTGACCGGTGGCCACCGTTTCAAAACCCTCACCTCTCCAGTGGAGCTTGCCCCCGGTGCCTACACCGTCGTCGCTTGGGGCTTCAATAGCGGCAATCTGAACGGCAACAGCGGCAGCGGCTTCAGCTCCACCAACACCGGCAACGGACTGCTCACCTTCACCGGTCGCAGCCGTTACGGGAGTCCTGGCGGATCATTCCCCGGAACGGCGGACGCCCATGTGGCCCAGTACGGTGCCGGTACTTTCCGCTTTCACAGCCTCGACGGCTCCTTCACCACCAACACCCTTACCGCCATGAAGGATGTCAACGCCTCCTTGTTGACGCGCCACACCTTCACCGTTCCGGCCGCTACCACACTTAGCTCGCTGACCCTCGACATTACTTCCGATGACGGCTTTGTCGCCTGGCTGAACGGCACCGAAATCGCCCGTCACAACGACCCCGTCACCCTGCTTTTCAATTCCACCGCCACCGCTGCGGCCGACCTCCACCAAGCCTTCGCCATTCCCGCCACTACTCTACAAGCCGGCACCAACATCCTCGCCATCCAGGGCCTCAACCTCACCGCCGCCGACGACGATTTTCTCCTCGATGCCACCCTGACCGGGCAAGGCGGGGCACCGGCAATGGTCTATCTATCAACACCATCCCCCGGAGCGGCCAATGGCACCGGCACGCTCGCCAATCATGTCCTCATCAATGAAATCCACTGCGACCCCGTGGACGGGAAAAGCAGATTCATCGAGTTTGTCGAGCTATTCAACCCGCTGGCGACCACCGTTGATATCTCCGGTTGGTCGATCTCAAAAGGCGTCAGCTACACCTTTCCTCCGGCCACAGTCATCCCCGCCGGCGGCTACCTCGTCATCGGGGAAAACCCGGCCCACCTCCAAACCTATCTCGGGGTTGCCGACGCGCTCGGCCCATGGACCGGCAGCCTCGCCAACGAAGGTGAGGAAATCAGGCTATCAGACATGGATGGCAACGTCATCGACCGCGTCTCCTACGAGACCGGCTTCCCATGGCCCACGGTGGGCGGAACCCCTGGTCCATCCCTCCAACTCATTCACCCAGGCCTTGATTCCAGCCATGGTGGTTCCTGGCGCTCCGTTGTGCCCACCCCCGGCACGGCAAACTCGATCGCCACCTATTCCGTGCCGCCCGCCATCCGGCAGGTCTACCATCTGCCGGCCGCGCCGCTCTCCGGCCAACCCGTCATCGTCAGCGCCAAGGTCACCGACCCCGATGGAGTGGAATCCGTCACCCTCGAATACCAGGAGGTGGTTCCCGGAGCCTACATCCGTCTATCCGATGCCGTCTGGTCAACCGCCTGGACCAGCGTCTCCATGCGCGACGACGGCACGGGCGGCGATGCCGTGGCTGACGACGATATCTTCACTGCCGTCGTTCCCGGCAGCGTCCAGCAACACCGCCACCTCATCCGCTACCGCGTCGCCGCTCGCGACCGCTTGTTGGATTCTATCCGCGTCCCCTACGCCGATGACGCCTGTCCCAACTTCGCCTGGTTCTGTTATGACGGCGTGCCCGCATGGACCGGAGCCGCCAGGCCCGGCACCACCGCTGCGGACACCTTCGATGTCGCCACCATGAGCAAGGTGCGACCCTGGCACCTGCTCAGCCGCGAAAGCGATGTGCTCGCTTGCCAATACAGCGGCAGCGACGATGGCATCTACCGCTACGAGGGGTGTGTCGTGATCGACGGCACGGTTTACGACCATGTCCGGTACCGGGTCAAAGGCCAGAACTCCACTTTTGTCGCCGGCAAGAACAAGTGGAAATTCAAGTTCAACCGCGGCAGGGAACTCCAGCTTCCCGACGACCGCGGCCTGTCCGCCAGCACCGTTCGCACCCTCAACCTGTCTTCTCTAACCGAACCATGGGCGCCGTGGAACCGTGGCCTTGCCGGGCTCGACGAAGCCGTGGTCTTCAAACTTTTCAACCTCGCAGGAGTTGCCGCACCCGAGACAAGCTTCCTCCAACTCAGGGTCATTGACAGTCCGGCCGAGTCCAATTCCGCCGATCAATACGACGGTGACCTGTGGGGGCTCTACCTGGCCTTCGGCAACCTCGACAACCGCTTCAAGGAGGCCCAAGGGCTGCCGGACGGCAACATCTTCCAATTGGAAGGCGGCATGAACGAACTCACCGGCCAGGGCAGCGGCCAACCCGGCGACCTGTCTGATCTCAACTCATTCATCAACGGCTACTTGAACGGACGCCAAACCGAGGCCTGGTTCCGCGCCAATGTGGATCTCACCAAGTATTCCTCCTGGCGTGCCATCACCGAGGCCGTCAACAACACCGACCGCCGCGAACAGGAGAACATGGCCTATTTCCGCAACCCGATTGACGGGCGCTGGAGCATCCACCCCTGGGACAGTGATTTGTTATATGAACAGCTCGCCCGCTGGGGACCGCTGGGAGTTCAGTCCCACGCCGCCTATGAACACGTCCAGAACGCGCTGCTGCACCCGGCCATCCGCATCGACTGGCAGAATCGCTGCCGCGAACTCCAGGACCTCCTGCTCAACTCAGACCAGTCCTGGAAAATCATGGATGAAATCGTCTCGTTCACCGCCAACGAAATCCCGCGGTTGATTCCCGCTGATCCTCTGGGGCCGGGGTACGCCGTCAATCCGGGTTTCATCGAGGTGGATCGCCGGATGTGGGACTGGCATCCACGCTCCACCAGCAAGGGGATTTTCTATGTGACTCCCTATCCGATTGGTGCCGCGGTTGGTTCCGTGGGACCCTATCCGGCCGACCGTACGCTGGCCACCGGGGATTTCTCCGGCATGTTGAAATGGACCAAGGACTTCGTCGCCACTGATCCCCACGGCGGCGGCCGCCTGGCCACGCTGGCGGCCGGCACGGTCAACCCACTCACCTTCGCCACCGGCGAGACGCCCGCCGCCATCCCCGCCACGCCCGCGCTCAGCTACGCGGGACCAGCCGGCTTCCCTGCCAACGCACTCGTTTTCCAGTCCGGTGATTTCAACGCGGACGGCGGCACCCCCTGCAGTGGAATGGAATGGCGCATCGGCGAGATCAGCGACCCCTCCGTGCCCGGCTTCGATCCCGCGAGGCCGTGGATCTATGAAATCATTCCGGTGTGGACCTCGCCGGTTCTGGCTGGATTCTCGGCCGCGATCATCCCTCCCGCCACCGACCTTATTCCCGGCCGGACTTATCGCGCCCGCGTCCGCCACCGGAACACCGCCGGTCACTGGAGCCATTGGAGCGCGCCCGTCGAATTCATCGCAGGGATCGTGGCACCCGGTAATCTCGCAACCGATCTCGTCATCACCGAAATCATGTATAACCCGCCCGAGGGCGCGGATCTCGAGTTCATCGAACTGCAGAACATCTCCTCCACGTCACCGCTAGTCCTCGGCGGTCTGCGGTTTACGGCCGGGATTGAGTTCACCTTTCCGGACACGCTCGTCGTCCAGCCGGGAGGATATGTCATTGTTGTTAGGAACCACGCCGCATTCGAGGCGAAGTATGGCGCAGGCCTGCCCATCGCCGGCGAATACCTCACAACCAGTCTCAATAACGCCGGCGAAACCCTCACCCTCAGTCTGGGACCCGCACAGGTTCTACGGACCGTGCCCTACGACGATGCGTTCCCCTGGCCGGTCGCGCCGGACGGTTCCGGATCGAACCTCGTGCTCATCGCCCCGCACACCAATCCCGATCATTCCGACCCCTTCAGCTGGCGGGCCGGCTCCACTAGCCCCGGAGCCACCGATGCCATTTCCTACACCGCCTGGAAACTCGCCCACGATCTATCCGGCGATGGTGATCCCGATGGCGACGGGGTGCCTAACCTCATCGAGTACACGCTGGGTGGCGATCCTGCTGTCAGTGATCAGACGTGCCTGCCGGTTTTCACGCAGCATCCGGATGGCTCCCTCACCGTCACCCTCACCCGGGTCCTGCGGGCCGATGATGTCGGCTGGGAACTCCAGGAGACATCCGATTTGTCCGACTGGCGGCCGATATCCGGCGTTATCTTGCAATCCCGCGACGCAACCGCCACCACTGAAACCCTCACCCTAACCGTCCCTGGCACTCCCCCCGAGGTTGGTGCCCGGTTCTTCCGTTTTTGCTTTACCCGGCGCTAGCAAATCCCTTCGGGTGGCCCCTAACCCGGTGATGCCGTAGATGGGCCGGGGCAACGGGAGAATGGGCGGTTCTCCCTGGCATGTTGTCAGATCACGCGCCGCGTTCGGGTTCGATCTTCGGCGGGCGGGACAGTTCCACGCGGAGCGGCGCGGCGGTATCGAGGTGGATGTCGCGCTGCGGGTAGGCGATGGCAATGCCGGCTTCGGCGAGGGCCTTGTCGATCATGAACCGGAGGTCGCTTGCCAGCGGATCACGCTGGGTCTTGGTGGAGTCGAACCAGAACAAGAGACGGAACTGAAGGGCGTTGTCGCCGAAGTCCTCAAAGCGGATCTCGGGAGCGGGGTCACGCAACACCAGGCCATGTTCCGCAGCGACGGCCAGCAGGATGTGGGAAACCTCGCGGGTGGGCGAGCCATAGGCGACGCCAACGAGGACGAAGTGGCGGAGCAGGGAGTCGGACAGCGTCCAGTTGGTCACGCGGTTTTCCAGCAGCGTGCTGTTCGGGATGAGGGTGTCAATGCCGTCGAAGTGACGCACGATGGAGGCGCGCAACCCGATGCGGCGGATGCGCCCGATGATGCCATCGGCTTCGACGATGTCGGTTTCCTCGGCGAGATAGAGTTCCGCATTCCAGAAGGAGAGCAGCGCAGCCTTGATCCGGTCCAGCACCTGCGGGTCGGGGTGGCTGCCATCGAGATCGGTGATCGCGAAGCCGATGCGGCGTTGTATCCGACTGGCGCGCTGGAGGCTGTCGCGGAGCTGGGCGGGGTCAATTTCGGCCGCCTTGGTGGCACCGCCAGCGAGGCGGAGTTTGGCGATTTCGATCCAGTCGTCGACCTGGGACTTGAGTTGATTGAGGGTGGCCCGCGACTGCTTCCGGATGGCGGGTTCCTGGCGGTTGAGTGCGGCAAAGCGGGCGTCCCAGAAGGATTTCTCGAGATCGAGGAACTCGGTTTTCCAGACCAACAACGGGTTGGGTTCTGATGATCCGCTGCTGGCGGCGGTTAGCGCGGCTACCGACTCCGCCCGCTCCTTGGCGATGCGTTGTTGGATCGCGGCGAGGTCCTGCTGGGAAAAGGTGGTCTTGCCCTGCTTTGCTTCCAGTTCGAGTTGCGCCAGTTCGGATTGCGATTTGATCATTGCGAGCTCCGCCTGCTCGGCTTCGAGTCGCAGACCAAGCCGGGCGATCGCTTCGGTGGCGATCCGCGAGGCCACGTCTTCGACCTTCGCGTCGCTTTCCGTGCGTTGGCGGGCCTCGGGAGTAGCAGCGCTTTGGGCGGTATCGCTGAAGCGGCGCCCGGCTTCCTGATGATCATCGAGTTGGTTGCGGGCGGATTCGGCTTCCGTGTTGAGGATGCGGAGCTGGACTTCAGCGGCGCGCCGGGCATCAGCCAACATGGCGATTGACTCGCGCAGTTCGTCCAATTGGAGAATGGAGTAGGGTGGTTGCTGGGTCAATCCGTGCCACGAGCTCAGTTCCTGTGCGGCATGGTCGCTTGCCTGTTGCGCCTTGGAAAGGACCCCGACAGCGGCGAGGTGGTATTGGCAGACTGCCGCCAGTTGTTGCAGGTGGTCGCGCAGTGCGGGGTCGGCATCGGCGGGCAGGCTGCTGATTTCCGAGCGGGCGGGGCGTTTTTCGATCGCGGGGCGGGTTGAGAAGTCACCTTCCAATGAGTCTTGGGCGCGGAGACCCGGCGCAAATGCGAGACAAGCGGCGATCAGCCAGCCGCATCCGGTCGTTTTCATGGGTGGCTTCTGAGGTGGAGCTTGAGGATGCGATGAACCTCCGCGATGCCGATGGGATGGGCATGCGCACCGTGGCCGGAGGGGACGATTTTCTCGGAGGCGGCTCCGTCAAGATGGGAACTCCAGTAGGCGACCACCCCGTCCGAGGAGTCCGGCGTGTCGCCCTTGCCGCGGTCTCCCATGATGTTGTGATAAGTGACACCGGACGCGATGGGGAGCTTGCTGACCTCCAGGACAAACGGGTTTTGAGGCGAGAGGGTGCCGATGCTGTTAGGAGCGCTTTGGATCGCGAGACCGGCGACGTCGGCGGTGGCAGCGGAGAGCAGCGCATTGCGGGTGTCGGCGAGGAAGCCGGGCAGTTTGACCAGCCGGGAGCCGAGGCGGCCGATCCAACTGGTGGCGAGCTGCGAGCCGCGGTGGGGTCCGGATATGAATATGGCGCGCTCGATCTCCTTGCGGTTTTCAAACACAAGCGTCTTCATCAGGAGATCCTTGCTGGTGCCGGAGATACGGGTTGCAGACGGCTTCTTGCCGAAGGCCTTGAGCCAGAGCTTGTCGCCGGCGTCGGTGACCATCAGGCGGCTGATGAGGCTGCCCATGCTGTGACCGATGATGACCATCTTCTTGTGATTGGGGAAGTCGCGGTTGACGTGATCCATTTCACGCCGGAGCAGGGTGGCGGAGTAGGGATAAGGATAACCGCTGGGGTAGCTGAAGACCCAGAACTGGTAGTGCTTGCGGATTTCCGGATCCTTGAGCAGCTCGAAATACAGCGGCGCGAAAGTGGCCGGGGTGCTGTCGAGCCCGTGGACCATCAGCACCGGTATCCGTTGCGGATCGAAGGGCTGGAGGAAGTTCAGGTGTGCGGTGTCGTCGTAGCGGGCCGGGCGCAGCAGGCGGACAAGGCCGAGCTTGTCCGTTCGCGCCTTGGACAGACCGAGCATGGTTGCTGCACCGTAGTCGGCGGCGAGCGGCCGTGACTTGTTGGCGAGGGTGACGGTTTCCACCTGATAGGGATCGAGTAGTTCCAGGGTGGCATTGCGCCCTTCGAAACGGACGATGGCGGTGAGGTTGCGGAGCGGGAGTTGCTTGCGGGTTTCCTGATGACCGAGGCCCTCAAACGACGTGACCAGGACCAGCGGCACACCGATCCCGGCGACGCGTGACTGGCTTTCGGAGGCCTTGCCGCCAAAGACGAGGGTGTCGGCAGGAAATAATTGATCGTGGAGCGGTGCGGTGCCGGCGGGCGCGCACCCGATGAGTTGGAAGGTGCCGCCGGAGCCGCCGACCGTGAGTGGGGCGGACCACGGGTCGCTGCCGTTGCGTTCGAGTTCTTCGATCAGGCGGGCGACGGTGTAGTTGTAAACCGGAATGGCCGAGTCGTCGCCGTGGCGGATTTTTTGATAGGTGTCGCGGATGGAGCTTAGCAGGGCCTCCGTGCCCGTCTGGCCGGCGGGTGCTCCCACCGGAACCGCGGGTTTCTCCATCCGCACCGAAACCGGTGCCGCGCATTGGGTGAGGAAGACGACGGCAAGCAAGAGGCCGAATGAGCGGAAGACGCCACTCAAGGTCAGAGGGATGGGTTGTTTCATGAGTGGTCGGAAGGGTAGGGTGGGGGGAGGATCGGGGGAAAACGGACCTCAGCTTGCAGGGGTAGTGGTCATCAATTGTTCGCGGATAAACCCGTAAGCGTCCGGATCGATCCCGAGCTCGCCGTGAAACGGCCTGTCGAAGGCGACGATCAGCGTGATGACCAGGCCGACAAACACCGCCAACAGCAACACCTGGGCGGCGTGCAGGCGGATATCATGAACCTTGAACAGGAAAGTGCTGGCCAGACTGATGCACGCCCCGAAGGAGATGACGAACCAGAGCGCGTTCGGAAGTTTTACCAGCATCGCATCCATCCGCAGGCGGCGCGCCTCCAGCATGTGATTGTAGGCGCGCAGCACCTCGGCATGCAGGATCTTCAATGCTTCCGTATCGGGTTCAACCGCCAAGAGGGTGGTTTGAAAGCGGCTCATCCATTCAATGCCACGGGTGGGATGCACGCCATTCCGTTGCTGGGGCCACGCCTCTTCGATCAAGTAGTCCGTGTAGCCTCGCAGTTCCCCCCTCAATTCGGTGCAAACGGGTTCGGGGTATCCGCCCACATCGCGGTAGAGGCATCCAAGGCGGCTGGCCTCCAGCGAGACCACGTCCGAAACCTCCGAGTGGGTTTCCCAGACGCTGACGGCGACGAGCGCCACAGCCAGCCCGTAAAAGACCATCACCGCCTGCACCATCGCCCCGGAAAACTCCGAATCCTCTCCGGAAACCCTTAGCCGCGGCAGCACGAAGCGCCGGGTGATCACCAGCCCAACCAACGAATAGGCGCACAGGCAGGCAATGACCAGCCCACAGGCGACGGGGAGCGGTAGATGAAAAAGCGTATCAGGCATCAGCTGAAAAGCAGGCTTTCCGCCCGCTGGAGGAAGTAGCTTTCAGTGCCGGACATGCCATCGGATCCCAGAATCCTGCCCAGCCACTCGAAGGCGAGGGATGATTCACCGGCGGACCGGATGATGGCAGTTCGCTCACGCATGAACTCGTCGATCTTGAGTTCGTTGGCAGCCGCTTCGCGCACGAGGGCAAACGCGGTGGGGAGGCAGGCATCTCCAGGTCGGGTGGGACTCCAACCGATCGCGGTCAGGGCTCTTTCCAAGGCCTCGTCCTCAACCATTGAAAGGTGTTTATCAAGGTAGGGGGCGAGAAGAAGCAGTTCGACAAAGACTTGGCGGGTCTCGGTGGTCATGATTTTGGATGGACGGGCAGGTTGGGGGGGCTCGTCCTTTGGCGGAGCTCAGGGTAACGAATGAGCGTTCGGAGGCAAGCACAATCCCGGCCGATGAGCCGGCGACTCCGCCTACCGCAGGTTTTCTTTCAGGATGCGCTCCACTTCGGCGAGGGCTTCCGGGGTCTGGTGGGCACCATGGTGCGACGGAACGATCAACTCCGACTTTGCTCCCGCCTGGTGGCTGCTCCAGTAGGGCACCACGCCGTCGCTGGAGTTCGGCGAACTTGGGCTGGCCGAAGGTGATGCCGGAAACCTCCTTGAAGCCGCGGTGATCGAGCGTGGCCACCAACAGCGCCGCGACCGCACCGCCCAAACTGTGGACCGTCACCCAGGTCGGGCGCGTCTTGTCGAGCCGCTGGAGCATCCACGGCAGGCACTCCTGCAAAGCGGCGGCGAAGCCAGAGTGGACGTTGATGCCGAGTTCGTGTTCACCGCGACCGACGAATTCCAAGTCATCAACCATGTTCTGCAGGTTGGCGGTGCCGCGCAGCACCACCCATTGCGCCTTGCCGTAGGGGTTGTGGCCCACCTACACCCGCAGGCCGGATCCCGGAAACTCGCCGTCCTCAATCTCCGGGCCGTATTCCTTGCGGAAGGTCTCAGGCTCATGGTAGGCCGAGTTGGCCCGTTCGGCAAAGGCGAGCACCTGTTCAAGGGCCACGTCGTTGAAATCATCCCGGAGGCCTGTTTCGTGCCGGGACTGGCTGAATTGAAGCACACCCGCCACGATGCCGACGGTGACGAGCGCGAGCTGCAGGGCGGTGCGGAGGATTTTGCGGTTTTTTCTCATGGGGGTGGTCATAGTCGATTTCGGTGTCCGGTGAAAGAGGCTGACATAACGAAATCCGGCGTGCTACCCTCTGATCTCTGCAGCGCAATGGACCTTTCCCGGCGGGGGGTGAAATGGTGTTCAGAGATTCGCTGGGGCTTGGCCCGATCGCCTATCTTCGCCATCATCGCCTCCACGGTGCGCGCGGTGCCTTGCGGGAAGCCTGTCCCGTACCCGGCATCGTGAAGAAGGTGGCGCTGGATTGGGGTTTTTTCACTTGGGACGTTTTTCCAAAAGCTATCAGCAGCTCTTTGGCGAGAGTCCCAGTGAAACGATGGCGCGCCCTTTCGGGATGGGGTGAATCGACTTCTGCAACGTCGCGAGGTAGGATGGATTTGGATTGGGATTGCAGCCCGACTTCGGACAAGGCACACTTTTCAGCCCCAGCGGTTTTTCTTCAAATGTTGGATTTATCCAAACATTTCCCCTAACGCTGCGTATTATCTTCAATCCCATGAATACTGAGCACACCGATCTCACTGCCGCGGCCAGAGTGGCCGGGGCCATCACGGACGAATTGGCCAAGACCATCGTCGGCCAGGAAGACATCATCCGTGGGCTGGTGGCCTCGTTGTTCGCCAACGGGCACTGCCTGCTCATCGGGGTGCCGGGGCTGGCCAAAACGCTGCTGGTGCAGTCGATCGCGCGGGTGATGGGGGTGGAGTTCAAGCGGGTGCAGTTCACCCCTGACCTGATGCCGGCGGATATTCTCGGATCGGAGATGATCCATGAGCATCAAGGGCGGATGGAATTCCGTTTCCGGCCGGGGCCGGTTTTCACCAATCTGTTGCTGGCCGATGAAATCAACCGCACCCCGCCCAAGACCCAGTCGGCGCTGCTGGAGGCGATGCAGGAACGCCGCGTGACCATCGCCGGCGAGAACCGCGTGCTGCCGGAGCCGTTCCTGGTGGTGGCCACCCAGAATCCGATCGAACACGAGGGAACCTATCCGCTGCCGGAGGCCCAGCTCGACCGGTTCATGTTCTCCCTGGACCTCGGTTACCCCGGCCGTGAACACGAGATCGAAATCGTGCGCCGCACTACCATCGGCGAATCCGCAGGGCTTTCCACCGTGGTGTCGGGGGCGGACATCCTCGCCGTCCAACGCCTCGTTAGGGCAATGCCGGTGGCCGACCACATCCTCGCCCATGCGGTGGACCTGACCGCCGCCACCCGACCCAAGCAACCCGGCGGCGGCAAGACGGCGGAAACCTATATCGAGTGGGGTGCCGGGCCGCGCGCCTCGCAATACCTGATCCTCGGTGCGAAGGCGCTCGCCCTGATGGACGGCCGCGCCGCCCCGGAGGCCGCCGACGTCCGCCGCGTGGCACCCTACGTGCTGTCGCACCGGATCGTGCCGAACTACCGCGCCACCGGCGAGGGCCTCAAGGCGTCCGAACTCGTCGCCGTCCTCGTCAAGGAAGTACCGGAGCCGAAATATTAGCAAGGCTTCGCCTCAGACCCAAGACAACAAGACCCAAGACACAAGACGCAAAACTTGATCTAATAACAACACATTCCCGGTTTCAAGGACTCTAGCAAGGGCCGGGGGATTAACAGGATGTTCCGACTCACTCCCAACCAGCAGCCATCGCCGCCCGACGGCGGGGGGCTGAGGCTGCCGCCGCCGCTGCCGCGGCATCTGCCGCCCAGCCGGCCGCCGGGGGTGCCGCCGCCGTTGCCGGTGAGGCCGCCCAAGCTGCCCACGCTGTTGTTCGCGACGATCCGCGAGTCTGCTGAGGCGGCAGCGGAGGCGCTGCGCGTGAAACGCGCCGAGCGCCTGCTCAACGAGGAGGAGTTGGAACGGTTCCGCAACCTCATCGTCTTCGCCAGAACCACGGTGGAAAGCCGGTTCCAGGGCCGTCACAAGTCGCCCGACCTCGGCGGCGGTGGTGAGTTCTCCGAGTTTGTCCCCTACGAGCCGGGGCATCCGCTGGCCGCGCTGGATTGGCATGTCTATGCGCGCAGCCGCAAGCTGGTGATCCGCCGCTACCTCCAGGAAACGGACATGGCCGTGCATCTGGTAGTCGATGCCTCCGGCAGCATGGCCTATCAGGGAGGCAAGCGCGAGGTCAAGGGTCACCGCGCCGCGCGCATCGCCGCCGCACTGGCATTCCTCATGCTCAAACAGGGCGACAAGGCGTCGCTCACGCTGGTGGCCGACCGGGTGCTCGAACACTTGCCGCCCGGCGGCACGCGGCGGCATCTCCAGGCGATGCTCCGCGCCTTGGTGCGCCCGGCCCACGAGGCGGGAGGCCGCACCAACCTGCCCGCCGCCATCGGTGAATGCCAGCGCCTGCTCAAGCGCCGCGGCCGGCTGGTGATCCTGTCCGATTTTCTCGGCCACCGTCCCACCGAGATTCTCGACTCGCTCTCGCCCTTTCTCCACCGCCGCTTCGAGATCCTGCTGATGCAGCTCACGGACCCTGACGAAATGACCCTGCCGGATGCGCCACTCGCGCGCTTCGTCGATCTGGAAACCGGGGAGGCGATCGAGGTGGAGCCAGCCGAGATCCGCGCCGACTACGAGGCCCGGATGCGCGCGCGGGCCGCCGAGTTCGCCGACAGCGGCGCGCGCCACCGGCTGGATTTCACCGCGCTCGACACCGCCAGCCCCTACCGCGACGCGATCGAGGCCTACCTCGGCTTCCGCCACAAATCGATCTAACCCACCCCCACCATGCACTTCCTCGATGCCTCGCTGTTCTGGTGGCTGCTGCCGCTGGCGGGCATCCCGTTGGTGAGTCACTGGCTCAACCGTCGCTATCCGCGGAAATTCGCGTTTTCCTCGATTGCTGACATCCGCCGCACGGTGGCGGGCCGCACGCGCTTGTTCCGCTGGCGGGATTGGTTGGTGCTGCTGCTTCGCACCGCCGCGCTGGTGGCTTTGCTGCTGGCGTTTCTCAAGCCGGTGGTCGCCACGCGGCAGGTCGAGACCGGGGGTGAAACCCGCAGGTTGTTGCTGCTCGTCGATCATTCGCTGAGCATGACCTGCGCCGAGGACGGCACCACTGCCCGCACCAAGGCCAGGGCGGAGGTGAAGCGCTTGTTGGATTCGCTGGGGCCTGACGACCGCTTCAACCTGATCCGGGTTGACCACGCTCCGGCACCGGCGTTCCCCGGCTTTTCCACCCATCGGGAAGCGGCGCTGGACTTTCTCGACCGCTCGCCCGCACCACTCACGCCGGCGGATTTCCGCGCGGCCAACCATCTTGCCGCCGAACTCGGCAGCGTTGCCGGGGGACCGTTGGAAATCTACTACTTCTCCGACTTCCAGCGCCGCGACTGGGCGGATGTGAACTTCACCGCGCTGCCCGCCGGATTCCGCCTGTTTTTCATCAGTGCCACCGCCGATCCGCAGCGGCCCAACCGCGCCATCGAATCGCTCGAACTCGGTCCCGGCGCCGTCATCGCCGGTGGCGAAGCGGAGGTGAAAGTCCGCGTCGCCAACCACTCGCCCGCGCCATGGCACGGCAAGGTCGAGGCTGGCTTCGGTCCGGCCCACGCCCGGGAAAGCGAGATCACGCTGGCTCCCTGGTCGGTGGGTGATGTCGTTCTAACTATTCCGGTGCCGGCCGGCGGGTGGCTGCGGCTGACGGCGGAACTTCCGCCCGACAACCTGCCCGCCGACGACCGCCGCCACCTGGTCGTCCAGGTGCGCGAACGCGAGGAGGTGGTGATTCTAACCGGCACCGAGGCGGAGGCGGACGCTCCCGCGCCTGAATTGTTTCTAACCACCGCGGTGAACCCATACGGCGGCGATCAGGGGGTGTATCGTCCCAAGCACCTGGAACCCGCCACGCTCACTCCCGCCGCGCTGGCCGCCAGCCAGCGGCTGATCGCCTCGCGGCTGCCGGCGCTCGGTGACACCCAGGCCGGCACTCTGACCACCTTCCTGCGCGGCGGCGGCGGCGTAATCCTGTTTCTCGATGGCGAGGCGGACGCGGCCAATCTGGAGAAACTCGCCGCCCTCGCCGGGGAACCACTGCCGCTGCGGCTGACCGAGCGGTTGGACTCGAAGCATTTCGGCGGCGGCGCGATGCGCGTGGCCACCGGCGATTTCCGCTCGCGGTTTCTCCGGCTGTTCGCAGGCGTGCGCAGGCAGAACCTCGCCTTGCTCGAATTCTACGAAATCTATCACGCGGCGGCCACCGGCTCCGGGAAAATCCTGCTCGCCTACACCGACGGCACTCCGGCGCTGGCCGAGTGCCAGATCGGCCTGGGCACGCTGCTGATCTGCAATTTCTCGGTGGCGGAGGCATCGAGCAACCTCGCCCGCCAGCGCCTGTTTCCGGCGTGGATCCACGAGCTGCTGACCCAAATCTGCCAGACCGGCAGCGCCGCGCAGGAGCCGTTCACGGTGGGCGATACCATTGCCGGTGAAACCTGGGCGGCCGAGGCCACCGGGCAGGAGTTGTTAGCCCCGGGAGGGACCGCGGCCCGCAGTCGGATGGATGTGCTGGGCGAGCGGTTGCGGGTGTTTTTCACCACCGAATCCACCGGCTTCTACCACATGCCCGGCGCGGACCAGCGCGATCTGCTGGCATTCGCGGTCAATACCGACGCCGATCAGTCCGACCTCCGCGCCATGGATCCCGAAGTGCTTCCTGACCGCGCCGGGGAGGAACATCCGGACGCCAAATACGTGGGTGCCACCGCCAACTATGACGAACTCCGGAGCGGTCGGCCGGTGGCTCACTGGTTTTTGTTAGCCGCGCTCGGGTTGCTGCTGGTGGAAGGCCTCCTGTTTAAATCCAACCCCGCAAGAATGTTGAGAAATTGATCTACGATCCCATCATTCCCATACCATGGATTCTCTGCATCGCGCTGGTGATGCTGGGCACGGCGGCGTTCTATCAGATTCGCTCCGCCCGCCGCCTCGGCCCGTGGCGCTACACGTTCCTGCTGGTGCTCCGCCTGGCCGCGCTGGTGGGGATCCTGCTGCTGCTGTTGCAGCCATGCCGCGAGGAGGTGTTGCGGATTCCGCCCCGTGAGAAGTCGGTGCTCTTCGCGGTCGATACCTCCGCCAGCATGAAGGAGCCGCATCGTTCCGGATCCAGCCGCCTCGATGCCGCCCGCGCCGATCTGGAGACGGCCGGCGTGCTCGACGCCAACGACGGTCGCCACCGGTTCTGGACATTTTCAGATAGGTCCGCGCACACCAGTCCAGGCGCGCTGCGGCTGGCCCCTGCCACCGGCGAAACCACGCGCATGCATGCGTCGGTCGCCTCGCTGCTGCGCGAGGCGCCCGCCGATCCCGCAGCTTTGTTTATCCTGTCCGACGGCCACGATTTCGAGTTGGTGCCGCCCGGCGATACCGCCCGCCTCACGCGCACCCGCGACCTGCCGATCTTCACCATCCCCTACGGCACCGCGGAATCCGCCCGCGATGTGGCGGTGCGCATTTCGAACTATCATCCGCACACCTTTGTCAGGCAACGCACCCGGTTGGAGGCGATGGTGCGCACCATCGGCTGCCCGCATGACACGCTGGCGGTGGATTTGTTATGTGATGGGAAAAAGGTGCAGTCCGAGACGCTCGACACGGGTGCCGCATCCTATCACACGGTGCGCTTCGAGGTCGCCCACGAGGAGGCGGGCCAGCACGAATACACCTTCCGGCTCGCGCCCGTGGCCAACGAGCGGGAACTCTCCAACAACACCGCCACCACCTATCTGAATGTCATTTCCGAACGGATCCGGGTGCTGGAGATCGAAGGCGCGCCGTTTTGGGACACCACCTTCCTGCGGCGCTCGTTCGCCCGCAACGACAAGTTCGACATCGACTCGCTGGTCGCCTTCACCGGCGACCGGGTGCGCCCGATCCGTGCCAACCCGGAGCGCGCCGTCGGCGAACTCAAGCCCCCGGCCACCGTGGACGACCTCAAACCCTACGATCTGGTGATCTTCGGCCGCGAGGTCGAACGTGTCATCGGCGAGGCCGGCATCCGCGCCGTGGAAACCTGGGTGAAATCACATGGCGGCGTGCTGGTTTTCGCCCGTGGCAAGGCATGGGAGGGGGGTATCGCCGCCGACCTCGAACCGGTCGATTGGGTCACCGGTGGCGCGCGCGGTGCACGGTTGGAGGTGACCCCGCAGGCGGGGTCGGTAGCCGCGTTCCGCTTGCTGCGCGAGGTGGCCGCCGAGGATCTGTTTCCCGAAGTGATCGTCTATCCGACCGCTGGCAAACCGAAGACGCTGGCCTCCAGCTTCGCGGTTTCCGGCGATCAGGCACCTGCGGTGGTCTATCGGCGCTGTGGCGATGGCCAGACCCTTTCGCTGGGCGTGGGCAACCTGTGGCGCTGGGTGTTCAACCCGAAGGCGGACTATGATAACAACGCCTACGACCGCTTCTGGGACCAGCTCACGCTGTGGCTGCTGGCCAATGGCGGCGTCACGCCCGTGGCCGGCTACAGCCTGCGGGCGGATACTTCCAACCTACCGCTGGGCGAGACCATCCGGCTGCGGTTCGCCGTGCATGGCATCGAACCGCCCGCCACGCCGCCGTCGATCGAGTTGTTCCGCGACGATGCGCCGGTGACCACGCTCAGCTTCCCCGCGGGCGGCGATCCGATGGCGTATCTAACCGAGTTTGTGCCCCGCGCCACCGGTCGCTACCGGGCACAGGTGAAAACACCCGACGCCAAGCTCGTGACCACCCAGTTCATCGTGTTCCGCGAGGACACTGAAACCACCGAAACCGCGATGGACCGCGACTACCTGGAACAACTTGCCAAAGCCACGGGCGGCCGGATGCTGGACCCCTCGGAAATCGCGGGGATGGTGGAGAGTTTGCTGCGCGACAGCGGCGAGCAGGCTCCGCTTACCCGCCGCGTACCACTCTGGGACCGCATCTGGGTCTTGCTCCTGCTGGTATTTCTGCTAACCTTGGAATGGCATAACCGCCGCCGCTGGGGATTAACCTGATTCTCCGACCATGAATCCGACCACCACGCCACCACCGGTCATTGAGACGCTCCAGCAAGCGGGTGCGGTTCACTCGCGCCATCGCGCCGCGATGTTGCTGCTGCGAGGTGGACTGATCCTGCTCGGCTCCATCCCGCTGCTGATGCTGGCGGATGTGCTGGGCCATTTCCCGGATCCGGTCAGGTTGGCGGGTGTGGTTCTCTTTGTTGCAGGCGCGCTCGCGGTGCTGGTGATGGTGGCGTTCATTGCGTGGTGGGTGCGGCCGCCGCTGCTGCGGATCGCAAGGTTGCTGGAGGAGCGGAACCCCGCGCTGGGATCCAAGCTGGTCAACATCCTTCAACTCGACGCCGCCAGCGGCCACGGCGAAAGCGCCGAACTCACCCGGGCGCTCGCCCGCCGCGCGGTGGAGGACGCATCGGAGGCGCTGGATCTTCCCGCGCTGCCGCCGCTCGCCCGCGAGCCACGCCTGCCGGATCGCGCGTGGTGGTTCGCTGGCTTGGCGGGTTTGCTCGGCCTGCTGACGATCTTCGGCGGCCCGGCGGTCCGCACCGAATGGCTGCGTTACCTGGACCCCTACGGCGACCACCCGCCATTTTCGCTCACCCGGTTGGAGATTCTAAAACCCGCCCCCACCGACCAAGTGCTCTACGGTGGCGGCTTCACCGTGCTGGCCGGTGCCACCGGCCACCAGCCGAAGGAGTTGTTTCTAACCGCCAAGCCGGCGGATGGCAGCGGCGGGACGGTCACCCTGCCGATGGCAGCCCGCGGCGATGGGACCTTCGTCGCCCGGCTCGATCACATCGTCCATCCGCTGGAACTCACCGCACACACGGCCGACGGTGGCAGCCGCAGCCAGCGGCGGATGCTTTCGCTCATTCTCGTGCCGCAGTGGGAAGCGGCGGTGGTCCGGCTGGCTCCGCCCGCCTACACCGGCCAGAAGGCGCGGGAAATGTCCTATCGTTTCACCGGTCTGCAAGTGCTGGAAGGTTCTGAAATCGGATTCGCAGTCGCCTCTAACCGCCCCTTGGGCACCGGTGGCGTGATGTTGGAAACCGGTGCCGGCGAGCCCGCCAGGTTCCCGCTCGCACCGGCGCCCGAAGGACCGCCGGATACCGCCCGGGCCACGCTCGTCGCCAGCCAGTCCGGCCGGCTCACCTTTTCTCTAACCGACGCGGAAGGGAACGTCGCCGCCGAGCACCCGACGGCCACCCTCACCGTCACCCGCGACCAGCCGCCCGCAATCGCCCTTGCCACCCCCGAGGAGGACTCGCTGGTGGTCGAAAACCTAACCATTCCGGTGGCGGTCGATGCCACCGATGATTACGGCTTGCGCTCGGTGCGGCTGCACATCGGCGTCAACGACCGGTTCGTTGCGCTCGATCCGGCCGCGTTCGAGCGCCCCGATGTCCGCCGCCACCGCCTGGAGCATCAGCTCGATCTGGCAAAACTCGGGGCCAAGGCGGGTGACCGCATCACGGTGTTCGCCGAGGCCATCGATACCCGTCCCGACCCGCAGGTGACGCGCACCGTCACCCGCCGCTTGGAGGTGATCACCGAGGCCGACTACAACAAGCGTCTGCGCGAGCAGGCGGACGTGGCCCTGATCGCCGGGAAATACGAGGATTTGTTGGAGCGGTTTGAGCAGGCGATCGCCGAGCAGCGCCGGATCGAGGGCGCGTTTGCCGCCTTGCGCGAGCGGGCCGCCACGCAACCCGATGGGGAGCGGGACCTGAAGGAGTTCACCAAGGCCTTTGCCGAGCAACACGAACTCAACGGGAGACTGGAACAAATGGCCGATGAAATGGAGGACTTCGGTCGCGACAACCCGGTCTATGATTTCGAGCAGGGACTTCATGAAAAGCTGAGAGAGCAGGGCTCTGCCATCCGCGACAGCGTGAAGCGGCAGCGCGAGGATGCCGAGCGCGCGCTGGCAAAAAGCGAGGATCCGCCCACCCCGCCCACCGGGGAAACCATGCAGGACACCGAACATGCCGCCCGCGAACAGCGCGAACGCTTGCAAGGCGGTGCCGACCGCGCCCGGGAGGAGATCACCGAGCCGCTTGCCGACCTCGCCCGCCTCCACGAGTTGATGAAGGATTTCAACCGCTTCCAACAGCTCGCCCGGGAACAGCGCGACCTCGCGGACCAAGCCAAGGCCTATCAGGACAAACCACAGCTCAACGCCGAAGACCGCGCCGCCCTGCGCGATCTCGGAGCCCGCCAGCGCGAGCAGGCCGGGAAACTCGACCAACTCGCCCGCAAGCTGAAACATGACGCCGAAGCCGCCAAGGAGAAGTTCCCCGAGGCCGCTGCCGCCGCCGGGGAACTCGCCGACCAAATGGATGCCGCGGAAATGCCCGGCCTTGCCCGCGGCGCGGCCCGGAGCATGCTCGAGGCCAAGGCCGCCCAAGGCCATGGGCAGGCCCGCAATCTGGCGGAGGAAATGGACCGGCTGATGGAAGACGCCGCCCAAGCGGGGCAGCAGGGGGTCGCCGGCGGACTCGACCGCGCGCTGCGCGCCCAGCGGGGCCTCAACCCCGGCGACACGCTGAA
>JAIPKB010000059.1 GCA_021733795.1 Akkermansiaceae bacterium | reverse complement strand
GGCGCGGCTCGCGCCAGGCCGTCTTCGGCGCGGCTCGCGGCGAATCTTCCCCTAAAACGGCACCTCGCCCACCAACTCCCGCGCCTCCTCCGCCACCCGCTCCCCCTCCACCTTCAATCCCGCAATCTCCTCCTCCACTTCCACCCGCTGCGCCGCCGCGATCCGCTCGATCACCGCCGCATCCTGCTCCGCCGCCTGGTAGATCTCATAATCCGGGCTGGCCCGCACTTCGTCGAGGGTTTCTATCAGTTCCAGAATTCTCGCCTGCAGATGTTCATAGAGTGACCGCAGCTCCATCAGCCCCTGCGAACCGTCGAGCGAAACGGCCGCCCAGCCCTGTTGCCGGATGAACGCCTGGGGGTCTTTGGCAATCCTCTCCAACAACCCGATGTCGCCCCGGTCGCGGGCCTCGTTGATCGCCTGGGTCAGGAGTTCGTAGGTCTTGCGCTTCTCCGGGTCGTGCTCGTGGAGGTCCGGGTGAAACATCCGCACCAGCTTCTTCCAAAGCTGCTTCAGCCGCGCGGTCTCCTCGTCGTTCAACTCCCGCTTCCCTTCCAGCGCCGCCGCGGTCGAATCGTATTCCTGGTCCTTCCCGGCGGACTCGCGCTCATAATCGCCGGCGGTTTGTCCGGCGGATTCCTCGCCTTCCGCCAGCAGGCGCTCGATGAAGGCCCTGCGGAATTGGACGAGCAGGCGCAGGCGGTCGCGTTCCTGATAGAGCGCCCGCAGCAAGCCGAACAGCCGCGAGCGGATGGAGTCCACCTTGGACTTCTCGATCCCATACTCCAGCTCCAGTTCCGCCAGCCGCGCCCGGGCCGACTCGACCAGCCGCTGGTACAGTCCGATTTCCGGTTGCTGGAAAACCACCATCCCGCAGACCGCGCCGTCGGCCCGATCCTGGATTTGCAAGTCGAGCATGGCCGCATCCTCCAGCGCGGTGCCCAGCTCCAGTTGCCGGACATACCAGCGCCCCATCAGCGAACTCTTCTCATTGGTGGACTCCGCCAGCCATTCCAGCCACGCCCGCAATTCGGCATCCTGCGAAGCCTCCTGATAGAGTCGACCCTTGAACCTGCCAAATGGCAGCCGCGAGGGATACCACACGTCGCCAGCAAACTCCGCCAGCGCGGCCCAAGTCGTCAGCCCCCGCTTTTCCGCCAGCGGGCGCAGCACCTGCTGCATCAGCTCGATCACCGTCTGCACGTCGCCCAGTGCCGTGTGCGCGCCGCTTTCGGGCAAGCGGTCTGGGGTCGAGCGATTCGGGCACCCAGATCGATCTTGGCTTCAAACTCATCCAAGGCGGTTTTGGGGCAGCATTCCAGATAAGGGAGCACATCGGCGATTTCTCGCAGGGTTTTGCAATCCCCGGAGGGCGCAAAATAGACCACCACTTTTTTACCCCGTTCCAGCAGGTTCAGGATATTGTTGAGGGTGCCCTTGCTCATGCCATCCCACAGCATGAAACCGTAATCGGCCGCCTCTGCCATCGCGAGATCTTTGGCCGCGTGAAAGTGAAAATCCCGCTTGCTGGACTTTGGAACAATCGCTCGCGTTTCCCAATGCCCGAGGTTGTTCCGGGGAGCGCCTCCCGAGTGGAAGACGGTGATGTCCCGGTAGCCATGCGCCGCAAACCAGCGTTGGGCGGACTTGTCGGCCCCGTTGGCATCCCCCAGGAACACTCCTAACCTGGCGTCCAGGATGGCCTGAAACCTTTCGAAAATCACGTCGTTCAAACGTGAAATGTACCTCGATCCACCTATAAAAACTGCTTTCATCGGTTGCTGCGTGTTTTGGTGAGTGTAATCGCCACGAGCGATTTTGCACGGCCGTTTTTGAGAATTTCGCGGGCGGCTTCGGCAAGGGTCGCTCCAGAGCGGAACAAATCGTCGAGGAGTAAGACATTCCGGCCTTCCAGCACCTGCGGCAGGGCTCGGAACGCTCCGTGAAGAAGGCCCTCACGCTGCTCGAGGTCAAAAACCGCCTTCAGTTCTTTGGTTTGGCGGACTTTCACCAACGCATCAGACCGGTATAAGCACGACAGGCTTTCCGCCAGCCCACTCGCGATAAGCACGACAGGCTTTCCGCCAGCCCACTCGCGATAAGGGGAAGGGGTTGGCTGCGCCTACGCTCATTCGATGGTGGAACCGTGGCGATGATATCCACCGGCAGGTTCTGCCGCAGCACAAAAGTGGCAGCCGTTTCACAGATTGCCTCGAGGCCTGACTGATCACCCCGATACTTGAACTGGTAGAGAAGTTCCCCGATCTCGCTGCGTTTGTTGTCAAACTGGGGATGCCCAAAAGCATCGTCGCCGATAAAGGAACTCGACAAAGTGTGCAGATCCAGCGCCCACCCCTTGGTCCACGGGCCGCTGATGGCGATAGGATTGATGTTCAGTGGCATGAGTCGAATTTGCGGGTCATGTTGGCGGAAGACACTTGAGGGGTCGGAGAATTGCTCCCAACTCATCCGTCAATTGTCAAGCCGACATTCTCAATGCTGCCGGCAAAGCCGAAGGAACAATCTGGTTTTGGCTGGGGCCGTGCGGGAAGAGTCGGACAATTCCTGAAGGCGTTCGTAACCGACTTTGGCGAGCCAGAGCTTTGATGGGGCTCGGCCTTGGGGCTGGGAACGCTCTGGACGGAGACGAAGGAGGGTCTCGGCGGTGGCGGCTGAGGTCAGGTAGTGTTTGCCGTTGGCAGCAGGCATTTTCAGTTGGTTATAGGTTGTAATCAACTAGTTCCCATGAGAAACTCCCCTGGCGGAATCCAGCACATCTTCATCATCACCCCAGAGGCAACTTACAACTCGCACTCCTCGCCGGGTTCCCGGTTGCGCGTTGCGAGCGACTGGCTGGTGCGGAGGTGGACGAGGGAACGGTTGATGATTTCCGATAGAGCGGGGGAACTGCCCTGCGGGAGTGTCGCCAAGCTTGCCGGGCGCTGGATGACCAGGGCGGATTCTGCTGGGGGTGTTGGTGGATCTGGGGGCATTGAGGCGGGACGGCGGAGAGCGTGCCACCAAAGGCGCTGGCGGGCAATGCGATTTCTCCGGTGCTAACCCGGCCACACGACGCGCGAGCGATCGCCGTCATGCGCTTCCCATGGTCACCCCAGCCCGCAGGGGCAGTGAGGCCGCCGGGCCCTACCGTTGAATGCGTTTCTATTCGTCGCGTTGAATCCGCGCACCGGTCTCCAATGATGCGGCTGGCAGGAACATCCGCAGGCTTGCGGCAGCCACAGGTCGAAACCCGAACCTTGAGTAAAACCCGATGACGGCCTCGTTCGCGGCATCCACCACCAAGCCCACTCCGCCCGTGAGGAGAATGGTTTCTCGGGCCAATTGGCGGGCGGATGCCACCAGCATGGAGCCGATTCCCAGGTTTTGTGAGGCTTTTGCTACCGCCAACCTTCCCAACAAAACCGCTGCAACGGCCTGCTTGGGCAGCCTGCCGGGCGCTCCCGGCCAGTCGCTGGCCGAAACCGTAATGTTTGAGAGAGTAAAGAACCCGACCACGGTTTTCGGCGGTGCTTCCTCCACGTTCACCAACACCCGAGTCACACTGATCCCCTTCTCCTGATGCCCGCGCGCGGTTGCCCACAGGTAGCGGTCCACGGATTCCAAGCCGCTGACGAAGCCCGCCCGGTCGTGGCCCTTCGCGAGGATTTCAATCGCGTATGACGACATGACGGGCGGCAAGTTTGGCGGCGTCCAGCATTCGCTTGTTCGGCTTGGGTGGGTGGTCGATCATGGCCACGAGGTTCGCCGCCTCTTCGCGGGTCAGCAGCCAGCGCGATTCTGCCTCAATGACCTGGTCAGCCCGCGCTGCCACCGCTTCGTGGATGAAGGCGGAGACGGCCACGCCGCGCACGGCCGCGGCGTACTCGATTTTTTCCGCCAACCCGGCGGGAAAGCGCGTGTTGATCCGCTTGGTCGCCGCACCCGGCGGCCGCCCGCGCTTTCCTGCTGCCATGTTCCCCATCATGTCCATGCGGGGGAAGGTAGTTGTTGAGCGACCGTAGTGCAAGAAATTTTTTGGTGCCATTGAGGCACCAGTTGACTCCCCATGAGAAATACCCCCGGTGGGATCCAGCACATCCTCATCATCACCCCGGGGGCGATTTCAAACTCGCACTCCTCGCCGGGTTGCCGGTGGCGCGTGGCGGGCGGCTGGCTGGTGCGGAGGTGGACGAGGGAACGGTTGATGATTTCCGATAGAGCGGGGGAGTTGCCATGCAGGAGCGTCACCAAGCCAACCCCGCGCCGGATGACCAGGGCGGTTTCTTCTGGGGGTGTTGGTGGATCTAGGGGCATTGGCGTGCGATGGCGGAGATTGCCACGAACGGCGTTGGCGGGCAATCCGTATTTCTCTGGCCGGATATCGGCGATTTGTCGGATGCGGGAGCTTGTCGTGTGAGGGAAAGGCGCGTGCCAGGCGCTCTTTATTCTCCGCTCAGCCCGCAGGGGCAGTTAGGGCGCGGCGGGGCCGCCGCGCCCTACCGTTGGATGGTAGGGCTGCCCGGCCTCGGGCCGCCCAGTTGTCCGCCGGCTGGCGGGGTGAATGAGGGGAGCTTGCGGTGGCGGAGGAGAATCGCGTTATCATTCGCTTCCCATGGCCACCCCGGCCCGCAGGGGCAGTCAGGGCGGCGAGACGCCACCCTAACGGCCTGGCGCATGATGCGCCAGCCACGGCCAGGATTGGCGGCGATCTTTTCCCCGTCGAATGCTGACTCACCGCAGTGAGGGGATTGGCAGGAACAAGCGCAAGGAATCATCCTCGACCCGCTTGAAGCCATACTTCTCGTAGAATCCGACCACCCGTTCTTCAGCGGCATCCACCGCCAGCCCGATGCCACCGGTTCCGGTGAGTGAGACGCCTGCGATTTCGCGGGCTGCCGCCAGCAGCAACGCGCCGCATCCTTGCCCTTGGGCCGACTGCGCAACCGCCAGCCGACCTAGCAGAACGACGGGCACCGGCATCCTGGGAAGACCTTTCGCGGCACCCGGCCAATCCTTTGCCGCCGCCAGCACCGTCGTCAGCGTGAAGTAGCCGAGGATGGGTTTGGGTGGGCGCGACAGCCGATCCACCAACACGCGGGTGACGCTCACCCCCTTGGTCAAATGCCCTCTGGCGGTTTCCCGGAGGTAATCCTCCAACGAGGCGCTGCCGCAGCGAAAGCCCGTCCGGTCATGGCGGTCCGAGAGCAGTTCAAGATCGAATTCGGACATGCGTGGCCAGGTTTTTGGCGGACTTCCTTGCGGCCGCGTTGATGCCGGGTGGATTGGCGAGCAAACGTTGGATTCGAGCGGACTCCTCCGCGCTCATCTGCCAGCGGGTTTCTTCCTCCAGCACCCGTTCGGCTTCGCGTGAGACGGTCTCCAGCACAAATGCCGCCACCGACTGGCCACGGATCGCGGAGGCTTCCCTGAGCCGTTGCGCCACGGCCGCCGGGAAACGGGGATTGATCCGGACCACCGGTTTGGCGGGCTCCTTGCGTTTGAGAGCTGCAGCGGGAATCTTCACGGGGCGAAGCTAGCACGCCCCTGCCAAGCCGCAAGCAAAAAGTGACACCGTTTTGACACCACCGCTCTTCACGTCTTCTCGTGGACGAGGGAACGGTTGATGATTTCGGATAGAGCGGGGGAGTTGCCGTGCGGGAGGGTCACCAAGCCAGCCGGGCGCTGGGTGACCAGGGCGGTTTCTGCTGGGAGTGTCGGTGGTTTTGGGAACGCCGGAGTCATGGGGATGGTCCTCAACCGTGAGGATAGGGATTTGGGGCGCTTTGCCAAGGAGCGATTGTGAGGTTTTGGAGGCGAGGCGGGCTGGAGGTTTGGTTGAGGATGTGGGGGCGGACGTAGAAGAGGCGTTTTTCTTCTTCGAGTTTGCCGTCGCGTTTGGCGTAGTAGCTGGGGAATTCGTCCTCGGTCATGCCGGCGATGAAGACGGACTTGCCACTGCCGAGGAGAGGCGATGACATGGCTTTCATGGGTGATGTTTGCCACGGATGGTTTTCCCGAGTGCGGTGAGGCGGTAGCACTGCTTGTTGCTCGTAGGCTTGTCTGGGATGGTCATTTCGATGACGCCGGATTCCATGGCTGGTAGCAGGTAGGCTTTGCGGAAGTGCTCATCGTCCTTGAGGCCCATGGCAGACTGTAAATCCCGCCGCAGCATCTCGCCCTTAAGATGCTGAATCAGCCTGCCGACTTCCGGGGTGACTTCCGGGGTGACTTCCGGGGTGACTTCCGGGGTGACTTCCGGGGTGACTTCCGGGGTGACTTCCGGGGTGACTTCCGGGGTGACTTCCGGGGTGCGAAAGGTGACGGTGACGCCGAGCTTTGGGTCGGACTTCCAGAATGGGTCTGGCAAACCTGCCTCGCGGCATTGCTGGACCATGATTACGCTGCCTCGTCCTGCCTTTTCCATCAGCCCGCGAAGGTAAAGGGCATGGGCGATGTCAGGATTGCGGAGCACGGAGATATGGCCCTTGAGCAGGTTCTCCTCGGTCACGCCGTCAGGCAGCGGGCCGGAATTCCAAATCTCCAACCGCTGCGGAAACACATGAATGCTCACGCCTCCGGAAGCGGCGCTGTAATCGCGGTGCGCCAGCGCGTTGATGAGTGCCTCGCGCACGGCGTCCTCCGGGTAAAGCGGTGAGTCCTGCCGCTTGGGATTTCCTTTTACAAACCGCGAAATGCTGGGGGTGTTGCGGACGATAAACGTATAAGCTTCCTCGAAAATACCATGCAGCGGTCCCTCAAAGGATTTCATGTCGCTGAACTTGTTTCCGGCCTTGTCCGAGTTGTAGCGCATCGCACGGATGCGGATCTGAGGAAGGCGGGCGGCGGGATTGCGGGCGAAGAGCACGTCCCCACCGTTGGTGAGGCGGCCATATTTGGCGGCGGCGAAGTCCTCCAGCACCATGAGCGGCTGCGAAGCATCACGAAAGAAGGCACGCCTGACTTTTCGTGCATCTGCCACGGAAGATTGCACTTCCTTGATGTCGATGTCGGAATCGAGATCCGCGAAGGAAAATCGACGTTCCCACCGTTCCGGTTCGATCTGACGGCGCATGACAATATCGCGGATTGCGGCGGCATCGGCACGGTGGGTTGAATCGCCATTCCGCAGATAGATTGTATCTCGAAAAGCGTAGGGCACATCTTTTCCGGCCGGGACTTCGATCACAAGAACGGATTTCCCTTCAATCTCTTGAGTTTGGATGGAAACAAGTGATTTCGGGGAAATGCCATCATGCAGTTTGCGTGCGATCTCCGCGACAATGTCCTCCGAGAGATCGAGTCCGTTGATTTTTCCCGACTCCTGAATCCCGCAGACCAGGTAGCCCCCGGTCGTGTTCAAAAAGCCGCAGATGATTTTGCCGAGAACCTCCAGATTGTTGATTTTGGCTTTTAATTCAAGGCGTTGGCCCTCGCCAAGCGAGAGCATTTCCTGGATCTCCCGTGGTGTCATGCTTCACCTCCTTCCGGCGGCAGCGGCGAACCGCTGGCGAAGTTCTCCTCGATGAACCGCTCGACTTCCTGATAGCGAAAGAACTGAGAACCTACGAACAGCGAACCATCTTCCGTGTTACGGAATTTCTGGACCCAATTGCCATCCCGTTCCGCGAGTGGGATGGCATCCGCGTCGATGGTGGCTTCTTCGTAGAGGTCGAGAACCCGAAGATCATCGAGAATGGGTTTTTTATTCAGAATGAGCTTCTTCCTGCCGCTCGCGCCCTTGAAACCCAGACTGGAAAGCAGGCTGCGGGCGAATACGACGTGGTCATGAGCGAGAATCCAGCGGGGCTTTTTCAATCGGATGGCCTGACGCATTTCCAAATGGGTGATGGACGGCTCATCCGGCTTCTTCGGGTCCTGTCCACTGCCGTAATGCGGAGTGATAATGCCAAGGAACAAGTCGCACTCGTGCACGGCAGTGAGGCAGTTTTCAAAAGCAGTGCGGTCAGAGCGGACCGGAACAGTTCCTTTGTGGGACATCCAGACTTCGTAGCCGTAGCTGGTAAGCAGCGTGTAGATACGATCTAGCAGTTCCTCAATGCCATAGACGGTCGAGGAGACGAGTATGGTGAGTTTAGGCTTTCGATTGTTCATTTGGTTGCATTTTTTCGTAGCGGAAGAGAACCCTGGTTCTATTTTAAAGCCGGATCTTTGGTGTGATGTCATCTCAGGCAAGCTACAAAGCTACTAGGTGCCTTGGTCCGGTTCCATTCATTGTTGAGGTGGGAGCTGAGAATGAGATGCCGTTTGGCGCGGGTGAGGGCGACGTAGAAGAGGCGTTTTTCTTCTTCGAGTTTGCCGTCTCGCTTGGCGTAATAGCTTGGGAATTCGTCCTCGGTCATGCCGGCGATGAAGACGGTGTCGAATTCGAGGCCTTTGGATTGGTGGACGGTGAGAATGGGGATGCTGCCGTCGTTGAGCGAGAGGAAGTCGAGGTTCCGTGAGAGCGCGACCTGCCGGGTGAGGTCGGCGAGCATTTCGGCGGGTGGGCGTGCCGGGTCGTCGTGGTCGTGGAAGAATTGGACGAAGCGTTGGAGGTTGTCGATGCGCTGGGGTTCGTCCTTGTAGTGATCGGCGAGGCCGGCGTTGGCGAAGATGCGCTGGCAGAGGGCGGCGGGGCGGAGGGTGGAGGAGAGATCGCGCCAGGAGTCGAGCTGGCGGGCCAGGGGCAGGAACAGCGCGCCGTGGCGGGAGACGAGTTCCCGGCGCAGGGACGCGCCGATTTCGAGGCGGTGACCGAGTTCCAGCAGAATCTCGCTGGTGGGGCGGGCGTCGGCGAGCGCGCGGTGGGACGGGCGGGTCCGGGTGTTGAGGTGATCGCTGACGGTGGAGAGGTCGTAGCGTTCGAGGGTGAGGAGGCGGCGGGCGAGGTCGAGGGTGTCGTCCCAGAGGTCGGGGGCAAGCGGGACGCCGAGGCGCGCCGAATGGGCCCGGATCATCGACAGGACGAAGCCGACATTGTGGCCGACGAGCAGCGCGCCCCTGGTGAAGCGAGCGAACTCGCGAAACACCTCCGCCGCTTCGCGGCCTTCCTTGAAGAGCGTTTCCTCGCTGATGCCATGAATGGCGGCGGCGGCACCGAGTCGGCGGCTGGGGCGCAGTAATGCGTCGAACTCCGCCACCGGGCGGCCGTCTTGGAGTTTCACGGCCCCGAGGTCGATCACCTCGTCGTCGGTGGGCGAGAGGCCGGTGGTTTCCACATCGAACACGACGACCGTGCCGTGGGCCAGGGCATCCAGCAGGGCCTGGAATGGTTCGCCCTGCTGGTGGCAGTGGAGTTGGGCGAGATCGGTGATGCGGAGACCGCAGGGCTGGCCATCGGTCCAAATGGAACGGAGGGTGGCTGCTCCGATGCCGGAGGACGGGCGCAAGGTCATGCGCTGAAGGGAACCGCTGTCCGATGGGTTGAGCAGCAGGCGCAAGCGGGCGAGCAGATCCTTGATCTCCTGACGGCGGAAGAAATCGAACTGCTCGACGGTGAGATGGGGAATTTCGTGATTCGTGAGTGCCGTGGAAACCGCTTCCGAGCGTTTGTGGGTGCGGGTGAGAATCCCGATTCTGCCGGTGGTCGGCTGGGCAAGGAGTGTGCGGAGCCGGATCGCGATCCAATCCGCCTCGGCACCGGGATGTGGGGCGTGATGGATCTCCGGAGCCAGGCCCTCGGTCAGGGAAGGCGCGGGACAGGTGTGGGTGCTGCGGTTCACCAGGGTGGAGGCGTGGCGGTCGGCGACGCGCAGGAGCGACTTGGTGGCGCGGTAGTTGTATTTCAGCGGGATTTCCGTGACGGGGCCGAAGTCGGCTCTGAGGCGTTTGATGACCTCGTCGGGCTTTGAGCCACGCCACTCGTAGATGGTCTGGTCGAGATCGCCGAAGAAGGCGCTGCCCAATGAGCCGGCTGCAAGGATGCGGATGATTTCGTATTCGGAGAGGTGCGTGTCCTGGACTTCGTCCATCTGAATCCACCGGAAGCGCCCGGCCCATTTCTCCCGCTTTTCCGGGTGGCGGGCGAACATGGCACGGGTGCGGTAAACCAGATCCGCGAAGTCGAGTGCGTGGCGTTCCGCGAGGTGTTCGTGGTAGGTGCGGAAGGCGGCCCGGCAAGTTTCGGAAAAGCCTGCCAGGTTCAATGCCGGAGTCTCGGTTAGGGTCAGGCTGGCGGAGGGGCAGTCGGATTTGATCTGTGAGAGCTGCCAGAATGCCGCATCCGCATTTTCGTCGGTGCCGCGGAGGCACACGCGCAGGAGGTCGATACTGTCCTCTTCATCATAAATCACAAAATCCGAGGGCAGGCCGAGGTAGCGGGCCTCGATGCGGAGGATCCAGGCGCAGAGGCCGTGAAAGGTCTGGATGCGGCAGTTCCTTGCGTGGTCACCGCACGATTCCTTGACGGCCCCGCGCATGTGCTCTGCGGCACGGTTGGTGAAGGTGACACCAAGGGTAAGCTCCGGCGTCATGCCATCGGCGATCACCGCCTTCAGCCGATCCGCCATGAGCCGGGTTTTGCCTGTTCCCGCCGGAGCCAATACCAGCAGCGTGCCGTCAAGATGGCCGAGAACGGCTTGCTGCTCGTGGTTGGGATAACTCATCGCGCTTGACCTGAGGGTGATCAATGGGTGAGACGAACGCAAGACGAATTCACGCGGAATTCCGGCATCGTGAATCGGTTGGAATCCAGCACATCCTCATCAGCACTCCAGGGGCGATTTCAAACTCGCACTCCTCGCCGGGTTCCCGGTGGCGCGTTGCCAGCGACTTGCTGGTGCGGAGGGGGACGAGGGAACGGTTGATGATTTCCGATAGAGCGCGGGAGTTGCCGGGGGGGCACCAAGCCAGCCGGGCGCTGGAGGACCAGGCCGGTTTCTGCAGGGGATTTTGGTGTTTCTGATGGCATTGAGGCGGGATGGGCGAAGCTTGCCACGAACGGCGTTGGCGGGCAATCGGCATTTCTCCGGCCAGATATCGGCGACTTGTAGGATGCGGGAACTTGTCGTACGAAGGAAAAGCGCGTGCCATTCGCTCTGCATTTTCACCCTGGGCCACAAGGCCAGTCACGGCGCGGCGAGGCCGCCGAGCCCTACCGCCGCACGGTAGGGCGGGTCCGGCCTCGGTCCGCCCACTTGTCCGCCGTCTGGCGGCACAAGGGGTGAAGAATTCAGGCGGCGGGACGCCACCTGAGCGGACTGGCGCGAGACGCGCGGGCCACCGCGCCAGCCACCCGGCGTTGGATTTCCCAATCAGATGCTGAATTCCAGACTGCGGCGGGTTTACCGGTGAAACCACTCACCCTAACCACCCGTCTCCCAATTCGAAACAACCCCTCACTTTGTAGTCGCCAACGTCGGCGTTTTTTGCTCGAATCCCATCCGTGAAGGAAATCTGGCAACTGGCTACCAGCCCCGGGGTACTCCCCGCGACGCTGCTATTGATCCCCATCCTCCTCTACTGGATCATCGGGGCGCTCGGGGTGTTCAACCTCGACCTCGATGGCGTGGACCCCTCCGCGGTGGACGTCGGAGGTGACGGCATGGACCACTCCGCAGCCGACTCCGGCGGCGTGGACTCGGACTCGGTGGATGCCGCCAGTGACGGCAGCGATGGCGACGGCGACCATCACGACGGTGTGTTCGCCAACATCATGGGCGGCATGACCCGGCTGGTCAACGCGCGGGACATTCCGCTGATGGTGGTCCTCACCCTCATCACCATCTTTTTCTGGGGTTGCCTGATGATCTCCCACCAGCTCGGCGCCGCCTTCGTGCCCGAATGGATACTGACGCTCGCCTCGCTGGCCGGCGCAATCCTGCTCACCCGTCTGGCCACCACTCCGCTCCGCCCGTTTTTCCTGGCCCTCAAGAAAGATAGCGAAAACCACCTGCCGGTCATCGGCCGCACCGGGATCGTCCGCACCTATGAACTCACCGACCGCTCCGGCCAGATCGAGGTCCCGGACCGCATCGGCCCGATGCTTCTCAACGCCCGCCTCAAACCCGGCATCGACCCGCTCAAGAAGGGTGCCGAGGTGATCGTCTTCGAATACGACTCCGCCAGCGGCATCTACTACGTCAAGGCGCTCTAACCAACATCTCCCCGCAGTCTCCCCAACCCCACCAACCCCACCCGACCCGCCATGCTCAATATTATCATCACCATTCTGGCCATCCTGTTCTCCGTCGTCTTCTGCGCCGGCATCTACTACGCCATGTTCTATCGGAAAGCGCACCGCGGCATCGCTCTGATCCGCTCCGGTATGGGTGGCACCAAGGTCACCTTCAATGGCATGACCATCATCCCGGTGGTCCAACAATTGGAGAAAATGGACATCTCCGTGAAACGCATCGAAGTGGACCGCACCGGCAAAAACGGCCTGATCTGCCAGGACAACCTCCGCGCCGACATCAAGGTGGTGTTCTTCGTCCGCGTCAACCAGACCGAGGAGGACGTCCTCCGCGTCGCCCAGTCGATCGGCTGCGACCGCGCCTCGTCCGAACAAGGGATCTGCAGCCTGTTCGACGCCAAATTCTCCGAAGCCCTCAAAACCGTCGGCAAACGCTTCGATTTCATCCAACTCTACGAAGACCGCGACAAGTTCCGCGATGAAATCCTCAAGGTCATCGGCACCGACCTCAACGGCTTCATCCTCGACGACGCCGCCATCGACTTCATCGAACAAACCCCGGTCGAAATGCTCGACCCCGACAACATCCTCGACGCCGAAGGCATCAAGAAGATCACCGAACTGACCGCTATCCAGGCCAAGCTCTCCAACTACATCCAACGCGACAAGGAAAAGGTCATCAAACAACAGGATGTCGAGACCCGCGAAGCCATCCTCGAACTCGAACGCCAGCTTGAGGAAACCGTCGCCAAGCAAAAGCGCGAGGTGGAAAGCATCCAGGCCCGCACCGTTTCCGAGACCACCAAGGTGCAGGAAGAGGAGCGCCGCAAGGCCGTCCAGGCCCGCATCACCGCCGACGAGGAAATCGAAGTCGCCACCCAGAACAAGGAGCGCCAGGTCATCGTCGCCCTCCGCAACAAGGAACGCACCGACGGCGTCGAGCAGGAGCGCGTCAAACGCGACCAGATGCTCGAAGCCATCGAACGCGAGCGCGTCACCTCGCTCAAGGGCATCGAAAAAGACAAGGCGATCGAAATCGAAAAGAAAGCCATCCAGGATGTGATCAAGGAACGAGTGGCCGTCGAGAAACTCGTGGTCATCGAGCAACAACTCATCAAGGACGCCGAAGCCTTCGCCGGTGCCGACCGCGACAAGCAGGTCACCATCACCCTGGCCGACGCCGCCGCCCAGGAACAAGTCATCAAGCGCGTCAAGGAAGCCGAGGCCACCCAGCAAGCGGCCAAGTACCTCGCCGACCAGGAACTCTACACCCGCACCAAGCACGCCGAGGGCGAAAAGCGCGCCGCCGAACTCCACGCCGAGCAGGTCATCGTCACCGCCAATGCCGAGCAAACCGCATCCGAGAAAATCTCCTCCGCTAAAAAGCAACTCGCCGAAGCCACCGCCAAGGAATCCGCCGCAGTGGGCATGGGCGAGGCCGAAGTCAAACAAGCGATGGCCAACGCCTACGAGCGCCAGGGCTCGGTCGAGGCCGAGGTCACCCGCCTCAAGCTCACCGCCGAAGCGGAAGGCATCACCAAGAAGGCCGAGGCCATGAAGCTCCTCGAACAAGCCGGCCAGGCCCATGAAGAGTTCAAACTCCACCTCGCCAAGGAACAGGCGGTGGAACTCGCCCAGATCAACGTCCAGGCCGACATCGCCGCCGCCCAGGCCAAGGTGCTCGGCGAAGCCGTCAAGTCCGCCAAAATCGAGATTGTCGGGGGCGAAACCCAATTCTTCGACCGCATCGCCAACGCGATCTCCACCGGCAAGGCCGTGGACCGCGCGGTGGCTAACAGCGAGGTGCTCCACGACGTGAAGGAAACCTTCTTCAATGGCGATCCGGAATATTTCAAAGCCCAGCTCCGCGACTGGGCCGGCCAGTTCGGCATCAAATCCGAGGACGTGAAGAACTACACCGTCTCCGGCATCCTCGCCAAACTGCTGCTCGATGCCAGCGGCCCAACCCGCCAGAAAATCGTCACATTGTTAGGTGCTGCCGAGCGCTTCGGGCTCGCCGACACCAAGGCCACCAGGATCATCACCCCCGCCAAGTCCTGACACCGCGTCGGCATTCTTCCCATAGGTCCTATAGGCCCCATAGGACCTATGCACCCCACTAACTCCCCATGTCCCAGGACCAAGCCCAACTCGAAGGCGGCGCGTATGAGGTGATCCGCGCCCGCCTCGAAAAGTCCGCCGCCGACCTCCGCGCCCGCCTCGACCAACTCAACCAGGAACGCCTTGCCGTTTTCGGCGGCGTCGAAACCAAACTCCTCGCCACCGAGCGGGTCGCCACCGAACACAACTGCCAGGCCCGCGATCTCGTCGCCATCGGCCCCAACCGCTTCCTCTTCGGCTACAACATCCAGTTCGGCCTCAAGGCCACCACCGACGTCCCGGACGTGTTCTCCGTCTACGATTTCGACCCGGAGAAGAACACCTTCAAACCCGTCGCCGTCCCGGAGATCTTCGGTGATCCCCGCTTCCTGGAGGACTTCGCCTATTTATATAAATTCTACCGGGAGACCTCGTTCAAGAAATTCCACCTCAGCGGCCCCCACCTGTTCATGGCCATGCGGTGCGGCAAGACCCATGACGACATCAAGGTCTTCAAGTGGCTGGTCAAAGGCGACAACACCCTGGAATACCTCGGCAACCGCTTCGACCACGAGTACGTCTATCCGCCGCAGCAGGAATTCACCTGGCAGCGCGCCACTCGCGACATGCAGCGCGGCGGCCTCCACCCGCACTTGTCCATCGAGGATCACCTCTTCGTCGAAACCGTCGGCGGCGACCTCACCATCAAGGTAGAGGACAATACCGACGACGGCCGGGGGATCTACAGCGAACCCGTCGTGGACCCTGACCAAACCCTTGACGACGCCGAAGTCCAATACGCCGTGCTCGGTTCGCTCGTGCTGCTCAAAATCCTGCCTTATCGGGAAACCGAATACCGCTACCTGGCATTCTGCCGAAAAAACCAGCAGGTTTACCGCATCGACGCCATCGGCTCGTCCTGCGTCCTGCTGCCCGACGACCACGGGATTATCTTTGCCAACGGCTACCTCCTTCAAACCGGCGATTTCAAAACCTTCGACCACGGGATCGACACCATGCGCTTCGAACGCCGCGTGGCCAGCGCCAACGGCGAGGATATCCTCCACTTTTTCCACAACCGTGCACAGGGAAACTTCGTCCTGCTCGCCTACAACCGCATCACCCAGACGGTCGCCACCCCGATCCTCTGCGCCGGCGCCTCGCTCTTCCCCAACGGCACCCTGGTCTTCTTCCGGGGCAACCAAGAGCCCCAGAAATACCACGCCCTCCAGATCTGGCAGACCCCCTTCTTCGACGACCAGACCTCCACCGCCACCGCCGCCAAACGGGACACCCTGCTCTTCAAACTCGGCAACCCGGAAGTCGTCCGGGTCATGGCCGAGTGTCATGAAATCCTCCACTTGCTCTCCAAGGACGATTCCTTCTCCGGCCTCTACCTTGATCTGGCGAAGCAGTCGGGCGATCTCTTGGATGCGCATTTCTGGCTCGACCGCGCCGAAGGTTTTGGCCTCGCGGAACCACTCCAGGCCATCAAAAAGGCCGCGCAATCCGCCATCAGCGAGTTCGAAAAGGTCACCGCCCTGCGCCAGCACGCCGCCCACCGCACGGCGGAGGTCAGCGCCACGGTCGAAAAGCTGGTGGCGACCAGCAAGACCTCGATCACGGCGGAACTGCCGGCCTTCGTCCACCTCCTCACCAGCCTGCGCAAACAACGCGGCGAAATCATCGCCCTACGCGAGGTCCGCTACGTCGATCCCGCCGTCATCGCCGACCTCGAACAACAAGTCGTGACCGCTGGCGATTCGGTTGCCGAGAAAACCGTCGATTTCCTTGCCACCGAGAAAGCCCTGGCCCCGTACGCCCGGGTCATCGACGAACAGGACCAGCGGCGGCCCACGATCAAGGGGTCGGTGGACGCCGATGCCTCGCTGGAAGCCCTCGACACCGGCGCCGCCGAACTCGAGATGCTCATTGAGGTGGTCGGCGGCCTCAAGATCAAGGATCCGGCGCGCACGGCGGAAATCGTCGAGCGCATCTCCGCGCTCTTCGCCCGCCTCAACGGCACCCGCAGCGCCGTCCGCAACCACCGCCGCGAACTATCCCGCGGCGAGGCACAAGCGGAGTTCGGGGCCCGCCTAAGCTTGTTAGGGCAGGCCCTCGCCAACCACCTCGACCTCGCGGACTCGCCGGAAAAGTGCGACGATGCCCTAACCAAGCTTCTGGTCCAGGTCGAGGAACTCGAAGGAAAATTCTCCGACTTTGATGACTACGTGGAGGCCTTGTCGGTCAAGCGCGAGGAGATCCAGACCGCTTTCGACGCCCGCCGGGCACAACTCCTGGAGGGCCGCAACCGCCGCGCCGGCAACCTGCTCAAATCCGCCGAACGCATCCTCAACGGCATCAAGTCCCGCGTTGCCACGTTCACCGGCGTCGATGAAATCCAAGGCTACTTCGCCGGCGACCTGATGTTGGAAAAGGCCCGCTCGATCATCGCGGAACTCCGGGACATGGGGGATCCGGTCAAGGCGGACGACCTCCAGACCCGCCTCAAAACCACCCAGGAAGACGCGATTCGCCAACTCAAGGACCGCAAGGAGTTATTCGCCGACGGCGGAACCGCCATCCAATTCGGGCGCCACAAGTTCAGTGTCAACACCCAGGCGCTGGAACTCACCATCGTCCCCCAACAGGACCAGATGGTGTTCCACCTGGCCGGCACCAAATATCACGAACCCATCGTCAACGAGCAGTTCCTCGCCTGCCGCGACCTCTGGGACCGCGAGGTGCCAAGTGAAAGCCCCACCGTTTATCGGGGCGAATTCCTCGCCTGGTCGGCGATGGCCGATCCCGCCGCCGACCTGGCCACCGCGACCGAGCGCATCCAACACCTCGTCCGCGACCGCCACGCCGACGGCTACACCAAGGGCGTCCACGACGTCGATGCCATCCGCCTGGTCACCGCGGTCCTGCCCATCCGGCAGGCGCTCGGCCTCGCCGCCTTCGGTCCCGACGCGCGTTCGCTCGCCATGCTGTTCTGGCAGTGCTGGGACCAGCGCGAACCCTTTCTCCGCCGGATCCACTCGCTGCGCCAGTCATTTCAGTTAGGTCGACCCACTCCCGGTCGCCACGAACTCGAAGGAGCCCTGGAATCCGCCATCACCAGTTTCCTCGCCAATTCCGCCGCCGCCGTCACCGCCGCCACCTGCTGCGACCAAGCCGCCACCTCCCAGGCCGCACCCGCCGCCGCCTTTCTCTATCAATCACTGCTCGGCGACCGCCCCTTCGTCGTCTCCGCCGAGGCCGCCGCGGTCGGTCGTGAATTCGCCAACCTCCTCCTGGCGAAAAACGCCGAGAAAACCCTCGCCGGCATCCTCAAACCCTATACCGGCGACCCCGACACCGCATTCCGCGTGCTGTTGGACTGGCATCTGTCCGCCATTCCTGTCAGCGACTCCGCTCCAGCCCACAAGACCCCCAAGCGTGCCTGGCTGGTCGAATCCACCGCCCACCGCCTGCTCCCGACCTACACCGCCAGCGACGTGATCGATGTGGACACCAGCTATCAAGTCACAGGATTGTTAGGCTCGCACCCGCTCATCACCAACGGCACCTGCCCGGGGGATTTCCATGCGCTACGCTCCCGGCTGGAACATTTCATTGACACGGACATCCCGCGCTACCGGGCCTACGCCACGCTCAAACACCGCCTCATCAACGACAAACGCCAGACCCTCCGCCTGGAGACCTTCAAACCGCGGGTGATGAGTTCCTTCGTCCGCAACCGGCTTATTGATGAAGTCTACCTTCCGCTGATCGGCGAAAACCTCGCCAAACAACTCGGCACCACCGGCAGCAACACCCGCACCGACCGGATGGGGCTGCTGCTGCTCATTTCCCCGCCCGGCTACGGCAAGACCACCCTGGTCGAATACGTCGCCGACCGCCTCGGCATCACCTATATCAAAATCAACGGTCCGGCCCTCGGCCACGGCGTGCTCTCGCTCGATCCCGCGGAAGCCCCCAACGCCGCCGCCCGCGAGGAGATCGAACGCCTCAACCTCGCCCTGGAAATGGGCGACAACACGATGATCGTCATCGACGACATCCAGCATACCAGCCCCGAGTTCCTCCAGAAATTCATCTCCCTCTGCGACGCCCAGCGCAAGATCGAAGGCGTCTATCAGGGAAAACCCCGCAGCTACGACCTCCGCGGCCGCAAGGTGGCCGTGGTCATGGCCGGCAACCCCTACACCGAAAGCGGCACCAAGTTCAAAATCCCGGACATGCTCGCCAACCGCGCGGACACCTACAACCTCGGCGACATCCTCGGCGGCCACGAGGAGGCGTTCAAAACGAGTTATCTCGAAAACACCCTCACCTCCAACCCCGTCCTCTCCAAACTCGCCGCCCGTTCCCCGCGCGACATCCACCTGCTGCTCCGCGTCATCCTCACCGGCACCCGCGACGGCGCGGACTTCGAGGGCAACCACACCCCGGCGGAAATCGAGGAAATGCTCGCCGTCCTCCGCCACCTGCTCAAGGTGCGCGACGTCATCCTGCGGGTGAACCAGGAATACATCCGCAGCGCCGCCCAGGAGGACACCTATCGCACCGAGCCCCCCTTCCGCCTCCAGGGATCCTACCGCAATATGAACCGCATCGCGGAAAAGATCCTCCCCCTGATGACCGAGGCCGAGGTTCACCAGATCGTCATGGATCACTACCGCAGTGAATCCCAGAACCTCACCACCGCCGCCGAGGCCAATGTCCTCAAACTCCACGAAATGCTCGGCATCCTCACCGCCCCCGAGACCGCCCGCTGGGAGCAGATCAAGAAGGATTTCAACAAACGCAAGCTGCTAGGTGGATCCGCCGATGGCGACCCCATCGCCCGCGTGGTCGCCCAACTCAGCCAGTTCAACGACGGCCTCGACTCGATCCGCACCGAGATCCGCCAAACCGGCACCGACTTCGCCCAACCCCAAACGCTCGCCGAGACCACCGTCGAGCGGCTCACCAAAATCATCGAAGGTCTCCGCGCCGTCCCCGTCCAAGTCGAGATCAAGGTCGTCCCGGTCCAAGACGAGGCCCACACCATCAAGGACATCGCCCCCAATCCCGCCAGCCAGCCCCTGGCGATTGATTCGACCGTCCAGCAGGGCGGAGTTCCGCAGGAATAGGCGGCGTTCGCAAGCCGCTGAAAGCCGACAACATGTCGGCATGACCCAGGCGGCAGAATGCCTACGCTCCGGGGCGCGTTCATGCTGAACGCCGCGGATCGCTGGCTTCAGCCGGCGAGTCAAAGGGAGTCAAGCCTCGCAGTTCTCTCCCGCTTCTTTGGCCGGTAGACCAATGCCCACCCTCCTTATTCGCCACCCCTTCCAGCCCCTGGAGGCTCCATTTCAGATATGCGCGACCATGATTGTCGGCGAGGGCGCCGACAACCACACGCGAGGGCGCGTGTGCTACCCTAGACGCACTCCAGCAACTGCTTCGACTCATCTCCACCATCCAGGGGGAGGCCGAGCTGCGCGCGGAGGTATCCTTCCATCGCCTTGCGGACCTTGATTTTGAGCGAGCCGCCGGTCATGCCGTAATCCAATTCCACCGCTTGTTTCTGCAGCGCGCCAAGCGAGCGGTGGGGGCGGACCTTGAGGGTGACGAAGCTGTCCCATTCCTCATCGGGCCGGGGCAGCGCCATCAAGTCGCGGGTCCACTCGATCTCGGCAATCCGGCCGAGGGCGAAATCGCTGTAGTCGTCGTGGCGTTCACACCATCCCCGCAGATGCCAGCGGGAACCGTCATGGGCCAGCGCGTGGGGACGGACGCGGCGCCATTCGTCCTTGCCGCTGTTCGCGCAGACGTAGCGCATCCGGATTCGGTAGCCATTCATGATGGCGAGAAACGCGCGGCGTTCCACGATTTCCTTGGCATCGCGGGTCGGCATCCGGATGACCGATACGGCATCGCCCTTGTCTCCCGGATCGCCGATACTGCCCCACGGAGCCCGAATGTCGCCACCAAGGAACAGAGCCGCGGCTTCTTCCAATCTCGGTTTCGTAATCACCCATTTCATGGCGGCGGTCGCCTCGTAGCGTTTCTGCCGCAGATTGTAGGCAAGGGCCGTGGGATTCGTGTCGAGGTAGGCCTGCATGTCGGACGACGCCTGGGCCATGGAAATCGAGAAGATTTCAACCAAATCATTGCGATTGACGATGCCTTTCCACCAAGCGCAGGTTTCGATGAAACGAAGCCGCTGGCGAGCGGCCCAATACTGATCATGGGACTTCTTGGACATGGTAAAGAGGGGGTTACGAAGGGAGATATAATACCGACTCGGGAAATTGCAAACTGATTTTCACCAATTTTTCGACAAATCGACGCAGGACGGCAGTACCGTTCCGTTCCGCAGGATTCCACTCCATTCTGCAGATCGACTCTCAACCGGTCGGGCGGTGGCCCACTTCGTTGTCGAGGATGTGGCGCAGTTCATCAATGCCAGTGCCCTGATCGGCGGAGATCGGGATGATCTCGGTTTTTGGAAAGCGCAGACGGAAGGCCGCCAGATTGTCGGCGGACGCCTCGAGGTCCATCTTATTGGCGATGATTTTCCAGGGAAACCGGGAGAGTTCCTCATCGTATTCCTTGATTTCGCGGCGGAGGACCTCCAGGTCGGAGACCGGATCCCGACCATCCACCGCTGCCATATCGACCACGAACAACAGCACCCGGCAGCGGGTGATGTGGCGCAGAAATTCGTGGCCCAACCCACGGTTGGCATGCGCTCCTTCGATCAAGCCCGGGATATCCGCCACGGTGCAGCGGCGGAAACCGGGAAACTCCACCACCCCCACGCTCGGCTGTAGGGTGGTGAACGGATAGGAGGCCACCTTCGGCTTGGCGGCGGAGAGCTTGCCCAGCAAGGTGGACTTGCCGGCATTCGGGAAACCGACCAGGCCGGCATCGGCGATCCGACGCAGCTCAAGGTAGAAAACCCCCTGCTCGCCGGGGGTGCCGAGTGTGTGCTCGGTCGGGGCGCGGTTGGTGGGGGTGCGGAAATGCCAGTTGCCCTTCCCGGGCTGGCCGCCCTGGCAGAGGACGAAACGCTGGCCGTCTTCCGTGAGATCGACGACGGGCTCCAGGTCGATCCCCTCGTCGCTGCGTTCCATCGCCACCGCATCGGCGGTGGTCGCGGCGGTGCTGCGGTAAACCACGGTACCAGGGGGGACCTTGCCGATCACCGTCTTGCCGCCGCGCCCGGTCTTGCGCCTGCCGCCGCCGTGGCGGCCGTTTTCGGCCACGAGTTTCGGGTCGTAGTGGTAGGCGCGGAGGTTGTCGGTCGAGTGATCGACCACCAGAATCACGTTGCCGCCGGCTCCGCCATCGCCACCGTCAGGGCCTCCCTGCGGCACGAATTTCTCCCGGCGCCAGGAGACAATCCCGTCGCCGCCGTCGCCCGCTTTTGCCAATATCCGGATGTGGTCAATGAACATGGGCGAACCATTCACCAGAACCAACTCCGGGTCAATCCTCGACCGTCGCAGGTTTTTTGCTTCCAATTCGGCCGAAAGGTGCTTTGCTCCGTCCATGAATCTGCGTTTGACAGCATGGGTGGCGTTTTTCGCCCTGGTGGCGAGCCCCGTTGCCACCTCCGGCGGCAAGGCCGGGAAGATGGGCATGGTCACGTTTCACCTGGAAACCGAAGGGGGCGGCAACCCCAAAATGGTGTTCGACCAGATGGATGATGGCAAACAACGGTTTTTCACCCGCGCCCCGGAAATCTCGATGAATGACATGGTGGCCTTCACCCCCTTCCCTTCGGGCGAGGGCGACGAATACGGCATCGTCTTCCAACTCAAGGACGCCGCCAAACGCCGGCTCAACGGGATCAGCATCGCCAACCAGGGGAAATACCTGCTCGCCCAGGTCAACGGCCGGGTGGTGGACGGAGTGATCATCGACAAACCGGTCGATGACGGCTTGATCGTCGTCTGGAAAGGCCTCAGCAGCGAAGATGTGACGCTCTTCGACAAGGTGCTTCCCCGGATCGGCGACGACCAAAAGAAATAACCCGACTGTGCCTCCGATGACCCGCTTTGGCCTAGGATGCTTGCTGGTGACCTGCGCGTTGGCCGCCGAACCGGCGACGCCCGTCAATCCGGAGGCACCGGCACCTGCCCCCGTCAATCCGGAGGCACCGGTGCCCGCCCCCGCCGGATCGATGGAACTGCGGCTGCCCACCGAAAACCACCACCTGCTCACCGGCCGTCCGGAAAAATTCTACATGTATGTGGACCGCACCTACGAAGGGGTCACCTCCAAACCATGGCAGGGCGGCACCTTCGGCTTGGTACGCACCCCGGTGAAAGTCAACGGCCAACCGGTGCTCCGGCAATTTCACGAGGGGATCGACATCGCCCCGATCAAGCGCGACAAGGCGGGCAATCCGCTCGATCTGGTTTCGGCCATCGCCGCCGGCACGGTGGTCCACACCAGCCCGGTCTCCGGGCGCAGCAACTACGGCAAATACGTGGTCGTCGCCCATCAATGGGAAAACTCGCGGGTTTACTCGCTCTACGCCCATCTGGCTGAGGTTTCCTGCAAACCCGGGGATCCGGTGAGGGCGGGAAGCCTGTTAGGGCGGATGGGCTACACCGGATCGGGCCTTAGCCGGACCCGTGCCCACCTGCATCTGGAACTGGGCCTCATGCTCAACACCCGCTACGAGGACTGGCACCTGGCCACCGGCAAGGGAATCAACCACCACGGAATTCACAATGGAATGAACATCGCCGGTGCCGACGCGGCAGGGTTTTTCCTCGGCCGGGCGAAAAACCCGCAACTGAAATTCAGCGAGTATCTCGCGGCCACACCGGTTTATTTCAAGGTGGCGGTACCCGCGACCAAAGCCCCCCCCGACCTGCTCGTCAGCTATCCATGGCTGGGCCAAGCCCCGCCGCCAACGGGAGCCACCACCACCCCGCCCGCCTCGTGGGAGATCAGCTTCACCGCCACCGGCCTGCCCACCCACATCGAGCCAAGCCAGCGCAAGGTGACCGCCCCGGTCATCACCCGGATCCGCCCCAGTGAAATTCCCCACCGTTTTCTGACCCGCTATCTGGTCACCGGTGAAGGCAGCACCGCCGCCCTCACCCGCAGCGGCACCGCCCTGGTCGCCCTCATCACCGGGGATTTCCCCACCGCACCGGCCAAACCCGCACCCGCCAAACCCGCTCAGGACACCGCCGGAACTGTGAGTAAATCACCCTGACGAGCGTCCGCATCGTCGGAAGCCACGCCATCCTGGGCAAGCGCGTCAAGTGCTCGCGACCTGTTGGCAAATGTTCGGGACAATTGTTCCGCTGAAACCGCTGAGCCCCGCTGAACCTAAAACGTCCCCCACCCCGGGAAACGCGGGCAGGGACAGCGACAACACCCCATGCCAGAATTTCACAAGAAAACCCAGATTTCCGCGATTATTGGCTTTGCCACCGGCCGTTGCTCCGCTATAGATTCCCGCCATGGCTACCATCAGTCCCACTGTGTTTTCGTCGTTTCCGAAGATCGGCATCCGTCCCGCCATTGATGGCCGCTACGGCGGAGTGAGGGAGTCGTTGGAGGATCAGACCATGGACATGGCGCGCTCCGCCGCCGCCCTGATCTCCTCCTCGCTGCGCTACCCGGATGGTTCGCCCGTCGAGTGTGTGATCGCGGACACCTGCATCGGCGGCCTGCCGGAAGCGGCCGCCTGCGCGGAAAAGTTCGCCCGCGAAAACGTCGGCGTTTCCCTAACCGTCACCCCGTGCTGGTGCTATGGCTCGGAAACAATGGACATGGACCCACTGCTGCCCAAGGCGGTGTGGGGATACAACGGCACCGAGCGCCCCGGCGCGGTCTATCTGGCTGCCGCACTCGCCGGCCACAGCCAAAAAGGCCTCCCGGCCTTCGGCATCTACGGGCGCGATGTCCAAGCCGCCGGTGATCCCAACATCCCGCAGGACGTGGTGGACAAGCTCCTCACCTTCGCCCGCTGCGGCCTCGCCGTCGCCCTCATGCGCGGCAAGGCCTACCTTTCCATGGGTGGCACCTCGATGGGCATCGCCGGCTCGATGATCGATTTCGCATTCTGGGAAAAATACCTCGGCATGCGGGTCGAGGACATCGACCTGACCGAATTCGTCGGCCGCATGAACAAGGGCCACTTCGACCAGACAGAGTATGAAACCGCCCTCGCGTGGGTCAAGGCGAACTGCCCGGAAGGCAAGGACTACAACGGCGAGTCCGGCAAACGCAGCCGCCAACAGCTCGACTCCGAATGGGAAACCAACGTCAAAATGGCGCTCATCGCCCGCGATTTGATGGTCGGCAACCCAAAACTCGCCGAGGCCGGCCTCAAGGAACAGGCCCGCGGCCGTCACGCGATCGCCGCCGGTTTCCAGGGCCAGCGCCAATGGACCGACCACTTCCCCAACGGCGATTTCCTCGAAGCCATCCTTTCCTCGTCGTTCGATTGGAATGGCAAGCGCGCACCCTACATCATCGCCACCGAAAACGACGCACTCAATGGCGCGGGCATGTTGTTCGGCTGGTTGCTCACCAACACCGCCCAGATTTTCGCCGACCTCCGCACCTACTGGAGCCTCGATGCGATCGAGCAAGCCTCCGGCCAACGCCTCGACCACCCGCTGGTCGGCGACGGCATCCTCCACCTGATCAACTCCGGCCCCGCCGCCCTCGATGGCACCGGCGAGTGTCTGGATGCCGCCGGCAACCCGGTGATGAAACCCCACTGGGACATCACCGATGAGGAAGTGGAAAAATGCCTCGCTGCCACCACCTGGCATCCATCCATCACCGAGTATTTCCCCGGCGGCGGCATGAGCACCCGCTACCGCACCCGCGGCGGCATGCAGGCCACCATGATCCGGCTCAACCTCGTCGATGGCCTGGGCCCCGCCCTACAGATCGCCGAGGGCCACACCATCGAACTGCCGGAGGCGGTCCACGACGCGCTCGACCAACGGACCAACCCGACCTGGCCGACGACCTGGTTCGCCCCCACCCTCAACGGCAGCGGCCCGTTCCGCAGCACCTACGACGTGATGAACAATTGGGGAGCCAACCACTGCGTGATGACCTGCGGCCATGTGGGCCACCTCTATCTCACCCTCGCCTCGATGCTGCGGATCCCGGTTTACATGCACAACGTCGGTGAAGAGCGCGTCTTCCGGCCCAGCTCCTGGAACGCGTTCGGCACCGCCAACCTCGAAGGTGCCGACTTCCGCGCCTGCGACACCTACGGCCCACTCTACGGCAGGAAATAGTGACCCCACCCATCAGGCCGGTGCCAATCCGGGTCCAGATGATGGAGCCTCCTGCATTTTTCCGTGTTAGGGGTGGGCACGACCAATGGCACCACGATGTTGGTGTCCACCAGAATCATGGCTGCGGATCTTCCGGGATGCTGTAACCACGGGTCTCCAGGCCGTCATCGATCATCGCGAGGACCTGCTCGTTGGTAAGGGGAGGGCCTTTCAGCTTGATCGGTTCGGGCAAGCGAGGTGAACCGGCTGCGGAACCGGCCCCCAGCTTTTCATCAATGATGGCGATGGTTTCCTGGGTCACGGACCGGCGGTGGCTGGCGGCGGCGGCCTTGAGCCGAGCGTGCAACACGGGCGGAAGATTGCGGATGAGGATGTCAGGCATGGGTGAATGACATCATGATGACAGCGAATTGCAAGCGTTCTGAGTGGCTTTTTGTCGGAGGGGCGAAAGAATATCGGAAAATGGGCTGTCTGAAAATGGGCGGATCTTCATTGCATTTTCTTTTATTTCGGAGACAACTCCCTCCGTCCGCCTCGCTTGCTGGCACAACAAACCGCCCCACCACCCGCTGATGATCCATCCCCTCCGCCGCTTCCTGGCCGCCACCTTCCTGGCGGCCTCGTGTTCCACCCCGTTGTCCGCCAAGGTCGATCCCCAGATTGAGGCTGCGGTGGACGCGGTTTATCCGGCCCTGGTCCGGATCTACGTCGTTTCCGAAGAAGGCGGGGCCGGGCGCATGCAGAAACAACGCGCCAGCGGCTCGGGTGCGATCATCCACCCGGACGGCTATATCATCACCAACCACCATGTCGCCGGCCGCGCCACCCGGATCGTGGTCAACCTGGCCGACCGCCAGGAACTCCGCGCCACCTTGGTCGGGACCGACCCGCTGGCCGACCTCGCGGTACTCAGAATCGACAAGAAGGACCTCCGCGATCCGAACATGGTCCTGCCGGTGGCGAAATTCGGCGACAGTTCATCCCTTGAAGTGGGCGACGTCGTGCTCGCCATGGGCAGCCCGGCCGGCCTGTCCCAATCGGTCACGCAGGGCATCGTCTCCAATTTGGAAATGATCTCTCCCCGCGGGTCGATGCGCCTCGACGGTGAGTCGGTCGGCGAGCTGGTCCGTTGGATCGGCCACGACGCCATCATTTTCGGTGGCAATTCCGGCGGCCCGCTGGTCAACCTCAAGGGGGAGATCGTCGGCATCAACGAGGTCGGCATCGGCAGCCTCGGCGGTGCCATCCCCTCCAATCTGGCCCGCAAGGTCTCCGACGAAATCATCGCCACCGGAGAGGTGAAGCGCAGTTGGACCGGGCTGGTGGTGCAACCGTTGCTCAAGACCACCAAGGCCGAAGCCGGCGTGCTGGTCAGCGGCGTGATCGAAGGTTCCCCCGCCGCCAAAGCCGCGCTCCAGGCCGGCGATATCATCACCAATTGCAACGGCACGGAAATCCCCGCCGCCCGTGCCGCCGAGGACATCCCGCTGTTCAACCGCATCGTGCTGGAAGCTCCCATTGACTCGGAAATCGCCATGCAAGGCACCCGCGATGGCAAACCCATCAGTTGGCAAGTCAAAACCATCGAGCGCGAACCCGCCCAACCCCGCGAGCAGGAACTGCTGTCCTGGGGCATCACCGCCCGCGACCTCACCAAGCTGGCGGCCCAGAGCCTCCACCGGGATGACAATCACGCCGCCGTTGTCCAAAGCCTCCGCCCGGGTGGTGCCGCCGCCGGCTCCAAGCCCGCCATCGCCGCTGACGACCTCATCCTCGAGGTGGGAGGCAAGCCGGTCTCCAACCTGGACGATCTGATCCGCGTCAGTGCGGAAATCACCAAAGACGCCACCAAACCCATCCCCACCCTGGTCACTTATGAGCACGACAGCCGCAGTTACCTGACCGTCGTCAAAATCGGCCCCGAACCGGATCCCGACAAACCCGGCGTGGCCCGCAAGGCCTGGATCGGGGTGGACACCCAGGTGATTTCCGCCGACCTGGCCGAGGCGCTGAAGATCCCCGGCACCAAAGGGATGCGGGTGACCCAGGTCCACCCGGGATCCAATGCGGAAACGGCCGGCCTCAAGGTGGGCGACCTGATCCTCAAGCTGGATGGTTCGGTCATCGCCGCCTCGCGCCCGGAAGACTCCGACGTATTCTCCTCCGCCATCCGCCAATACAAGATCGGCACCGAGGCCGCGCTCATCGTCCGCCGCGGCGATCAGGAACTCCCGATCACCGTGAAACTCGCTACCAGCCCGGAAGCCACCAACGAACTCGACACCCACGAATGCGAGCCACTCGAATTCAGCAGCCGCGACATCTCCCAGAACGACCGGATTTCGGAAGCGCTGGCGGACGATTTCAAGGGTGTGATGATCACCGAGGTCAAGAACTCCGGCTGGGCCGCGCTTGGCGGCCTGCGCACCGGCGACATCCTGATGGCCATCGACGGCCAGCCCACTGACTCCATCAAGACCCTGAAGGCCCAGCTCGAGACGCTGGAAAAGGACCAGCGCTGCCCGTTCGTGTTTTTCGTGAAACGCGGCCTGGTCACCCGCTACGTCGAACTCGAACCGTCCTGGTGACTTTCTCTCCCAACCAACCCCAAACACACACCACCATATTGATATGAAATTCCGCACCCTGTTGCTGACCGCCCTGATTGCCTCACCGTTTGCAGCCGCCGCCACCGGCCCCTTGAAGGAAACGGCCCTGGCCCTTTCCGCATCTAACAAAGAATCCATCGTGCAGCTCAGCGCCACAGTGGAAATCGAAATCACCGCCGGCGAAATGCCCACCAAAAAAGAGGAAAAGAAACTGGAGGTGATCGGCACCGTCCTCAACAAGGACGGCCTGATCGTGGTCCCGCTTTCGACCCTCGACGTCGCCTCGGCCGTGGACGGCCGCACGGTCAACACCCAGGCCGGCCCGCTCAAGCTCGCTGCCAAATGCAACACCAAGGAGGTCAAGATCATCATGGCCGACGGCACCGAAGTTCCCGCGAAGGTGGTGTTCAAGGACGCCGACCTCGACCTTGCCTTCGTCCGTCCGGAAAAGCCCGAAGGTCTCACGTTTGTCCCGGTGGATACCGCCAACAACGCCCCGTTGGGGATGCTTCACGACCTGGTCGTGCTCGGCCGCCTCGGCAAGGATCTCAACCGCGAGCCAGTGATCATGACCGCCGAGGTCATCGCCATGATCACCAAGCCCCGCACCTTCGCCCGGATCGGCGCTCCCTGCCTCGGCCTGCCCGTATTCAACAGCGAAGGCAAGTTCGTCGGCATCGGCATCAACCGCTTCTCCCCTAAATCCGATGAAATGACCACTGGCGCCGGCGCCACCAATGTGGTGCTCCCGGCCGAAGACGTGATCGAAGCCGCCGCCCAGGCAAAGTAAGCTCACCATCCGCCTATCAATTACCAGGGGGCGCGGGTCTTGTTGACCTGCTCCCCTTTCTCTTTACGCCATTATTGGCGGGGAGGACCGGAGCAGGCTGGATGAAACAATGGTTGCCGGGAGTTAGAAAATCCGGTGGTGCCGGTCTTCCAGGATTTCCAGATAGCGGTCTTGCCGGGGGG
>JAIPKB010000058.1 GCA_021733795.1 Akkermansiaceae bacterium | reverse complement strand
TGCCGCCCCATCCCCCCCCCCCCCCCCCCCCGCTGCGGTTTGTCCTGATCGTAGCGATCCACCAGGGCCACATTTGCCTTGACCCCCAGGTCTCCCACCCAGAAGGCATAGGCACCACGCTCCCGCGTGGCATTGATGGTCGGGACCCGCTTTGCGACCACTCGCTTGCTGCTGTCAGGGGCGGCGGCACCCGCCCCCAGGGTCCCGGGTCCGACCAGCAGGACCGCCTGTTCCGCAGGCAGGTTCGTGCTGACGGCGTCGATGGCGTTGCCCTCGCCCTGTACTATCCTGCCGCCTTCGCCGCCGCTGACCAAGTAGGCGACGACTTCTTTCTTCCGGTCAAACCCGTTTGGGAAGCGCCGGTCGCTCAAGCCACCCTGTTGATCGTTGCGCACCCAAGGGGTGACGTTTTCGGCGGTGCCGGAGGCCCCCGACCAGCGCGTGTTCCAGACCGCGGTCCACCATGGATGCTCGACTCCCTCGACCTCCAGGCTTTCGGGGCTTTCATCCAGAATTCCCGCCGGCGCGGACACCCGCTGGTCCGGACCCAAATGCTTCTGCAGTTCGCCGAGGGCGATCATCATCCCCAGCCGCGCGTTGGCTTGCGCCTCGCGCTGCGCTTGTCCCGCCGATGCGCTCCGCAGCGAGATCGACGACAGGCTCAGCAGGCCAACGCCGAGGAGCACTACCAGCACAAGGAGCGAGAGGGTGATGATCAGGGCAAAGCCTTTGCGCTCCGCAACACTTCGATTTCCCCAAGTGGCAATAGTGGTCATAGGTCAATTTGGCTGGTTGTTGATTGAGTGGATTGTATATACGACGTACATGTTTCGCATCTTGCCTTTCAGTTTACCAGAAAAAAGTACAGAATGTGCAAAATTTTTTAAGTTTCGATCTTCAGAGAGTCGTAACGCGGACGCGAAGCAGGATGGTCCGTTCGCTGCCGAGCGGATCCTTGAGGCGCACTTTGACCCGCTCGGTGCCGTCGCCCTCAGCGGTGACTCCGATCTGGACGAGGTCCGCCGAGGCGTCCGACCAGTTTCTACCATCGCGCGAGATTTCAACCGCGTAGCCGAGCGTCGGGGCGCTCAAGCGGCGGCGGTATTCGTAGCTGAAGAACGATTCGCCCCCGGTCGTCAGTTTGCCGAGCCTGGGCAAGGCGACGCCCGCGTCACCACCGGCAAGATCGAGGCCGAAGGCGTAACTGAGCAGGTTGCTGACCGGTTCGCCCGGCTTGGTCGCGAACGGATTGAACTCGCCGCGCGCCGCCATCCAAGCCGCGAACGTCGGGTCCAACTCGGCGCCGCCGGGATTGCCGCCGACCAGCAGACTGGCCGACCAATCGGTGCCGGTGGCGGAGTTGCCGGCAGCGGGGTTGATCAGCACCAGCGAAGTACCCATGGTATCCGGGGAGGTCGGCCACGGCGGGAGGTCGGAGTATCCGAAGGAGATCACGACGTTGCCCCCGGTGTCGAGCAGGGTGATGATTTCGCCCGAGTTGCTGAGGCTGCCGCCCACCCACTCGCCGCCGATGATCGGGTCGAAGCTGTTGCCGTGGCGCGAGCGGAAGGCGGCAAGGTCATTGACCACCAGCAGGTACTGCCAGGGGCCGATCGTTACCTCGCCGAACACGAACTCGTCGAATGGTTCGCCCTGCGGGAAGCGGAAGCCGGCCAGGTTGATGGCCGTGGCACCGGTGTTGTAGAGTTCCAGGTACTCGTAGTTCTCCCCGCCCAGGGGTTTGTACATTACCTCGGAGACGACCAGGGCATCCGTCGGCGGGGTGATCGGCGAGGGATCGATCAGCATCACATAGTCGAACGACACATTCAGGAATTGCGGGGACTCGGTGGCGACGAAGGGCCCGCCCGCGGTGACGGAGCCACCCGCCGCAATCGCGACCCGGTAGACCTCTTGGAACAAATCGCCCGTCTGCGATTCGAAGACCAGGTCATCGCCATCACGCCGGATCCGCAACCTCATCTCGGACGAAAGCTTGAATGAGAGGAGGTACAAAATAGCAGGGTTCGCCGATCCGGTCAGCTGCATCACCGCCAATCTGTCGCCGTTGAGATAGCCGAAGCCATAGCGATTGAGGTCACCACCATTATCAACCTCGACCATCAAGCCGGCCATGAAGCTTCCGAACTGCAGCCCGTACAACTCGAGATCGGTCTGGAGGATCCAATCGCCGGCAGCCGGCAGCCGGCGTTTGATCCAGGGGTGGGTGGTGCCGCTGGTCTGGGCCGTTCCCAGAGGGTAGGCACTTTCGCCGGGCACGCTGATGAGCAAGTGCCCTGGATCTGCCAGGAGCGAATACCATGGCCCGGCGGCGGTGTTGTTGGTCACCTCGACGTTCGACTCCTCCCAGAATCGCTCCAACCGAGTTGCACTGAACGAACTGAATCCCTCGCCGCCAAACACCGCCGCCTCGCGGACGACTGGCGTGCTGTTGCCAGCGGAATCGGTGCCGGTCGCGGTGAACCGGTAGAGGCCCGGGCGGGAGAAACTCGCCCGCGCGAGCCCCCCGGCGGGCGACAGCGCAACACCCGTGGTCGGCGCGACTTCCCACCCGAAACTCAACGCCCCGCCGTCGGGGTCGTAACTGGCGCTCGCGTCCAGATCCAACCCCTCGCTAAGGGCGACGTTGAACGAGCCCGGGCTGCCTTCGAGCGCCATCACCGGCGCGGCATCGCCGGTCTTGGTGATGGTGAAAGTTTTCGATTGCACGACGACCCCCTGATGGTTCACGCCCTCGACGGTGAAGGTGTTCTCGCCGGCCTTGAGGGTGATCCCGGAGAGTCTCCACGTGGTGGTGTTGGTCCATGACGCCTCGATCCACGGCTGCTCCGCAACCCGGACCTGATAGACGGTCGAGGGACTGGTGCCGCTCAGCGAGAGGACGTCGGCAGAGGTCGGGGTGCTGCTGGTCGAGATGGCGAAGCCTGTCGAAAACGACCCGCCGATGAAGCTCTTGGCCATGCTCTCGCGGTTGGCGAACCAGGCGACGTAGTGGCTTTTGGGCATGTAGATCCCGGTGCCGGCGGTGGCCGCGACCTCCATGTCCATCCATGCCGCAGTCCGTGCCGAGCCCTTGGTGTACTTGCTGAGCAACTCGGAGAGGTAATAGTTCATCACCCGGCGGACGGCGGGACGGTCGAAGTAGGTTCTGAGTCCCGGACGGTTGCCGAGGATTGCCTGGCTCGTGTTCTCGAACACCCGGTCGCCGTCCCAGTGCAGGAGCATCCACCGCCCGCCCTTGGGTCGGTAAAAATAGGTGTTCTTGCCGCGATCCACCGTGAGCGTGTCCCAGTCGGCGTCGTAGCCGCGGACCGCGGCGTTGAGACACAGCATGTCGCGGTCGGCCATGCGGTCGAGGGTGGTATCGGTTAATCTGGGGTCGCGGAGGGTGCGCACGAACTCGATGAAGTTGCCGTAGTCGTAATCGTTCTCGCGGGAGCGCATCAACCACTCGCTGTGGTAGCGGATCGGGTTGTCGCTATTCTTGTATGACCAGTCGGCGTCGCGGGCCTGCCTCGCTTCCCCATCGTCGCTGGTGAAACGCCACTCGTCGTCGACGCGCAACAAGGTGCCATCGCTGCCGCCATCCCAGTTGCGGTCGAGGAAGTCGTTGGAGATCGGTTCGTGGTTCTCGCGCAGCTTGAAGGAGTCGCCGTTGACGACCCAGTGGACGAATTCCATCTCGTTGGTCGGGTGGCCGAGCAGGTAGAGGAAGTAGCGGGCGATGCGGTCGTCGTAGAAGCGCGGGGTGCCGCTGCCCTCGGCGGTTCCGGAGGCGTCGAACACGCTCCGGTGCCGTTCGCGGAACAGGCGGTCGCCGGGCAGCTTCCACTTGCCGTGGGCGAGTGCATTGCCGCTGTCGCGGGTGAACGGGCTGCCACTCTTGCGGACCTCGGCGTTGTAAAACACCTCGCTCTCGTTGGAGATGAAGGTGGCGTTGAAAAAGTGGTTCGACATGCGGGGGAAATTGTAGCCGTAGGCAGCGCTGTCGCCGCTCGACGCGATCAGCGCCTGGCGGTCGTGCTGGGAGATGATGAAGCGCTCCCGCATCAGGGTGTTCGGCATGACGCGGCTGTCGACGATCCACATCGCGGGGCGCGCGGGTCCCAGTTTCGGCAACATCGTCGCCGCGCCGCCCGCAGCCACCGCCTCGACGTAGAATTGCACGATGTTCCCCTGGGATTGGTACTGGGTGACGGTGGCGGTATAGACGCCATCGTCTGCCTGCTCGTCGCCGCCGGTGAGGCCGTCGTCGTACATGGTGGCGCGCGACCAAGTGCTGGTCCCCGCTACGGTATCGAGCCGGTGGACGAGTTCGACCGCAGCCAGGGCCCCGGCGGAAGCCACCTGCGCCGTCACCTTGACTGGCGTGGAGGGGGACGGCACCGCCGGGCTGTGCAGCACCCCGCCCACGGTGGGCGCAGGCGCGGCGGCAAGGCGGGAATTCGGCAGCCCCGGCGTCCCGAGGTTGTTGGGAATCGGCAACCGGAAGCTGGCGCCGAAGCCGTGGTCCAGGGTCTGGGCGATCAGGCGGGATTTGCCGCTCACCCAACGGGCGTCGAAGGAGAGGGTGTAGGTTTGATTGAAGGCGAGGTTGCCGAGATCGATTTCGGCGCGGTTCGCCTTGTTGTCGCCGTGCCCGTCCGAGATGAGGTTGAGCTGGCCGCTGCTCATGAAGCTCGCCCAATGCGTGCCCTGGCAGACCCACCCGCCGGCGCTGGAGTTGGTGCGCGACATGCCGGTGGACCTGACGAGCAGGTTGGTCCCGCTCCCGGCGACGGTGAACGAAAAATTCTCGAGGATCACATGGGAGTCCCCCACCAGGTGGAGGTGCAGTTCTTGCCCGCTGGTGATCGGGCTCCAGGTCGCCTGCTCGAACTTGGCGGTGTAGGTGAAGGGTTGCATCGGCGACTTGCCGCTCTCGTCACTGTCGGCCCAGGCGCTCGGCGAGTCGTTGTCCATCGCCGGATTCTTCAGCTCCATGCTGCTGCCGTCGCCGTCGGCCAGCTCCGGCCAGTCGCCGGACGGCAGGTAGTCGACCTGGTCGGCGAGGTTGCCCCCCCCGTCCTCGAGGCGCAGCAACTCACCGGAATCGCCCAACTGGCCGGAGAAATCTCCGACTACGCGGATGGCGCCGTAATGGGCGGTCATCCAGGCCGCGTCCGCAGCGACGACCAGATACGCCCCCGGCCCGAGCGTGGTGCCGGTCGGGAAGGTGAAGTCGATCCCTTCCACAAAACTCCACCCGCCAAGGTCGACTGCGGCAGAGCCCCGGTTGTAAAGCTCGACGAACTCGCCGGTGCGTGCATCGGACGGCGGGTCGTACATGATTTCGTTGATGATGATGTTGGTGTTGCGCGCCGACGGGGCGTTCGGGGCGTCCCGCGTGTGCCCCGGTCCGCCAAACCATTCCTCGCCGACCGGCACCGACTGGAACCCCTCCTGCCCCGCATCGCGCGTGAACTTCTGCGCGGCCACGACCGTGCCGGCGGAATTGAACACGTAGATCTCCACATCGCCATTGACCTCCGTGGGGAAGGCAACGTCCCAACTGGCGTAGCCGCCGACCGCGATCGTGCCCGCGAGCGGCACCGCGTTGGAGAAATCCCGCTGCGAGGCGATCGACAAATCATCGGCCACAACCGCGGCGTTCCCACGCGCATGGAGCTCCACCCAGTCCACGCTGCCATCGGCGGCAAAATGCACCTCGCTCAGCGCGAGCAGATCCGCCAGCGGCTTCCCCCGCGACGGCAGCGCGCCGGGGGTTCCTCCGGGTCTGGAGCTGGCCGTCCAGTTGCGCCAGTTCGACCCGCCGCGATTCGGCTTGAGCAGGCGCAGCGAGTGGCCCGCCCCGTCGGCCGCGACCGGCCACTTGCGCCCGTCGTCGTCGTAGCTGACCTCGGCCCGCAGCACGCCGTTCTTGTCTTCGAGCGCGATGCGTTCGCCGCTGTTGTCGAGCGTCCCGACCCACGGCCCGTAGACCTTGGCCGAACTGGGGATACTGTAGGCCGCCCGCAAGGTGGCCTCGTCCACTGCGGAAACGACGATGTACTCGAACGGCTGGAGGTAGGTGGCGGCGGGCTTGGCCGCGTCGAACTCGGGAAACTCGTAGTCGATCCCATCCGAGATCTTCCACTTGGCGATGTCGAAGGGCGTCGCGGTCAGATTATTAATCTCAACGTACTCCGGCTTGCCGTCCTTCGGATGGTAGTGGATCTCGCTGAATACAATCTGCTCCGCGCTCAATGCAGAAACGCTGGCCAGAAGAGCTAGTCCTGTTCCGAGGATGCTGGGGATTCTCATAGGGATTGTTGATTGGCGGGGGAAGGGGGGGCGACGTTGCCTAAACATTGAGGAGAAATCAACCCTCTTTATCACCAACCCGGCGACCACCCGGAAACCCTCTCCTTCGAGCCCATGGCGGAAGTCGTCAAAGGCCTCTGCCGGACCCTGCTGAATTTCAGCAAATAGCCGGATTTCCCGCATCAATCCGCAGAAAGGAGATTCCTGAAGCCGGAATTGGTTCGGTGGGCGCGCATGGCCAAGCCGAGCTCCCCTCACCACCCCCCCCAAAAAAAAAATGAAAAAAGTTCTTGCAGGTGTGCCAGTTGTGGTGTAACACTAAGCACACCAACCCGCAATCCCCTCCCATGCTGCCCTTTTTACTCAAGCTCCGCGACGGCGAACCGGTCTCCGACCAGATCGTCCGGGCCGCCCATCGTGCCCTGGCCAGCGGTGAGCTGCGTGAGGGAGATTTGTTTCCCTCGGTCCGGGCCTTGGCCCAGGAGCTGAAGATTTCCCCCACCACCGCCCACAAGGTCATGCAGCAGCTCAAGGAACTGGGCTTTTTGATCAGTCGGCCCGGCGTGGGCATGGTGGTTCGAGCGCCCAGTCTGCCGCCGCTGGCGCAACGGCTCGCCCTCCTTGAATCCTCCGCCCGCCGCTTTCTCGACGAAGCGCGTGACCTCCACCTCTCTCTTGACGAAGCCACCGTGCTTCTCCGCCAACTCGGCGATGACCACCCTTGAACGGCCAGCCAAACCCCGTCCTCCCGAAACTCCAACACCCCCAAACTCGCCATGACTTCCCTCATCACGATCCAGTCTCTGGAAAAATCCTTCGGTCGCACCCGCGCGCTGGGTGGCGTCGATCTCGATATCCCGGCCGGCAAGGTCACCGCCTTTCTCGGTCCCAACGGCTCGGGCAAAACCACCACCATCAAGTGCGCGATGAACCTGCAAGCCGCCGACGCCGGTCGCATCACGGTCCTCGGCACCGACTCCGCGCAACTCGGTCCGGACCAATTCCGCCGCATCGGCTACGTCTCGGAAAACCAACAACAACCGGAGTGGATGAGCGTGACCGCCCTGCTCGACTACCTCCGCCCGATGTATGGGACGCACTGGGACCGCGACTTTGAAAAACGCCTTCTCAAACAGTTCGACATCCCCCTCCGCACGCCACTCAAGAACCTCTCCCGGGGGCAGAAGATGAAAGCCTCGCTGCTCTCGAGCCTCGCCTACCGGCCGCAACTCGTCGTGCTCGACGAGCCTTTTTCCGGACTCGACGCCTTGGTCCGCGACGAGTTTCTCACCGGCCTGCTGGAACTCACCGAGAGCGAAGGCTGGACGGTGTGGATCTCCTCCCACGACATCGAGGAAGTCGAGCGCTTCGCCGACCGGGTCGCGATCCTCAATGCGGGCCGCGTCGATCTCGAGGAAAACGTCGAATCGCTGCAGCAGCGGTTCCGCTCGGTCGAAGTGGTGGTGGAGAGTGAAATCGGCGGACAGCTCGGCACGCCCGGGTCGTGGCTCAATTTTCAAACCAGCGGCCGCACCGCCCGCTTCACGGATTCAAACCATGATGAAGCCCGCATTCTAAAAACGATCCGCGAGCATTTCCCGACCGCCCTGCGTCACGAGGCGCGGCCGATGTCGCTGCGGGAAATCTTCGTCGCCCTCGCCAAGACCTACCGTCTCGAATCGAAAAACGGCACTCCAAACCACCCATCGCCATGACCACGATCGCCGCCATTTTCCGCAAGGATTTCCACCAGTTCCGCATCCTGATCGGCTTGCTGGTCGGCCTGCTCGCCGTGCTGCTCGCGGTGCGGCTCGAATGGACCGGCAGCGTGGTGCCGGATCCGGCAAGCAACATGGGATACCAGCCATTTTTGGAAAGCATCCTGTTCCTGTTCACCGTGGTCATCGCCGGCAGGCTCACCGCCTATGTGTGTTTCGAGGACTCGCCCTCCCGCAGGGAGCGCTATCTCGCCACCCGCCCGGTGACCGCGGCTCCCTTGGCCTGCGCCAAACTCGCCTTTCTCGCCGCCTTCGTCGTCGCTCCCTTCGCCATCGCCGCCGCCCTCTATCTTGCGCTCAGCGGGATGCCGTTCCGTGTCATCGCGCTGGGCACTCTCGAATCGCTCGTCCGCACCCTCGTCCTGCTCGGCCTCGGCGTGCCACTGATCCTGCTGTGGGAAACCCGCCGTCGCCTGATTGCCGGCATTGCCGCGCTCTGCCTCGGGCTCACGGTCTTTGTTCTCGCCATCGGCCTGTTGCAGGAGCGGCGCTCGGCTCTGCTCCCCTTCCGCCCGGACGTTTTCGCAGACCCTCTCATTCAGGTCGTGACGGTCGCCATCGCCGCGATCTTGCTCGCCGTCCTGGCCTTCATTCATCTGCGGCGTCCGCTCAAGATGGTGTCACGGCTCACCACCGTGTTCCTCGCCGTGGCCGTGGCACCCCTGCTCGGCGGCTTGTTGCGCTCCGGACCAGCCACTGCTCCGGCAGCCAATATCGCCCCCTGCGGAATGGTCCGCGCCTCCATCAACCCATATCAAGCCAACAACATCCCCTCCGTCTCGATCAACCTTTCCCCGGACCGGGAAACTCCGGCGGACCAGGACGTCACATGGAGCATCGCCGAAATCGCGTTGGGCACCCACAAGATCCCGCAACGCCCCCGGAGCGACCCACGCCTCGTTCCCAGCCACTACTTCCATCAAGGCGGTCTCACCCCCGGCCTTGAAGCCGCGATCCACCGCTACGTCGGCCCGGAATGGGCCTTGGTCACCCCGCGCCACGGTCGCCCGATGGCACCCAACTCCGCCGGAACGCTCGCGTCCGAAGCGGACCTGCCCTCCGGCCCGGCCCCGCTCGATGCCGTCTTCCAGGGTCACGGTTTCACCTGGCACCGCGTCGCCGAACTCCCGCTCATCCCGGGCAGTGAGGCGCGCGACAGTGACGCCACCTGGACCTATCACGGTCATGCCCTCCAAACAGAAGGGAGCCTCATCCTCTCGCTCACCCACCAGGGACCGGAGCTATGGCTGGATCCCCAAGGGCGTTCCCCGGTCTTCGAAAACAGGGGTTACCGCTTTTTCCTGCTCGACCCGCAGCGCCAGCTCGCAACGCCGTTCGACGATCACCATCCGGTCCGTCGCAATCTCGCCATCGGCACCGCCTGTCCCCGCCGCGGGCTGGTCCTCCAGCTATCGGGCTCCGGCGAATCCAACACGTTCACCGCCACCCAGCTGGAAAGCTTCCGCCTGCTCATCCTCCGCCCCCGCTATGAAGGCGTCCGGTTCTGCCGCTGGACCTCTCCCGCTCCGATTGCCTTCCGCTCCACCCTGCCCGCCGGGCCCAACGGTCTGGCAAACACCCCCTACGACTTGAAACCCACCGACATCGCCCGCTGGATCGCCGCCCACCCAAGCCCCGGGTCCGGCGCATCGTCCGCCGAAGTTGCCCGCTATCTCGTGTCGCTCCTCGAACAAACCAACCGCTCCTCACCCCTTCCCAAGAATCATCCGGCGACGGCCGCTCTCTCGATCCATGTTCCCGGCCATCTCGAGCTCTTCCTCCGCGCCCTCACCGCCCTCCACACGGACCACCACGCCTCGCAAATGCTCTTGTTCGCCGCTCTGGATGAGGGCCTCGAGCACCGGCAGCTTCCCGAAATCGTCCGCCACCTTCTGTACCACCCGATGCTGGTAACCCTCATCACCAGCCGGGGATGGACCGCCGACGTCGCCCCCGACCTCGCCCGTCTGATCCGCAACGGCAACCTCCATCAAAACCTGCTCGAAGCCGCCGCCGCCCTGCCGGACGGCGCCGGCATCACCCGGGATGAATGGCTCGCCGTTTTCCGGCTTGAACCCACCTCTTCAACCTACCTGATTCTCCGTGACATCCCGGGGCTCGAACCCGCGGTCGCCGCCGAGGTCGATGCCCGCATGACCGACCGCATCCCCTTGCTGATGGCCACTTCGGTCGATCCCCTGCTCGACCTTGCCTTGGTCCGCGGCCACCCCCGCGCCCCGACCCTGCTCCATCACGCGCTCCGCTACGCCATCGATCAACACGAGCACCACAGCGGCTGGTTTTCCAATACCGTCCAGAGCCATTTCGACATCTCTGGTCCCCCCAACCTCCGTGGCGACCCGGATCGCATCGTCTCCTGGTTTCTCGCCGAGGACCCCGCCGCGTTCACCTTCGATCCCGCCACCCGGCTTTACACCACGGAAAAGCCGCAAAACTGAACCACCATTCCTCCCATGATCATTCACCTGCTCCGTTACGAACTGTGCCGCCACCGCCTGGTTTATCCGCTTGCGGCGTTGCTGATCTTCTGCGCCCGGCTTCTTCCCTCGCTCTTTCCCAGTCTCGGCCACGAGGCGAGCGCCACCGGATGCTACCTGCTGCTGCTGGGGATCGGCGCGGTGGCTGTCCGCCTGCTGATGCGCAGCCATCCATGGCATGACGACCGCGCGTTCTGGCGCACCCGGCCGATCACCGCCCGCCAACTCCTCGCCAGTCAAACCCTGGCAATCACCCTGGTCGTCCTGATTCCCTTTGCCGCCGCGTTGCTACTGGACGTCCTGCCGCTGAACCTCGGTGGACTGCCCACCTCGCTCGCCATCCTGCTGCCGCTGGGTGTCGCGCTGGTCGTCGCCACCGCACTCGCTGCCTGTGCCGCTCTCGCAAGGAACCGTGGGCGTCCGGACCTCATCCCCTACCTTGCCGTTTTCGTCACCCCACTGCTCTCCACCGCCGCCTACGGGGGATTCCTCCACCTGTCAAGTGACCGCCCCACCGGGCCACACCCCGGCAGCGAAATCCTCACCACCCTTCTCTGCGTGGTGGTGATCGGCACGGTGGCTGCGGTGGCGGCCTTGCTCCTCGCGACTCTCCAACGCAAGCGCCGTGCCGCCCTCGGCACCCTGTTGGTCGCAGCCATTTCGCTCCCTTGGATCACCGGACTCTTCGCCTGGGATTTCTTCCAACAAGACGCTCGCCCCGCACGCATCCTCGGTGCCCGGTTGGAGCGCCTGGGCGAGGACCGCCCCCCCCGACCCCGCTGGACCGGTCTTGCCGATGACGAATTTTTCGCTCCCCGCATCGTCAATGCCGGCTGGATGGAGAATGGAAAGCACGTCGTCTGGAGTTGGCCGCGGATTACGCAGAGTTCCTCACCCGACTTCGACAACGGGCTGCTCCGTCCCCGCCACCAACCCCTTGAGGACCAACACAGCCAGTTCGCCGCCGCCGCCTCCATCCCCGCGCTGTGGGACGGGATCCGCGCCCGGATCCCCCAGCACGCCACCTGGCGGACCAGCGAAACCCCGCGCCACCTCTACGATCCACTCGACCTCGGTTCCGGACCGGACCAACCGGGTTTCTCCCTCGGTGCCGCCGGCGAAATTTTCCGCCTCGAGGCCATCGATCCCGTCTTCCCGCTCGCCCCCGGACGTTTGCCCTTTCCGCATCCCGGCCGCCTCGAGATCCTCCGCCTCGCCAGCGACGACTCGCAAATCGCGATCCTCCTCAGCCACACCACGCCCAATCCCTCACTCGACTCCGGGGTCTTCGCCGTGCCGCGCTATTTCACCACCTCGCCTCCGGCGTTCTGGGCCGTCCTGCTCCACCCGCCCAGCTCCACCGCCTACGCCTGCCACGGGCTGCGCGTCAGAATTCGCTCCAACCTCGACGACGGCATGATTGTCAACCGGCAGCGCTACATCCTCACCTTCAAGCTGCCGCGGCTGGAAACCCAGCTTCTCGGTCTCGACCCGCGGCAATTGCTCGCCGAGTCAACCCTCCATCTCTTCCACGCCACCCCGGTCGCGCCCGCCATCGCCGACATTTCCTTGAAGTGACAGGGAGTTTGTTAGATCGACTTCGGTACTGGAGATGCATCCCTCCACCGGATCGGCTTGAAACATCGGCTGTTGGCGTAACCAAAGGAACAAAAAGCGTAAGAATAAAGCGAGACGCTGACCGGCGAGCCGACACCAGCCCGACACGACCGAAGAAAATGAGTCGGGGCGGTAACAAACCGGCGCTTTTCCTGAATTAAATGATCAGACGGCGGGCAAGCCCGTCCGACACCTTTCACCACAAATTACCCGCAATGAAACAGTCCTCCCATCCGCTCCCTCCGGGTCTCGCCGCCGCAGGCCGCCGCACGAACGATCGCCCCCGATTTGTGTCATCCGGCAATTTCGTCCAAGACTCCGCCCGCTCGCGTGTCGTACCGGATATGAACGCCCTGCTCCATTCCCTTCCATCTCCACCCATGGATGACCGCTGCCGAGACCGGACCGGGCAACTGGTCAACTCGGTGATCGTCGCCTTCGTCCAAGGGGATCTCAAACCCTACGATCCGCTGCCGGAGCCCTCCGAACTGGCCCGCACCTGCCATATGCCCCGGCACGAAGTGCTCACAGCCATCGGCGTCCTCCTTTCTCAACGGATTCTGGAACAGGACCGCGCCGGCGGGCTGCGCATCCACCGGAGAGCCGCGCCCACCATCGAGATGAAACAATGCGCCTTCCTCGCCCGCGCCCGACAACTGGTCGGCGAGGCACGCCAGTGGCACCTGCCGGTCGATTGCCTCGATCCGCTGTTTCACAAGGCGGCCCACGAAAAGCCCTGACCCCGACAGACTCGTCGCTTTTGCCATTCCAGACCCTATGCCATCTGCACGATCAGCCCTGCCTGTCACAAAGTCCCGCTTTTCCTGAATCACCATGTGTGGCGTCGGGCATAAGCCCGGTGCCAGAGATGCGCCGGGCCGCGCACCTCGTCTTGAACGCCACAAACCAGACCATGGGTTTCGATCAAAGCATTAGCCCACCATGAAACAAACCAATGAACAATACTCCAATGAAGATGAAACTCCCGATTCTCCTGGTGCTGGCAGGGTGTCTTTTCGTCACCCATCTTGAGGCCCGGGTATGGACCTCCGCCGATGGAACCAGTAAAACCGAAGCTCAATTCATCAGTGAGGTCCATGAGTGGATGTTTGAGCAGGTCAAGGGGGAAGAGGCGGAAAAGTAGCCGCCGATATCAACTCGCAGGGTTGCCGGGGCATGTGCCAGTTCATATTTCACGCCAGCTTCCGCGACGACAAACCAACTGAACCACGGAAAGGAACACGATCATGCCACGCTATCCATCGTCACAGCCAACGGAAGTGGAGTTACAGATTCTACGCATTCTATGGGAGCACGGGCCCTCGACGGCGCGTGGGATTCACAACCAGCTCGCCGGGGAGCGGGAGACGAACTATTCGACGACCGTCAAGATGCTCTCGGTGATGCTCGATAAGAGGCTGGTGAAGCGGGATGAAACGGTGCGTCCGCAGGTGTTTCGGACGGTCGCCACGCAGAACCGGACGCAGGAGCGGATGCTCAAGGACTTGATCCAGAAGGCCTACGACGGGTCGGTGGGGAGTCTGGTGCTCCAGGCGCTGTCCTCGCAGAAATCCTCACCCGGGGAACTGGCTGAGATCCGACGCCTGCTCAACGAACTGGAAGGAGGAAAGAAATGAATGCTCGCTTCAACCTGACGCAAACGGTTCTCGAAGCCCTGCTGTTCTTCCATCCCGCCATGTGGTGGGTCTCCCGGCAGGTCCGGAAGGAGCGGGAAAACTGCTGCGACGATATCGCGGTGGCGGTGAGCGGAAACCGGGAGTGTTACGTGCAGGCGCTCACGCGGCTTGAAGAACAACGCGCGGCGAGTTCCGTCGCGGCGCTGGCGGCCACCGGCGGCTCGCTGCTGGACCGGGCGCGGCGACTCCTCGGGCAGCCCTGCACCGAGTTCGGCTATCGCAGCGCCGCCGCCTGGCTGGCAGGGCTGGCCGCGGTTGGATCTGTCTCGTTGGCACTGGCCACCGGTGATGCGCCGCAGAAGGAAGACGGGGAGGTGTCCGCGGATGAGGTCGAGGACCGGGAAGCAGTGCCCGATCCAATCGAGCACGAGGCGGTCTTGGTCGTCCGCGAATTCTTCAAGGCGGTTGAGGGCGGGGACTACGATCGGGTCGTCGGGTTGGCAACGTCGGGCAAGGTCAAGCGGGAGGGACTGGTCGAACTGGGCAAGGCATTCGATTGGGGCAAGGCAGACATCGACGAGGCACTCGTCAGCGGTGGCAACGCGGCGGTTCTGACGCAGCGGCTTCCGGCAAGTGAAGCGGCGAAGCCGGGGCAGTTTGGTTTCCACCTCGTCAATGACCGCGACCGCTGGCTGATCCGTGATGGCGATTTCCTCCCCGACGCCGAGGCCGCCAAGAAGTGGCTCGCCGACTTTCGCCGGCTCGAACCGGATGCCCGTCCCGCCAAGGAAGATCCGCCCGCCGCTGACGAGCGACCGGATCGCGAGGTGATGCTCGCCTACGCCCGCGCGCTGGCGGCGGGCGACTTCGCCGTGCTCGGACAATTCTGGGAGTTCCAGGACGATCTCGAACGGCAGTTCGCTGAGAAGGTGGCCACGATGTGCGCCCGAGCGGAGAAGATGAGCGTGGAACTGGTTTCGATGAAACGGCTCGACGAGGACTCCCTCTTCGCCTGCTTCCTGGTGTGCGACGGGCCGGAGTTGTGCGCTGATGACAAGGGGCCCCAGCCCAATCCCGTGGTGTTCAAACGTAAGGAAGGCCGCTGGCGGGGCGCCTTCCCGGGATCCGCCCGCAACGTGGTCGAAGCCCGCACGATGGGGCTCGAGCAACGCGGGCGCCGAATCGTCACCCGGAACTACATCCAGTCGCGCTTCGGTCCACGGAAACCGCAGCGCTCCGAGGCGTACGCCCGGGCACAAGCGGAGGCATTCGCGCGCTTGGCCGGCCCCGAATTCAACCTCACGCAGTTCGGAGCGGCCGCCGAGCAACTGCGCGAACGCGCCGGGGGTGAGGAACCCAAGATTTGCGCCCTCGGGGATCGACCGGAAGACGGCGTTCCCCGTCCCGACGACTTCTATCTGAGCTTCTACCTGGCTGCCGATCCCGGCGACCCGGAGGCCTTGAAGCTCCCGTTCCCGGGCCCGGAGAAGACCTTTCTCGCCGAGCCGTTCCCGTGCCTGACGGATGACGCGGTGCGGGAAGCACGGGTCGGAAGGGGATCCGAGGGGGATCGCGTTGTCGTGGAGATCGACTTCACCGCCGGAGGCGCGAAGCTCTTCGAGGCCATTACCCGCGAGTCGATCAAGAAGCGCCTCGCGATCATGGTCGGCGGCAAGGTGATATCCGCCCCGCAGATCATGGTGGCGATTGACACCGGCAAGGTCTGGATCGAGGGCGACTTCACCCGCGAGGAGGCCGAGGCGATCGCGGAGAAGCTGAACTCGTTCCGGAAGGAAGCCAGCGAGTTGCTCGAAGAGGTCGGGAAGGGACCGGACGGGGGAGACGAAGGCGCGGGAGTAGAGAAGGCCGATGGCCAGGCACCGGTCAATCGCATCGTGCAGGAGCTGATGGGGCTGCGATACAAGCATCCGGAGCTGGTCCGGCTGGCTGAGGATGTCAGGCATGAAGTGAACTTCCGGAATGGCGCCTTCCTCGTGAGCATGGTGTATGAGCATAACTACAACGGCGGAACCAAGACCACGCCGGCCGGACCGAAGGTTGCGGGACAGCCCTGGTGTCGCATCGGTCTCGATATCCGCCCGGCCGATGCAGAGCCAGCACAGATGAAGGCAAGTCCGGTTGATGGGGGTCCGGCGATCCGCTGGAACGGCAATTCCGACTTCCGCAACTACCGGTTCGCCGACCCGCCTTTGGTCGTTGCGGTCACGGTGGAGTCGGGATCGGATGCCCTGCGTGGGGAGGCGAACCGAATCATCGACCGGGAGCTGAACGCGTTCCGGAAGGAGGCGGCGAAGTCGAACGCGGGGCTTGTGGGGGAAGGCGGCGGGGTTGGCGACGGTCCCAGGCTTTCCATCATCGACACCTCGGGCAAGCCGGTCGCGGGCGCGCGGGTGCGTTTCGACAAGCATGTGCTGGTAAAGGAGAACGGCCGCAGCCGGGGGACCTATGTGGTGGTCGGGGAAACCGTGAGCGATGGTGACGGAAAGGCGGCGATTCCCGGCCCGGCGGATCCGGAGATCAAGCGCCTCATCGTGCGTGTCGAGGCCGAGGGGCGCGTCTCGCGCTGGTTTCACCACGACTGCGAGATCCGGCGCAACGCCGAGGGAGAGTGGGACGAGGAACCCGTTGTCCTGCTCAAGGGCGGAATCGTCACGGGACGGGTGTTCGGACCCGATGGCGAACCTCTGGCCGGTGCGCCGTTGTCGATGACCACCCGCTGCGATTATGGGGCGTGCTGGCGAGGAGACGGCGAAGCGCCCCACGGTGGCAGTTGGATGACCGCCAACCACCTGCGGGCGATCTCCGATGCCAACGGGGTGTATCGATTCGACGGTGTCCCTGCGGGAGAGGTGTTTTTCTACTATCCATGGGAAGGTCCCACCCAGGGTGAAGTGGACAGCGGCAAGTGGCAGGCCTGGACGAAGCCGGGCCAGGATTACCCGCAGCCGCCTGTGACCGACCGCGGATGGGTGCAGGCCCTCCAGTTCGCCGAAGGCGAGCGCCGGGAGGGAGTGGATGTCGATCTATCGAAATCCACCGCGAGCGTGGAAGGACAAGTCGTCGATAGCGCCGGGCAGGCGGTTGGTGGAGCGAAAGTCCGGGCGACCTGGAACATCGAGGGCATCAATCGCCATTCCCTACCGGACTCCTTCCAGGGAGGCCATGCCACGACCGGTCCGGACGGAGGATTCCGCCTGACCGGACTGCCGCCGGGCGTGGTGGTCCTTGCCGTCAGCCATGAGACCTTGAAACCTCCCCGCCAGCCGGTCGAGGTCCGGCTGATGGTGGCTGAGACCAGCCGGAACAAAGTCATTATGAGTGGCAGGCAGGAACGGGGGGCGGGTCCTGATCCCGCCAAGAAGCCACTCCCGCCGGAATTCTCAGGTGTGACCGCCATCACCTTCCACAATGACCTCGGGGGAGACCGGTTCGTCAAGGTGACGAAGCCTGATGAGGTGAGGGAGTTGATCGCCGCGATCGAGCTGACTCCGAAGGAACCTTGCCTCTGCGAGCACATGTGGTCGGCAACCTTCCTGAAGAAGGGCCGGGAGACCAAGGTTGCGCTTTGCGACCACTGCTTCGAATTCCAGGGGGATCGGCCTGCGAAGCACTTCCAGATGCCGCCCGGGTTCTTCCGGCTCTTCGCGAAGCACACCGGATGGCCTGCGGAACTGAAGCAGGATGCCGCTCCGGGCAAGGCCGGGGACGAGTCCGCCAGACCCGGGGGCAAGCCGGGCAAAGATGTCCAGGTCCGGCTGCACTCGCCGCAGGCGCAGTGGGACGACGGACGCTGGACGCTGTTCTTCAAGACCGACTTGGACAGCGAGACGGAGCGCGTCATGCCCTACTACGGGGCACCGATTGAGGAGTTCTTCCTGGAGGTCGACGGCGAGTGGTTCGACCAGAAGGATCGCGGAGCCGTCGTAGCCCGGAGCGTGGCACCTTCTCCCGCCAGCCAGCGGCGGGATCTGCACACGCGCATCTGTGCTCGGGAATGGCGCTCGATGTCGACCGGGCTCCCGATGCCGGAATTCGCGCCCGGCCGTCACACGGTGCGTATCGGCTTTCCACTGGCGGACGAGCCGGATGCCTCCGGCCAGCGACCGCGAGCCGTCAGCAACCCGGTGGAGATCGTCACCGCCACCAAGGAGGTTGGTGAAACAAGCATCGAGCTTCGCAAATGCCTGACGAAGATCGTCAAACGCATCGGGGAGCTGAAGGGCCGGTATCGGGAGCTGGAGGAACTGGACGACGTCAGACTCGGCGGCTCGATTGCAGCCAACCCGGACAACCCGCTCCATCTGGGCTTCGAGTACAGCCACAGGTTCGACGGCTGGGACAAGAACAAGCAACCGGAGATGGGCGACGGAGGCTGTTTGATAGCCGTGCGCTTCGGATCACCCGACAACCCCTCCTCGATGATGAGGGACGTGTCGCTGCCGCGCTTCGGCAAGCTGGTGGCCCGATATCTCGTGTTGGACAGCCGTGGGGAAGGAGGGCCCGCCGGAATCTTTTATCAGGCGGTCGCGGCGGTGATCGCAGAGGAGCTGGAGAAACTGAGGGACGGTGGTCCCGAGGAAGTCAAGATCATCGACAGTGAAGAACAGAGCGCCGTGGAACATTCTGAATACACCTTCTTCGTCGCGAAAGTGGTTGATGCCGACACAGGCGAACTGATCGAAAAGCCCACCGCGCTGGCAGGAACCAACCGGATGGAACCCCTTGGCTGGCAGTGGCAGCCGCATACCATCCATGAGTTTACCAAGGGGCGGATGCAGTGGCCGTCGGAGAGTCGGCGCGGATACAAGATGCAAGTGTTGCGAATCGAGGCCGATGGTTACAAGCCGTATCAGACTCCGACGGTCCAGCGCTTGGAGGAAGACGAAGCGACACTGCCCGTCGGCGCGACAACCGGCCCGAATGGAGAAGCCATTCCGAATATGCTCCAAGGGCGTGCCGGCGAACCCGTCCCCTGGGTAGTCCGCCTCCAGCGCGACCCGGGCGTGCATGGCCGCGCCTTGTTGCCCAATGGCCAACCAGCTGCCGGAGCTCAAGTGGCGATTGCCATGGCCGCCCGGGAAGTCCGCATCGAGGATGGCAGGATCACGGCACCGCCGCTCGACGAAAACGCCAGCTTGCGCGATCACTGGGACCGTCCTTTCATGACGACGACCGACGACCAGGGTCGGTTTACCTTGCCGACCGAGATCGCGCCAGCAGCCGTCATCATCACCCACGCCGAAGGGATCGCGGCAATCCCGCTGGCCGACTTTCCGATCAGCGGTGAAATGACGCTGGAGCCTTGGGGCGTGATCGACGGCCGCGTGCAGTGGGGTGAGGTTTCAGGGGCTGGAGCAAAGATCGACATCGGCGCACGAACCCGGGTTGCGGAGCAGTTTCAGTTGGTTGTTTGGCATCATCAATCGGTGGTGACCGACGACCAGGGCCGATTCCGCGCCGAAAAACTCCCTCCGGGACTCGCGCAGGTGTCGCATGTGGTCGAAGTGCCGGGCAAACAGGGCGCTTCGTATCGACCCGTGCAGTTTGTCGAGATCGTGGCGGGCGAGCCGACCAAGTTCGTTTTTGGTGGCCTTGGCCGACCGGTCATCGGCAGACTTGTTGGTCGCAATAACTATGAGCATTTGAAGCTGGGGATCGCGCCGGAAGCCCCCTATGCGGGCTTGTTGTCAGAACCCGATGACGCCGGATGGGAAGCGTATTCGATATTTGTGAACTCACCCGCCGGAAAGCACTATGTGAAGAGTGGCATCCGGATGAATGCCGATGGCACGTTTCGCATCGAAAACGTTCCGCCGGAGAACTATCAACTCTTCGTGAGCGCTCCGAACGAGGGAAATATCGGCAACGCAAAATTCACCATCAAAACAATCCCCGGCGGTGAAAGTGACCGAGCGCAGGATCTGGGTGAGATTGGGCTGGCCCCGGTAGAAATCGAGGTTGCTGCGGCACAAGGGAAGCGATTGGTGACAGACATTCCCGAGGAACCTCTCGTCGTGGGCAATCCGCAGGAGGTCACGGGTGTCCCGGGCCTCCTGCCCGCGCCGATGGAGGCCCCCACTTTCCTTGTTCCCGAGAAGACGAGGCTGCTGTCGAGGGGCAAGAAGGTCACCAGCAGCAGCAAGTTTCCCATCACCGGCGATCTCGACCAGGTCACCGACGGGAAGAAGCGCTTCGACGAGGGTCTCTTTGTCGAACTCGAACCCGGCAGCCAGTGGGTCCAGATCGATCTCGGGCAGAGCGTCCTGGTCGATGCCGTTTGGGTCTGGCACCACTATCAGCGTCCGCGCTGGTATCACGACGTCGTGATCCAGGTCTCCGACGACCCGGAGTTCAAGATCGGGGTGACGACCATCTACAACAACGACCGTGACAATTCCTCACGGCTGGGCATCGGTCGGGACCGGCCATACGTCGAAAGCCGGTTCGGGCTCCTCGTCGACGGCCGGGGAGTCAGCGGGCGCCACGTTCGCCTCCACAGCAGGGGAAACAACTATAACGATTTGAACTACTACACCGAAGTGGAGGTGTTTGGCCGGGATTTCATCGACAAGGCGAGGGAGAATGACCACGCCTCGAGGGACGAGGCCCGCAAACCCAAGGGTCCGGGAGCAGACCTTGCCCCCGGCATCAGCGTCGAGGTACTGGCTGTGGCGGATATCCCGGCGAATGGTCGTTGGTGGGATGCGGATGGGAACGTCGTTGAAAAGATCTTCTGGGATGACACCGCTGTTGTTCACGAGCCAACCAAGAACAACCGTCAGGTCATCCTGCGGCTGAACAGCACCGAATCAGACCCTGAACTCAAACCGACGATGAACCTTTCGGTTCACCGGAAATCGGCGGGAGTTGGTTCGTGGGTGGGCGGCGGCTTTGTCAACAAGGGCAACCGAACACTTGAGGATCTAAGCCGCTGCAGGTTTTCGCTTCATGACGACCATCCAACCGTCGATATTTCCGCAACGGTCGGCTATGGGCCTTGGCAGACACTAGCCACCAGAGACGCGGCCTCGCAAGGGGATCTGACGTCCGTGATGACGAACGCTGGAACCGTCATTTTCAATGACCCGGTGAGCCGGGACGGCAAAACAACCATCACGCTGACGCTGCTCGCGCAACTCGAGACGGCCCGCCTCATCGCTGTTGACAAGAAAGGCAAAACACATGTTTGCGGAACGATGGTTTCTGGTGGATTCAGTGCGGACGCCCCCCGCAACTCACCGGCGCATCAACTTTACAAGGGCGAGGTCTCCTTGCCTCTGAGCGCCATTGATCAGTTCCATTTCCAAACCAGATGCACCAAAAAGACCAGCCTCAAGAACATCGCCCTGCATCCCGGCGGCGCATCGAAATCCCGCAGTGAAGCCACGGATCGCGCCATCGGAAATGGGACGGATGATGATTCCGCCATTCCCAAGCAGCCTGCACTTCCGAAGATGGTCCCGGTTACGAGCAACGAGCTAGGCGTGACCTTTGACCGGCCCGCGGAGTGGATCGTCGACAAGGAGCCCCCGCCGCACAACGGACCGGGCGTGGATTTTGCCCAGCCTCTAACGATGGTCGATGACGTGCGGGCAAGCCTTAGTGTTTCCATGGAGGAGGCGGGGGGACGCGCAGGAATTGATGTCACGTCCCCCGGGAACCCCAATGCCACCGCAAGGCGGATCTTTGAAGTCGATGGCGAACCGGCTCGGTTGACTGTCCTGAAGGTCAACGGCAGGAATTATGAACTCTTGAGGGTTGCGGTCGCAAGGGGTATGCGGTTCTACGAGATCAACATGGGCTTCCCGCAGAAACGTCACGATGAATACGTGCGGCTCGCGTTGGCCATCTGCGAGTCGCTGCGTTTCCACAAATGGGGAGAACCCGTTGAGAGCGTGCAATGCAGGCTGATGGAGGAACGGCCCATCTGGACGGCGGGAGAATCTCCGAGGTTCACGGTCATCCCGCGCACGAGTGGCGATTCGGACCTGCTCTTGGCGTCGGCGATCTTCTTTGGATGCCGGGTCGAGATCGATGGCAAGTGGAACCAGTGGTCGGGTGATCAAAAGTTCGTCGGCCAAGCCTATTCCTCGGCAAGAATGCTCGAGAGACGGAAGCATTCCCTGTCGATCTCGCTCGATGCCTCAAGCCTGACCGCGATCGAGGGAAAGGAGCGTCTGAAGTGGACGGAGGGCAAGCACACCGTGCGTTTTGCCTGGGCTGCCTATCCTCCGGACGAAACTCCGGTTTCCAATGCCGAGCCCCCTCTCCGTCTGATCAGCAATCCGGTCGAGATCGAGATCGTGCCAGCCGTCATCGAGCGAGGGGACGGCAAGGTGTCCGGGCGGGATCGGGAATCAGAGGAGCTAACCGGACTTCCGCGCGGTGAGTTCATGAAGAGGCTTGGACGGTCGCTCATCTCGAATGGGAACCTCCACACCGCAGCTCGTGAAGGGGATGCCGCGACCGTCGCCAGGCTCTTGGAGCGAGGCGCCGACCCGGACAAGCGGAACTGGCGGAATGCCACTCCCCTGCACGAGGCGGCCCTGCACGGACACCTGCCGGTGGTCAAGCTCCTGGTCGAGCATGGCGCGGACGTCAACCGGCGCGGCGACACCTACCAGAAGCCGCTGCATTTCGCCGCCCAGGCTGGCCATCCCGCCATCGTCGGGTATCTCCTGGAACATGGTGCCGAGATCAGCCGCGCTCTGCACGAGACGACGTATGAGGGACGCGTGGAGACCGCCCGGCTTCTTTTGAAGCACGGAGCGGACATCAACGAGAAGGGCTCGGACGAAGCGACGCCCCTGGAGCGCGCGGTCGCATCCGGCCAGGCGGAGTTGGTGGAGTTTCTGCTGACACGCGGAGCCAACGTGAACGCGCAGGGGCTCTACGGTCAAACGGCCCTGCATGTGGCCGCGTCCCGGAATGATGTGCCCATCGGCACGATCCTTTTGAAACACGGAGCGGACCCGACGCTGAAGAGCAACGACCGGCCGGTCCGGCCGCGCTCGGAGGAGTTCCGGAAGCTGATCGAACAGCACAGATCATCCTCCGGCCGGCCGCCGGCCGCCCCGCAATCGGAGCCTGAGGGAAAAACGACGCGAGGAATCGATCAAGGTGCGTTGGGAGGGGCGCAAGAAGGAGTAACACCCCCAAGAGCGACCGGTCGGATAATACAACCGTCGGAATAACGAAGAAAGGAGTCAATCGTATGGAAAAGAAATGCCCCAAGTGCGGTGGAGAGATGATCGAAGGGAGAATCCCATCCCCGCTGAAGTATTTTTTCGGATTCAAGTCCGACGACCAGAAGCATTGGTCGTTCGAGACGAATATCCAGACAGCATCGGCATGCACGAAGTGTGGATTCGTCGAATTCTATCTGGACCCGGAAGAGCTAAGCAAGAAGCTGGTGAAGCGGGGAGAAACAGTGCGTTCGCAGGTGTTCCGGACCGCCGTCACCCAGGACCGGACGCAGGAGCGGATGCTCAAGGATCTGATCAAGAAGGCTTACGACGGGTCGGTGGGGAGCCTGGTGCTCCAAGCGTTATCCTCGCAGAAGTCCTCACCCGGGGAACTGGCGGAGATCCGGCACCTGCTCAACGAACTGGAAAGGGGCGGGACATGAATGCTCTCGTCAACCTGGCGCAAACGGTCCTTGAGGCCCTGCTATTCTTCCGTCCCGCCATGTGGTGGGTCTCCCGACAGGTCCGCAAGGAGCGGGAGAACTGTTGTGACGACATCGCGGTGGCCGTCAGCGGAAACCGGGAGTGTTACGTGCAGGCGCTGACACGCTTGGAAGAGCAGCGCGCGGCGAGCTCCGTCGCGGCGCTGGCGGCGACCGGTGGCTCGCTGCTGGACCGGGCGCGGCGGCGCCCCGGGCAGCCGGGCACCGAGTTCGGCTATCGCAGCGCCACCGCCTGGCTGGCCGGGCTGGTCGCAGTTGGATTTGTCTCGTTGGCACTGGCCACCGGTGAAGCGCCGCAGCAGGAAGGCGGGGAGGGGGCCGTCGGCGCGGAAGCGGTTGCCGCCGCGGGCAGGATCAAGGAACGCCTGAACGGGCCCGAAAGCGAGCCCCTAAAACGCTTCCTGGAGGTCGAGCGCTTCGCCAGGCTGCCCGAGGCCGAGCGGGCGAGACAGTTGCCCCGGTTCTACAAGAACCTGGATCTCCAGACGATCAGCCCGAGGGTTGAGATCATCCTCAGCACCGCCCCGAACCACATCCTTCACGGCCATCAGGAGAGCGGACCTGTGGTGGGCAACACCAAATTGTGGGGCGAGCAATTGGCCGAGGCCGCCTCCGAGTTGAGCGCGGAGCAGGTCGCCGACAAACTGCGGAGCCGGGTCTGGTTGAACGTGGCCATCCGCGCCCGGATCCTGGACGTTTTCAGGAGTCACGAGAAAATCCTCATGGGGCTGCTTGCCGAGGACTTGCAGTCATTCTGGAGAGGTCCGGTGAACCGGGCGACAAGCGTCATCGCAGCGCTTAAGTTGCGGTCCCTCACCGACCGTCTCCTGGAGATGTTCCTGGGGGACGGCAGGCATGCAAAGTCGACCTATCTGGCACTGGTCAACGTGAGTGATCCGGCTGTCGTCCCGCTCTTGCTGGAGGAGGTGAAGAAGGACCCCTCGCTGATCGTCCGCTGCTCGGAACTATTCCGGGTTCCACTGGCAGGCAAGGAGCCCGAACCAGGGCTACTGAAGCTACTCGACTCGCCTGATGTGGAGGCCCGCTATCACGCGGCCTTCGCGCTGCAGGAATGCAGTGACACTCCGGCGGCGGAGTTGACCCTCCGTCTTGCGGGGGATGCGGAGGCGCGGGTCCGGTTCATCGCCGCATACCGGGCCGCGAAGCTGGCAGAGGAGGATTTCCGGGCGATTCGCAAGCAGCTTCTGCCCCTGCTGGAAGACCAGGACGACGAGGTGCGCTGCTACATCCTGCCGGCCTTCGCGAGGGACAAGGATCCCGCTGCCGGTTCGGCGATTCTGGACCTGCTCCGACGCGATCAACTGGACGAGTCGTGCAGGGCGACGGTCCTGCAGGCGATGAGCGTCCTTACCGGAAGCACAGGGGACTACGATGCTGCAAACTGGGGGGCTGACAAACCGGGGAATCGCGAGGCGATCGAGCGCTTCGAGGCTTGGCTGAAGGGCCAGGAAAACGGGGACGCGGTCCCGGCTGGCGGGGGTGGTGTGGAGTCGCCACTCCTCAGGCCGCCGGTGCGCGTCGAGGACGCCGTGTACTTTCTCGACGGGGGGACCATTGCGGTCGAGTTGGCGGATTCCGTTTCCAAGCACCTCTCGGTCTGCTTTGACGGCCGGATGGAAAACATCCAGACCCGTGGGAAGCTCTTCATCGGCCGCCATCCCGACGACGAGGGAGCCCGCGGCGCCACGTCGGACGAGGAGCGGGAGATCGTCGCCGCCCTGCGCAGTTGGGTGGACGCCAACCCTTACGCCGGTAGGAGGAAGAAGCTCCTGGACCGCGCCCTCGTCCGCTGGGGCTTTCGGGACTTCCAAGGCGTGACCGCCATCACCTTCCACAATGACCTCGGGGAAGAGCGGATCGTCAAGATGACGAAATCCGAGGACATACAGCAATTGATCCTGGCGATCAAGCTCACTCCGAAGGAACCGTGCGCATGCGAGCACATGTGGTCCGCGACCTTCCACAAGCAGGGCGCAGAGACCAAGGTCGCGATCTGCGATCACTGCTTTGACATCCAGGGGACCGGAGCCGCGAAGCATTTCAGCATGTCGCCCGAGTTTTTCCGCCTCTTCGCAAAGCACACCGGATGGCCGGACAAGGGGGTAGGAGGCGACGCCGCGGGTGGAGACCGGAACGCGCTGATCAAGCCGCCGGTGCAAGTGGGCGACATCGGAATTATTCCGGACGGAGAGCCGTTCAAGGCCACCGGCGCTCCCGGGATCGACTCCGACCCGGTGCCGAAGCAGATCCTCCCGATCCTCCAGGCGATGAAACAGGAAGTCGTGAAACTCGGCGAGGAATATCCCCAACTGGCCGGAGCGAAGATGATCGATGTCATCCCGGGCGAATGGCTCTTCGAGCACGATTGCCGTTACACGGGGAAGCGCGGCTATGAGTACACCGGCCCGTTTCCGGTGGCTATCGGCCTGCGGGTCATCACCACGGAACGCTTCGCTGAACAGATGGGCATGGTCGAGATGTCCTATACGGGGTACCGCTGGGAATACCTCGGCCTGGTCGGATGGCCGACGCTGCATGTCGGTGAGGGCGTCCCGCCGGTCGTGACCGGCAAGCTGCAACAGGTGCTGTCCAACGCGATGGCGAAAATCGGCCCGCTGAACCGGAAGGCGCTTGCGGACAGCCTGCCCGAGGAGATCCAACTTGAGCGTGACCGCCTGCTGGCCGAGGCGGATGCGAAGATCCGCAGCGGGATTCGGAAGCTGGCCGAAACCTATCCGCTGTTGAAAAACGGCCAATCGTGGGATCGTCTGAAAATGGCTTCTGATCCCGGGTGCATCGGGATCCATGTTCACCGCACGCAAGTTGGAAAAGGCCGCACGGACGCCCGGGAGTTTCCTCCGTCAGAAGCATTCAGCATTCTGGTCGTGGTCAAGCCGCCGCCCGACGAGATCGAGCAACTGGCGATCATGCCGCTCTACCCGCGTCTCGGGTTGGTGGGCCAGGTGGGGAGCCGTGCCGCCAACCCGGATTTGGATGCGGCGCTCAAGAAACTCGTGACGGAGGCACTGGCACCGCTGCGCGAGTTGGAGGAGCGGGTGGAACGGAAGAAAGGCGGCGGGGCGTCAGCCGCTCCGGTCACCCCGGATTACCGACGTGGCCAGGCCGAAGCGATGGCCGATCTGAGAGCGGGCCGGCCCCGTTACTTCCACATTGGCGAACCGCTTTCCGCCGACTCGCTGTTGGTCAGGACCCTGAGGAATGACTACGGCCTCACGCTTGTTAGCCTCGGACGTACTCCCGTTCCTGCCGTGGGGGAGCACGCGAAGGGATACAATGAGACGGTCTCCCGCGCGTTGATTCTGAAATCCGGACGCGATTCCATCAACATCAAGAAGGCGCCGGAGAAGGATAGCGCCCTGCCTGAGCAGGTCCGCAAACCGGAGATCAGCGTGGAAAAGGCGGGCTTCAAGTTCGATGCCGGTTTCATCCCGGAGAAGAGCGAGATCATGGTCGGCGAGGCGATCTACGCGACGTTCTACGTCCGGAACACGGGCACTGAGCCGATCTACCTGGAAACCGGCGGCGACGGCCGCAGCATTCGCTCCTATCGCTTCCGATTCTCGGCCACCGACGAACAGGGCAACCCGGCCCGTGATTCCAATCCCAATCCCGGCCATTTTGGCGGTTTGCAAGGTCCGCCTTCCGAGATCACGCCGGGCGGGACGTATTCCGAAAAACTGGAACTGGCGAAGTGGCTTTCATTCGATCGGCCGGGGGATTACACGGTGGGCTGTGCCCGCACGCTCCAGTTTCCCGCCAAACCGGAGTTCACTCAGAACTATGCCCTCGTCCATCCGTTGGTCACCTCGTTCCGCCTGAAGGTCGTTCCTCGATCCGAACAGGGTCTCGCCGCCCGGATCGCGGAACTTGGGAAACAACTGCGTGGCGAAGTGGATGAGAACGAGGCGCGTCTGACCGCCCGGCTCTTGGTCGAGACGGACGACGCTCGCATCATCCCCGACCTGCTGTGGGCCGCGGAGAAATGGTCCGGTGATTCCTGGGCGCTTCGCGACCTTTCCCCATTCAAGGACGACCCCCGGGTCATCGCGCTCTATCGCGGTGCACTGCGCGAATCGCGCGGCAACAGCCGACGCTCCGATGCGGCGCGGTTGATGGGGGAAAGCCAGAACAAGGAATTCGTGCCCGACCTTCTGCAAGCCTTCGGCAAGGAGGAGGACAAGATCGTGCTGACTTCCGTGGCTTCTGCGCTTGGGAAATTCGGTGACCAGTTGGCGGTCCCGGTGCTCCAAAAACATCGCGATCACGCCTACCCGTACCTGCGGTTGGCGATCGAGCAGGCGCTGGCGGAGTGCGGGGAAGCACTCGACGTGGAGCGGCTCCAGGCGATGATCCGCTCCACCGATCCGAGCTGGCATTCCGTCGCCCGCTTCGTGTCGGCCAATGCGGGGGCCGTTGCCCCCCGGGTCCTGGCCGAGTGTTTGGACTACGAGCATCCGGAGGCCGCTGTCGACCGGGACCATATCAATGCCAGTCCGGCGTACCGGAATGGCACGCTGCTCATGTGCATCGCCAAGGCAGGCGGACCACAGTTCAATTACAACCAGATCCACAACCGCCCCGCCACCGCCGCCGAGACCGAGGTCAACCGGCAGACCTTGCGGAAAGTCAAGGAGTGGTTGGCCATCGAGCCCGGGGGTGAGTAGCCTCGCCTCGCCGGCTGAAGCCAGCGCTCCGTGTGAAGGCCCGTGCGGATTAACCGCAGTGGCCGCGTTGGTCACAACGCGCCCGCCGATGGACCACCTGGGAATCCGCCCCAGCCCGCCACCACGCACCTCGGCTACCGATCGGAAAAACTGAAGAAATCGTTGAAATGTGATACTGATCCCATTTGCGCTGTAACATGCACCCTCCGTTGTGGTAGAAGCACTCGACTGAACGCGATGCCCACCCACCCATCCAAGCCAACCTTGTTTGCCACCACCCGCTGGACGCTGGTCATCGATGCGGCGCGCGGGGGTGGGGAGAGTGCGGCCATGGAGGCGCTCGGCACGCTGTTCCAAACCTATTGGCAACCGCTTTACCGCTACGCCCGCCGCAACCACAAATCCAGGGAGGATGCCGAAGATCTGGTGCAGGGATTCCTCGCGCACTTGTTGGAGAATCACTCGCTGGAGAACGTCGATCGGGCCAAGGGCCGGTTCCGCACGTTTCTGCTAGCCGCCTTCAACCACTGGCTCATCAACGATTGGAAACACGCCACCCGCCAAAAGCGCGGCGGCGGCGTTGCACCCTTGTCGTTCGATTGGGAAAGCGCCGAAACGGGGCTCAAACTGGAGATCGCCGACGAGCGCAGTCCGGACCGGTTGTTTGACCGCGAATGGGCGCTCGCATTGTTAGGAAATGTGCTCGCCGAGCTGGAGCGCGCCTGTCGCGCGGAGGGTCACGCCGCCCAGTTCGAGATCCTGAAGCCCTGCCTCACCGCGGATTCCAGCCGCATTCCTTATGCCGAACTCGCCGCCAGACTCGACATGACCGAGGGTGCCGCGCGGGTGGCGGCGCATCGCCTGCGGAAACGTTACCGCGCACTGCTGACCGAAGCAATCTCCCGCACGCTGTCCT
>JAIPKB010000057.1 GCA_021733795.1 Akkermansiaceae bacterium | reverse complement strand
GCATCGGCGGTACTTCCAGCAGAATATGGGCGTGGTTGCACATCAGGCAGTAGGCCAGCACCCGGCAGCCGGAGAAGTTCTCATACATCCGCATGAACGTGCGGAACTTCTCCTTGTCCTCCGGCCCGAAGGCCAGCCGTCGTTCCACCACCCGCGTCACGCAGTGGTAGATCACGGGTCGTTCGGTCGAGTCCTTCCAGGGGGCCAGCCAGCGTGCGCGTCTCATGGTTTCAGGGAATGGTTACAGGTTGATGGGGGTCTTTTCATTGATGTGGCAGGGAAATCCCGGCGTCCCGGCAGCAATCCTACCCCGGATTGAGACACCGTCAAGAGAAATCGGCGATAAACTCTCTGTCACCTTCTCCTATCTGTCACCTTCTCCTGATGCGCCCATTGCAGGTCCCTCGCGCCTCCGAAAATGCCGCGCCAAAATAATTTTTGATTTTTTTGCTTTTCATGCATCGGCCTGCCCGCTAATCCCTCCAATTCATTCTGGACGACATGCGTTCAACGCAGTGTCGCATTCTTCCCGAACCCGCACCAAACAAACAACCAAGCAAAACGTGGATTATGATCGACTGGAAAAAAAGCAATGACGCCCTGAACACCGCCAACCGCGGCAATCCGTGTGAATCCGGACTCTGCACGCTGTGTGACTCGGCATGCAAAGGAAAATGCGAAACCTGGATGTCCTCGATGCGCGGACGGGAGATGCTCTATCCCCGGAAATTCGGCTACAGCACCTCTGGATCTGCCAACGTCACCAGCATTGGGGTGGGCTATCACGCCCTGCGCATCCAGGGTTACGCGTATGGCTGGAACGGGGCCAATGGGTCCAACGATGCCGATCACTGCATTTTCCCCGAAGTGGACACGAGCACCACGTTTGGCAAAAGCTTGCCAGTCAAGTGCCGCGTGCCGATCATGACCGGCGCGCTCGGCTCGACGTTTGTCGCCGCCCGCTATTGGGATTCCTTTGCGGTGGGCGCGGCCTTGTGCGGCTTCCCCATCGTGGTCGGCGAAAACGTCGTCGGTGTGGACCGCGAATCGGTTCTCATGAATGGCCGGATCGAGATTTCCCCGGAGCTTGACCGGCGCGTTGGCATGTTCCTGCGTTATTACGATGGCCACGGCGCGATCATCGTCCAGATGAATGTGGAGGACACCCGCAATGGCGTGGCGGAATACCTCGTAAACAGATACGGCAACAAGGTCATTATCGAACTCAAGTGGGGCCAGGGCGCCAAATGCATCGGCGGGGAAATTCAGGTCAACAATCTCGATTACGCCCGCTTCCTCAAGGATCGCGGGTATATTGTCGATCCCGATCCCAGCGATCCGGCGGTGAAAGCCGCTTTCGAGGCCGGTGCCATCCGCGCCTTTGCGCGCCACAGCCGGCTCGGCTCCACCCATTTGTCCTCAGGCCAGCAGGTGCGCGATGAATTCATGAATGCCGTCGCCCACCTGCGCGAGATCGGCCATGAGCGCATCACGCTCAAGACGGGTTCCTATGGCATGGAAGCGCTCGCGCTGGCAATCCGGTGCGCCACCGATGCCAATCTCGACCTGCTCACCATTGACGGTTCCGGCGGCGGCACCGGCATGAGCCCGTGGAACATGATGGATCACTGGGGCGTGCCGTCCTTGCCCTTGCATGCGAAAGCCTATGAATACACCAAGCTGCTGGCCGATCGAGGCCTCGCCGTGCCGGATCTCTCGTTGGCCGGCGGCTTCGCCCGCGAAGATCATATTTTCAAGGCCCTCGCCCTTGGTGCACCGTTCGTGAAGCTCGTGTGCATGGGCCGCGCCCCGATGATTCCAGCCTTCGTGGGCAGCAACATCGAAGGCGTGCTGCTGCCGGAACGGCGCACCGAAGTCAACGGCCACTGGGACGAATTGCCCGGAACCGTGAGTTGCCATGGCGACCGGCCGGAGAAAATCTTCACCTCATGGGAATCCGTCAAGGAGAAGGTCGGTGCCGACGAAATGAAGAACCTGCCGTTTGGCGCGGTGGCCATGTATGCCTACGCCGACAAGCTTGCCTGCGGGTTGCAGCAGTTCATGGCCGGCGCGCGCAAATCGCGGCTCTGCGACATCACCCGCAACGAGCTGATGTCAGCCAACCGCGAAACGGCCCATGAAACGGGCATCCCCTACATGACCGACGCGGAGGACGAGAAAGCCATGGCGGTGCTCAAATCCTGATAGACGCAACATTGCCACCGCCATTCGTGATTATGATTGACGGTCATCAGGAGAACGTCTCTGAGAAGTTCTCCCGAGTCGTTTTACCAAATTATGGTCGTAGGCGTTAAGGCTGTTTTTCCACGCCTTCATCGCAATTTGGGTCCGCTATGTTCGTGAAATCCGTCCGATTGTTCCACGGCCGACTTCGCAGGCTATGCCGGGACAAGTTCCGGCGGACAATGGGCGGACCGAGGCCCATCTTCGCTAAAGCTACGAAGGACAGGCCGGATCCGCCCTTTGACGGGAACCATGCTTGCTCGGCTTTTCGACCAAACCGAGGTCGTTTACTGGCTGTGATCCTCAAGGGCGGACGGGAATCCTTGCCATGCCGATCGGTTTGCGGTTGGTCGGGGCGCTGCGCCCGGTCTTGGGCTTTTTCAATTCCGCCAGCAGGGCCTGCATTTCCATGCGCTTCTTTGATTGGGTGAAAAACAGGTTGGTGGTTTCTCCGGGATCGGCCGCCAGGTTGAACAATTGACCGGTGGCGGCGGGGGCGGTTTCCGGCAACTCGTAGGGCTGGAGGAGACCTTTGTCATAGTCGTTGCCGCCCGAGCCCAGGTGGTCGAGGTATTTCCAGGCGCCTTGGCGCAATTGAAACTGGCCCCGGAAACTCTGGGTGAGCATGTGGGGGCGGATGGGCTTGGCGTCGCCCTGGATCCCCAACATCGCCGGTAACATGTCAAAGCTGTCGACCGCCACGTCATCAGGAAGTTCGTAGCCGACAATCGAGGCGATCGTTGCGAAAACATCCGTCGTGTTGGTCAGTTGCCGGGACACCTGAGCGGCCGGAATCCGGCCCGGCCAGCGGACGATGAAGGGAACGCGGTGGCCGCCATCCCAGGCATCCCGTTTCATCCCGCGCCAGCCGCCGGCGGCATCGTGCTGGTAATCCTCCCGCATCCAGACGGTATGATTGGTTTCAGGTCCGTTGTCGGAGTTGAACATCACTACGGTGTTGTCATCGATGCCGAGTTCCTTGAGGGCGTCGAGCAGCCGCCCGGTCAGGGTGTCGAGTTCGCAGACGAAATCGCCGCGGGCACCGGCTTTGGTTTTGCCATTGAATTCCGGTGCGGGGAGCACGGGCGCATGGGCGATCTGGGTGGCCAACACGGCGAAGAACGGCTTCTCCGGGAACTTCTTGCGGTGTTCGGTGATGAACTTCAAGGTCTTGTCATAAAAGAGCAGATCGGCTTTCACGAATTCATAGTCCGGTGCCATCCATCCGGCATCGTTGTCCCAACGCCACTTGCCGCCGGGATTGGGAAGCGTGTCCGGCCGGTGGCGCTGGCTTGCGGGCGATGGCACCATGCCGTTCTCAAGGTAGATGTAGAGCGGGTCGGTGGTGGGGCAGTTTGGCGTGACAAAGGATTCGTCGAAACCGCGCGCATTGGGTCCGTCTTCGAGCGGGGTGCTTTTCCCGTAGTCGATCAACAGGGCATTCTCGAATCCACCGCCCAGTTGCTTGCCGTCCTTGTCATACCAGGTGAGGCCCACATGCCACTTGCCGAACACGCCGGTGCGATAACCGGCCTTCCCGAGCATGTCGGCGAGGGTCATTTCGCCGGGCTTGAGGTAACTCGGGCCGCCCGGGCCTTCAAAGGCGGTCGTGGGTCGGCCGGTCCGGCACACCTGGTTGCCGGAATACAGGCTGTAGCGCGACGGTGAACAAATCGTGGACGGACTGTGGGCATCCGTGAATCGAATCCCCTCCGCCGCCATGCGGTCCAACCGGGGGGTCTGATAGGCAGCGTGCGGGTTGTAACACGATAAATCACCGTAGCCCAAATCATCCGCGTAAATGATGATGATATTGGGCGGTTTTGGGGGTTCCGAAGCTGACTCGGCGGAGGTTCGTCCGCCGCCAACCGTGAGCAATCCCAGGGTCGTCAACAGCAAGTTTGTGGTTTTCATGATGGATGGTAAGCAGCAGCCGATGGGGCCATGGTCGTTCAAGCGTGCCCAGACCCTAGCCGCCTGGCAGGCAAATGCAAGCAAACGATCCCCATTCACCACCGGCAGGCACGCCTGAGGGACAGTAGTCCTTTAACGCTTGTTTCTCAGAATGCAGTTGTTCAGAGCGGCGAATGCCTGTAGGCTGCCGGGCATGGCACATCGCAAGTTTCTGGGAACAGTGGTCGCTGGGGCAATGATCGGATGGGGGGGCGGGGCCGTCCTTGGTGCGGATGGCACCGGAAACGCCAGCCCGGTGAAGATTCTTCAATTGGCTGACAAACATGCCGCCGGTCAGGATTCCGAGACGCTCCTCGCAGCAACCCCGCCGATGGGCTGGAATAGTTGGAACTGCTTTGCCGAGGAGATCAGCGAGGCGCAGATCCGGACCATTGCGGACCTGATGGTGAGTAGCGGGATGCGTGACGCCGGCTACCGGTTCCTGGTGCTGGACGACGCCTGGATGGCGGCGGAGCGGGATACGGAGGGCCGCCTGCAGGCCGACCCGGAGAAGTTCCCGTCAGGGATGAAGGCCATCGGCGACTACATTCACGGCAAGGGGCTCAAGTATGGCATCTATCAGGACCGTGGACTCATGACCTGCCAGAAGCTGCCGGGCAGCCTCGGCCACGAGGAGATCGACATGAAAACCTTCGCCGGGTGGGGGGTGGACTACATCAAGATGGATAGTTGCTACGCGGAGAAGAACGGCCGCACGAGCTGGGACGACTACGCGATCTTCCGCACTGCGATCGACCTCTCCGGCCGGCCGATGGTGCTGAGCATCTCGGATTTCGGCAACGCCGCCTGGGCGTGGGGTGCCAGTGAGAGCGCCCAGCTCTGGCGGACCTCCGACGACATCCGCTCGAAAATGGATTCGATCTACACCTGCGCCGAGACCTTGGGCGGGTCCGGCCGGATCCACCCGGCCTTCAATGGGCTGTGGCAATTCGCGGGGCCGGGGCATTGGAACGGCCCGGACATGCTGCAGGTGGGCAACCTGGACCGCTTGCCGGAAGGCGAGCGGGAAGCCGCGGACCGCGCCCATTTCAGCCTTTGGTGCATCCTGGCGGCCCCGCTGATGGCAGGCAACGACCTGCGCAGCATGAGCGAGTCCGTGCGCCGGACCCTGACCGCCCCGGAGGTGATCGCGGTGAACCAGGATCCGCGGGGACTTCAGGGCTGCAGGATTTTCAAGGATGGCGACCGTGAGATCTACCACAAGCCGCTGGCGGACGGGACGACCGCGGTGCTGGTGCTCAACAAGGGGAAGGCGGAGGCGGACTTCACCGTGGAGTGGAAGGCGATCGGCTTGCACGGAACCCAGCCGGTGCGCGACCTGTGGGAGCGCAAGGACCTCGGGGAGTTCCGGGATTCCTTCCCGATCCGGGGTCTCGGGCAGCACGGGGTGCGGATGCTCCGGATCGGCCGCAAGGGTCCCCCCCTTCGCGGGCCCGAGCCGCTGGCGCCGGAGAGGTACCACGTGACCCGTCCGGGGGAAACCTACCTGAGTGATCTTTGCTACATCTGGAAGGACGGGGAGCACCCGAGCGCCGATGCCTCCAGCAACGGCGGCCCGCTCAAGCTCGCAGGGAAGACCTACCGCAAGGGACTGGGGTGCCCGTCGCGTTCGTCGGTGATGTACCTGACCGACCGCCGGGCCGCACGCTTCAAGGCGGTGGTGGGCATCGACATCGAAGGGGACGGCAAAAGTGACGAAAAGAGCAGCGGACATTTCCGGATCCTCGACGGCGACTGGTTCTCGAACCAGGTGTTGTGGGACAGCGGCGAGATGAGCGCGGGCGAGCCGCCCAGGGATATCGACATCGCCATCGGCAACGTCGAGTGCCTGCTGCTGGAGTTCAAGGGCAAAGGCGTCCGGGGAGCCTGGGCCGGAGCCCGCGTCGTGGCCGGTGAATGAGAGGGTGGGGCACTGCGAACCCCCCGCTGCCCCTGGTGGGCACATGCGCGTCAAGTCAGCGTGCCAGCGGAGCATAGCCGATCCGGCTGTGTTGGAGCATAGCCGATCCGGCTGTGTTGGAGAACGGGCTTCCAGCCTGTTCTGAGCCCGCAGTTCTGCCCTGTGAACCACACCCGAACCCGCCACCGCAGCCGCGACGGCCGCGCCCCGAGACAGCCGGGACGGCTATTCTCCCTTGACTCATTCCCTTGCACGGGCGGCAGGGCTGCGGCGGCTTAATTGCCGGTCACCACCACATCATCGATGTAGAAGCCGGCGAACACCTCGCCGTCTCGGTCACTTTCAAAGCGGAACTCTGGCTTTGAGGCATTTGGAGCGGCATCCGGATAGACCGCAACCTTCCTCCGATTTCCCTTGGCAACGAGGGTGGGGAGGCTATTCTCGTGCTTGAGCAGGTTTCCCACGCATCCGCCGACAACGCCCAATTTCTTTGCCGTAGGAAGCGGGGTTCGATGGCCCCGTTGGCGATTGCCGCCCAGAACCAACCAAACTCCGACATTCAACATTCAATGCATAAAAAATATCGTGTAACGCTCGCGTTCCTCTCGCTCAGCCTGCTGGGTTCCCATGGGGCCCCGGAACCCAAGGCGGCTGCGGATCCCATCCCACCGTTGAATACGAAGGGCGACGTGTACAAGACCGAGGGCGAGAACGATCCGCTGATCTACGGTAGTGCCGTAGGGCACAAGAAAGTCATCATGCTCTATCTCGACTTCCCGGACCTGGAAATGACCGTGGACACCAAGGAGCACGGGCAAAAGGTGCTGGGAGGAGACCGCTTTGAGAAGCTCTTCAAGCAGCAATCTTATGGCAAACTCAGCCTCAGCATTGAGCATGTCCATGGTTGGCGGCGACTGTCCAAGAAGGTGGGACAATACAGCAGCAAAACCACGGAGTCGCATCGCGAACTTTTTGTCGAGATCTTCAAGACCTACCCTGAGATCGATTTCCGCAACTACGATTACATCGCCGCCGATATGCCGCGCATCGGCAATACCGCCTTTGGCGAGCGCGATGACCTGGCCATTCCCTATCGCGGAGAAAAGATCAAAGTCGCCATGAATGTCTCGAGTGCCAGTCACATCGTACTGGCCCATGAAACGGGCCATCTGATGGGACTGCCGGACTTGTACACCTACGGCGGGGTGGTGGGGCCTAAGAATCCGGCCGGCCCATGGGACATCATGTCGGAGGCCGGCAACAGCACGGGGTTTCTGGGTTGGCACCGGCATAAGCTCAAGTGGCTGGACGCCGATCGCAAAAGCTACCTCACCAAGAGCGGAAAATCGCTGGTACTGACCCCGTTGGACGCCCCTTCCGGGGTTTCGATGATGGTGGTACCGGTGGATGACCCGGCACAGCCGAGCAAGGTTTTCGTCATCGAAGTCGCCCAGCCCGTGCGGCTCAAGGACGGGACGACATCCAAAGCTGAAGGGGTACTGGTTTACAGTGTGGACGCGACCCTCGCCACCGGACAGAATCCCGTCGTGGTCTATCCGCGCCTGGACCGCGACCAGACAGCCTTTCACGCGGGTGACAGCTTCGACCACGAGGATGCGCCCTTCCGCCTGAAGGTCCTCAAGCGCCACGCTGATGGCAGCTACAGTCTGGACATCAACCTCAAGAACTGAGGACCACGTCTATCAGCCAAGCTCTCTTCATTCGCATCGCCTCCGGCGGCGCGCTCAAGTTTAGGGAGAATAGCCGTCCCGGCTGCCTCGTAGCGCGGCCGTCGCGGCTGCGGTGGCGGGTTTGGGCGTGGTTCACGCCGCCGCACAACGGGCTCAGTACCGGCTGGGAGCCCAATACCGGCCACTTAGGAATTGTTGACCACGGATGACACGGATTGGCACGGATAGTGCTCCGCGCTTTTCTTTATTATCCGTGTATATCCATGTCATCCGTGGTTTTATTCATCTGTCCTTTGCGCCTAATTGAACAGTATTGGGCTGGGAGCCCGTTCTCCAACACAGCCGGGACGGCTGTGCTCCGCTGGCACGCAAACTTGACGCGCAAAGAGCCGCCTGAAGATTTCTCTGACTCGTTCTCGAATCCACCCACGAAAAGGCCGGGAGCGTTAGACTCCCGGCCTTCCGGTTGGTGGGTTCAGGAACGATGCGGCTACGGGACGATCACCTCAAGCCGGACGAACGACCTCGGGACGTTGTAGGGCAGGGTGTAGACGACGTAGCCACCCACTTCCGCGACGCTGCCGCCGGGTGCGGCGACCCAGGTCTCCAGGTCGGTGGAGACCTTGACGGCGTAGGCTTCGTTGACCGCCTTCTTCCACGAGACCTTGCCGGCCACCACGCCTGGATTGGTGGTGAGGCCATTCTCGCCCATGAAGTAGGCAATGCCGTTTTGCACCCCGTCGTGGTTATAGTCCTGATTGGCGGCCTGACCACCGGCGTAGGTGGCGGCCCAGTCGCCGTAGCCCGCGGTGGACGAGGATCCTTGGTAGTGGGTCAGGATTTCCTGCGCGGTGAGCGCGCGGTTGTAGAGCGCCACGTCCTGGATGTAGGAGGGTGCGGCGGTGATGCCGTTGCGTGAGCCGATCGAGAACCCGGGCTGGTTGACAGTGGCTGGCATATATACCAACGGCGCTGACCCCTCGAAGTTGCCGTTTACGTAGAGTTTGAGCGTGGTTCCGTCGTAGGTGCCGACGACGTGAAATGTCTTGCCGGCGGCGGCAACCGTCGCGCCGTTGACGGCAACCCCGTTGTTCGATGGGTCGAGGCCCCCCATCACACCAAAACCCGCACTGCCATTATTCTTCCAGATCGCATAACCGATGCGTCCACCGGCGGTGCGATCCTGAAGTGAGACGAGATACTGAACCGTCGTGTCGACGGGCTTGACCCAGCATTCGACCGTGAATTGACCCGGGTTGAGGTCTGAGTTATAGGGGACCGCCGTGTTGCTGTTGGTAAACAGGACGCAGGGCTGGCCGTCGGTGTTCCTCAGCGGTTCCTGGTTGAGGGTGTACGTCCCGTCATAGGTGAGATTATTGGTGCCGACAAGATCCACTGCCGTGGTGCCACTGGTTTCGTTCAGAGGCCAGTAGGACACCGGGCCGGATGCCAACACCAGCGATTCGTAGGCCGTACCCGCCGTGGCCACCACCATCAACTTCGTGCTGCTATCGTCCGGGGCTGCGGCGAGCAGGATCCCGTTACCCGCATACCTGTAGATGATGGTATGCTCACCAACCGGAACGGACGCGATGGGGAACTCGATCGAGAATGCCCCCTCACTGCCGGCAATGCTGGCATCAAGGGTCACCCCATTGATTGTGACTTGGACCAGTTCGCCATCGTCCGGATAAGCCGTGCCGCCGCTCACCGTGCCGCTCAAGGTCACAATCGAAGAGCCCACAACGCGGGTCGGGCTCGGGGTCAGATTGCCGATGACGGCCGGTCCGCTGACCGACAGCGTCGTGCTGGTTTCGTCCGGGGCCCCGGCAAGAGTGATCCAGTTACCCGCATAGCTGTAGGTGATGGGGTAGGCCCCGATCACAAGAGAGGCACTTGGGAAGTTGATCGAGAATGCGCCCGCGCTGCCGATAAGGGCATACTCGGTCATCCCATTGATGGTGACTGCGACGGCTTCACCAGAGGCCGGATAAGCCGTGCTGCCGTTACTCACCTTGCCGCTCAAGGTCACTGTGGAGGTGCCGGCCGGAATGGACCGGCTCGCGGACACACCGCTGATGACGGCACCGGGTATCGCGACGCCCATGTCGTGCAGGGCGTAGCCGTTGAACAGAATCTCGCTGTCGTGACCGCCGCCGTAATGAGGGTTGTTTTGTCGGGTGACCAGCGCATTGGCCGTCGTGTCGGTGGCGATCCAGGTAAAGGTCAGCACCGTGGGAGCATCGGAGCTACCGGTCAGCGGCCCGGACGGGCTTTCTTCCACCGAGATGTTGCCACCCCGCGGATTGGTCGTGATCCATTGCAGCCGATAGCTGTGGCCGGGGATAAGCCCGGGGATATCCAAATGAGAACTCTGCACCGAGCTCCAAATGTATGAGCGCATCAGGCTGCCCAACTCAGTTGTACCATCGAGCGTGGTCACCAGATTCTGAGCATCCGTGTCCGTGCTCTGACCGCCGCCACCCCAGGCATTGGTACTGTATCCGGTCAAGTGTTCCGTGCTGGTCTCCAGGATCAGACCGTTCGCGAGCGTGACCGGTTGGACTGCCCCACCGCCTACGTGATTGGCGGCGACCAGGGTTCCGTCATTCAGGATGTCCACACCGGTTGCATCGGCCGCAACGTCCAACACCGTGATCTCATTGCTCACAGACGAGACATATCTGACCGTTACTGAGTAGTCGGCGGTAATCAGGGAATCCGAGGACTTTATGAGGCAATGTACCGGAGGACCAATGAAGTTCACCGGGGTAACGCCGGACACAACCAGACTGCCGTTAACCGTGCAGGTCGCACCTTCGGACAGGGTGAAGGTGGGCACGAGCGTCGACACATCCGAGCCAATGGTCGCATCGATGACAATCTTCCGTCGTGCCTGGTCGATCGTGCTCGGCAAGCCGCTGACAGTGAAGCTGCGAATCAACGCTTGCGGCGTCGTGTCCGGATAGTCCGTCGGCAGGCCGTACTTCTCAGCCAGATAGGCCCCCAACACGGCCTCGTCCCCGGCAGACAGGGTGGCGTTGTAACCGATGATCTCGGCAATGTCCATCTCGACACCGCTCAAGGTCTCGGTCCGGCCGATATGATAAAAGGGATAGGCCGCCCGATTGGCCGCGCTCGCGTTCTCATTCACGACAATCTTGACAATCATGTAGTCGGTGATGGGCCCAAGCTCGAACCCGCCACGAGGCATGCTCCCACTGCCACTGGAGAGCACTGTGCCGTTCTTGGAAACAGCCGCCGGCAGCTGGTCATCCCAGAATCCGGTGAAGCCATTGTAAAGATTGTGACTTGAGGCCCGGACGCTGAGGAAATCATTGGATTTGCGGGCGAGGAACGAGCCACTGCCGATCCAAGTGGGGTTCGGCGAGCGGACGACGACGTATTGTTCCTTGACAAACATGCCAGCGGCGCAGTCGAACCAGTCATCGGTGCCCCTGAAATGGACGCCTTTTTTCGGAGCTTCATTGACGTCGTATTTAATGTCGCTGTACGAAATCACCGGAGCGCCACTGGCACGGGTGGCGGTATGCCCGTTGCCGGACAGGTCGTTCCAGGTGTTCACTTGGTCGCCATCCGCCTCGGTGATGGTGGACGCATCATACCAGCAGACCATTCCGTTTGAGACTGGTGGTGCCCCGGCCTGGACCGCCAAGGTTCCATTGATCAGCGCAAAACTGTAATTGGCCGCAGCCAGGTTACCGATGGCGCAGGTGATGGGGTAGAATCCCTCCGGCGAACCGGTGTTCGCGGAAGTGGACAAAGCCGGCGCGCCCGTCACTCCCGACGAGCCGAGGTCTTCACCATTCTGGTAGTCGGTGACCTTGTAGGTCAAACCCGGGTTGGAAGCCCCGGGGGCGCGGACCTTGTTGTCGGCGGTCACCGTCAGAACTGCCTTGGCGACCCCCTGCGACACGGCGGCGGCGGTGCTGGCAAGGTATGAGTCGTGGCCACCATACCCTGCGGTGATCGGATGAGTGCCAGCCGCAAGCAGGGTGGTGGTGTAGGTTGCCTGACCGGTGGAGGGATTGACTGGCCGCGGGGTGCCCAGCGCCACACCATTGTCGTAGAACTGCACCGTGCCGCCGGTGGGCGGGCCCGAAACCGTGGCGGTGAAGGTCAAGGACTGGCCATACGTCGAGGGTCCGGCGGGCGTTGCAAGCGTGGTCGTGGTGGCGATGGGGGCCGACACCAAGAACGCGTTGCCCGGTTCACAGGTGGCGGTTAGCGGTGTCGGCGAGGTGCTGTCGCTGACGGTGGCGTAAACCGCGTAGTTATTGTTGGCCAAGGTTCCGAGATCCTGGGTGAAGGTCGGCCCATTCCCCTGGTGCGCGGCGCCCACGGTCTGAAACGCGCCGGTTCCAATCTTCTTGTAGAATTGAACGGTAAACGGCGGCAAGCCATTGTACACCGTGGCCGTGGCCGTGACCGCCGAATTGGTCGGGAACCCCTGGCCGCTGGACGGGCTATCGAGGACAATCGCCAAACCATAAAACACGTTGAACCACTTGTGCATCAAATAGCGCTCGACCGACACGCGCTCTGGCTCGGTCAGTTGCCGGTCGTAAATGATCACTTCGGCTTGGTATTGATTGCCGGCGTGATAGACACGGTCCTTGTTGAAACCGTCGGCTTGCACCGAGTCGGTGGCGAGGACCTCCACCAAATTGAAGCCATTATGCAGGTCCGTGGGCATGTTGAAGGTTTCACCGTTTACCAATTCGCCATTGACCCAAGTAGTTCCGCCCCTGATTCGGTCGCTGGCATACCCGGCCCACAACGGCTCGGCCGGGTTGTCATCGCCCGGGCGGTGGAAATGATATTCGTTCTGATCGGTCAACAGAAAGCTGTTGCCTTTGAACACCGAGAATACCGTGCGGATGCTGCTGTCGCGGGTGAAGCCCAATGCGCCGCTGTTGCCAGCGCCACCATTCTTGGGGAAATAAACCGCGGGGAGCCCCGTTTCGGTTCCCGCGTCGGCCACAAAGGTCGGGCTGGCATTCCCGGCCGGTACCGTGGCGTGGGCGGCATTGGCGCTGCCGTCATTCCAGGTGGTGACAGGGTCGCCATCCACTTTGTCGCTAATCCCCGAAGCGTCAAACCAGCGGGCATAGTCGACTACCGGCGGGCCCGGCGGTGCGACGATGACCGTCACCGTGTAAACATTGACCACGTCCGGATTCGGAGCGGTGTCGGTGACCGTGTAGCTTACCGGGTTGGTGAAGTCGTAGGTCGCCGGGCCACCGCTGACCTTGTCGCAGGTCCCCGAGGAGAGGGTGTAGGTCGGTGCGAGGGCGGTCACGTTGGTCCCATTCGGCACGGTCCAGGCGATGGTCTTGGCATCCTGGTCAATGACGGCCGGATTGCCGGACGAACCGAAGGCCACGATGGACGCCGGTTGCGGGAGGTCATACTCGACCGTGATCGTTCCCGACCAAGTGGCTTCGTTGTAGCCGTTGCCGAGAGACACCTCGACGGTGCCCAGATCAATGGTATTCGGAAAGTCGATGCCGGCGGTTTTCGTGGCAATCACCGTCGTGCCCGGGCCTTCGTCGCCATTGCCCCAGCTCAATTTCGTTTCCACGGTGCCGATCGGATCGTAGCCGCCGACCTGCAGCAGGGCGGCGGTGCCGGGAGCCTCCGGCGTGGGATCGAAGTAGGCACTGAGATCCGAAGCCCAGCTATCGCTGCCTGCGGCCATCGAGTCGAGTCTCGCGTCAATCGAGACCGACCGCAGGATTGAGCCACTCGGCAGGGCTCCCTTCGCGATCCACGGCAACAACCCGCCCGTGAGTGGCAGGACGGTCGTACCGCCATCCTGAGGCCCGAGCGGATAGATATTGGTGGCGGTCTCCGCTTGCACGCTTCCCGCCACCATCGCCGCACCCGCCATTGAAGCCAGGGCGAACCGTTTCACGGTGGCTCCGGCGATCCTTAACATACTTATACTTTTCATGGTGTTTTATTGTTAATTGTTTATGATGCCCAACGAAAAAGAAATGGATTCCGGGGATCGCCCGGATTGGAAAGCGGGGATCGCAGCGCGGGAGAACGATCAGATGGCGTTCATGCTGTTGGAATGCTGAATGCTGGATTCCGAGATAAGCCTTCAGAACGCATTCGTCAAGCACAAAAAACGCTCAAATTTCGCCACTTTCGCGACTACTCCGCAAAGATTGCAAATTCAATACATGGATCGCCATTTTCTTTGGGGGCCTTTAATGTTTGATTTCCGGGTCGGCACGACACGGTGCCTGACAGCTATCAAAACCTTCTTGAATCCGTCTCTGGTTCCGCGCCCCCGGCACGCTGTCACAGGTGCGGCTTGCCTGCCGCTCCATTCGCCGCTTTCAAGTGCCTGGAAGACCTTTACATTTATGTCGGCCACTGTCCAGCGGTCATGGGTGGCGGCGCCATGAGTTGTGAACACCCACCTTCTGATCGTGTGTTTTTTGTGCGGTGATGTTTCTCCCCTCCGTGTCAGCGGCATCCGCCGCAGGGCTGCCGGCTGCCCGGCACTTCAGGTTTGCATCTCCCGCTTGCATCCCGCTTGCATCCCGTGGCAATCCGGCCCATAGTGCCGGCGCTCTTCCGCCCCCACCCGATGGTTGCCACGCTGTTTCGCATCTTCCGCCACACCCTCCGCTTTCCGCTGAGGAGCGGTATCTCGCTGCTGACGGCGATCACCTGCACTTCCCTGGTGCTGCCGACCGTGGCGATGCCGTTCGTGGATGTGGTGATCAAGCAGCGCCGGCCGGATCTGATCGTGCCGACCGCCTTGGTGGGCCTGGGCGCGATTTTTCCCGGCAGGTATTGTTCACCTATGGCGAGGAGGCCCCGGCGGTCAGCCACCTCACCCTGGAAGCCATGCCCGGCCAAACGATCGCCTTGGTCGGCGCCACCGGCGCGGGGAAATCCACCGCTGCTGCTGCTGGCCGATGCCACCTCCGCGCTCGACAACCGCACCGAACGCCTGGTGCAGGACGCCTTGGAGGGCCTTCGATCGGATCGAACGTGTTTTGTGATTGCCCACCGCTTGTCCACCGTGCGCAAGGCCCATCGCATCTGCGTGCTCGACCACGGAGCGCTCATCGAACAGGGAACCCACGAGCAACTTCTCGCGCTAAACGGGGCCTATGCCCGGCTTTGCGAGGGTTCCCTCGCAGTTTCCTCTCGACAAGCCCCCGCCGGGCACGACAACCTCTCCGAGTCATTTCCCACCACGCTTTAACCACACCAAACTGATTCCAGACCCGTATGGAAACCCAACTTATCGTTCCCCATTCCACCCCTCCCAGCACCATCACCCAGATTACGGAAGCGCTTCGCAAGGAGCACTTCGAACCGCGCCATGAAGCCAAAACCTGGGGCGATTGGATTCACCTTTACGGCTTTCGCTCGGTCATCAGCATCGAGGCCACCGGCGGCGTCTCCCACGCGGCCACCATCGAACACGGCGAAGGCGAGGAGGAAGGCGAGCCCATATCCTCCATCCTCCGCGCCTTCGGCAAACTCGGCTGGCATGGCATGGACGACGATGGCGAGTACCCCCTGATCTGACCACCAGAGGGCCGGAAAAGATAGCTTTAGAAGTAGGTGCGGAAGCCAATGATGTAGGTAAGGGTGTCGAAATCACCCTTGGGGGTGTCCATGGTTTGGTATTCAATACCCCCCTGAATCTTGGCGTTGTGTCCGCAGAGGTAATAGTTCAGGCCACCGTAGAACGAGTTATGTGAATCACCGCGGCCACTGTTGACATCGATGCCGGTGCCGGGTCCGGTGCCGCTTGCACGACCGTAGCGACTGTTGACGCGAACACCCTCGTCTTCCGAGGATCCTTGATATTGGTACTGGCCGACGAGTTGGAGTTTGTCCTTGACAAGCCAACAATAGGGCATGACCACCATCCCCCAGAAGTTGCCGCTACGATTACTCTTATGGCCGTAACCACTGCCACCATTATCGCCGTAGATAAGATCGCCGATGACACCCCATTGGCCGACGTCGTAGTGCGCGCTGATCGAGGTGGCCCACTTATAATCCATGATGACGTTGTCTCCGTCGGCGAGATTCGCATCGTTGTAGATGACGTTCCCGGCGAGGGTGAGTTCGTCATTCATCTTGTACTCGACGTTGGCGTAGTAGATCGCACTATCCTGCCAACCGTTGAAGGCTTCGTTGTCCGCTCCATCCCGGGTGGTGCTGTAGAGCCCGGCAGTGAAACTCCAGTCGTCCATGGTGGCGTCCACACTCACCCCGGTCGGCCGGATGCCGCCGTAAACCTTATTGGCGATGGCCGAGCGTTCAACGGTAAGGAGCTTGGTGGACGAGGTGTGGGATTCCTGGCCGAAGGCGACCTTCTGGCGACCGTAGTTGACCAACAGCGAGTCAAACGGGTTCTGGCCGATCGCCTTGCCGAGATCGAATGTGAGGAAGGCCTCGTCGAAACTCGAGTAACCCCAGTCGAGGTCGCCATCACTGTGGCGGTCGTCCGCCACCATATTCAGGGAGACATTGGCACCGAAGTATTGGAGGAACCGGGCCTTCGCGCCGATCCGGGCGCGGCGGTATTCGTCGTAGGTCTCGTTGTAGCCGCTGCCGTTGACGTCACTGCCGTCCAGATAGGCGGCTTGGTAATGGAAGCGGCCCTCGAGTCGGAATTCCTGCAGGTAAGGGTTTTCCTCGTTCTTGTAAAGGGTGCCTGGCTTGTCTTTCAGCCAGGTGCACCAGTCACCGGGATTGGACGGCGCGGCGGGTTTGGCGACTGGGGTCTCCGAGCCTGCGAAAGCGGGGGCTTGGAGACCTAGGGCGATGCCTAGGGCGATCTGCAGTGTGTTTGCGTGTTTCATGGTTGGTCGTAGTTGCGTGCTGAGCACGGTGAAAAGGTAGGTGACAAAGGCGTCGACCTTAAAGGCGAATATTGTGACAGAACCGTCACAATCAATCACTCCAGCGCGGGTTTACGAATCCTCGACCATCCCTCTTGCGCCGCGCCTGGCCACCTCAGCCCTTGGGTTTCCTGGGGGTGCCTCCGCTCCGCGCCCCCTTCCCGGGAAATCCCGTGAAAAAAATCTCACTTCGGCACGTTTTACGGATTGCCAGATAGTCAAGAAATGTTTTCAATCTCGCGCAAGGCGTGGTCCGGTGTATGCTGGCCGTGCGTCCTTGGCTTTTTCACTGATTCATCGTGTCCGATTCCCTCAAGATCCTCATTGCATGTGGTGGCACCGGCGGCCATCTATTTCCCGGCATCGCCGTGGCTCAAGCCATGGCCGGACGGGGGCATGAGGTGCGTCTGCTCATCTCGGAAAAGCAAGTGGACGCGGAAGCCAGCGCCAAATACGCCGAGCTGCGCTTCGAGACCATGCCGGCAGTCGCCAAGCCACCCACCTGGTCCCTGCGGATGCTTCCATTTCTCTGGAAACTCTGGACCTCCATGCGCCACTGCAAGCGCTTGATCCAGGACTTCGGCGCGGATGCGGTGCTCGGCATGGGCGGCTTCACCTCGCTGCCGCCGGTCTATGCGGCCCACCGCCTCGGACTCAAGACCTTCATTCACGATTCCAATGCCCGGCCGGGCCGCGCCAACGTGCTCACCAGCCGGTTCTGTACCCGGGTGCTGCTGGGACTGGAACCGGCCAAAGCGTTTTTCCCCGGCCGCGAAACCCAACTCACCGGCACCCCGGCCCGGCCGGAAATCCTCTCCCTGCCGTCCCGCGCGGAAGCGGCCGCCCGCTTCGGCCTGGATCCGGCCCGCCCCGTGATCGTCATCACCGGTGGCAGCCAGGGAGCTCGCCGCCTCAACGAGCTCAGCGCGGCAGCCGCCACCAGCCTGCTCCCGGAAACCCAGGTACTGCACCTCGCCGGAGCCCTCGATTTCCAGAGGATTTCGGAAATGGCCCAGGGCCGGCCGGGATACCGGGTGCTTGGGTTCTGCGACCAAATGGCGGCGGTTTACGCCGTGGCCGATCTGATCATCGCCCGGGCCGGTGCCTCCTGCCTCACGGAGTTGGCAATCGCCGGCCTGCCCGCGATCCTCGTGCCCTATCCCTACGCCGCCGACGACCACCAAACCCACAACGCCGAGGTCTTCGCCGGAGCCGGCGCGGCCAACCTGGTCCAGGAATGCGACTTGAACCCCAGCCGCCTGGCCGCAATGGCCACCGAAATCCTCGGCAACGCCGAAACCCGCACCCGGATGGCCGCCGCCGCCCGCACCCTCGCCATTCCGGATGCCGCCGCCCGCGTGTGTTCCGCCATCGAAACCACTCTCTCCCCATCATGACCGACCTGACCCTCCGCCTCACCCAACGCGACCAACCGCTGCGCATCCATCTCATCGGCGTGGCCGGCTCGGGCATGAGCGGGCTGGCGCTACTTTTGTTAGGCATGGGCCACCAGGTCAGCGGCTCGGACCGCGTGACCACCGCCGAGACCACCCGGATGCAGAACCAGGGCCTCAGGTTCTACTCTCCCCACACTGCGGAAGCCGTCCAGGATGTCGATCTCGTCGTCTATTCCTCCGCCATCCGCCCGGACAACCCGGCCTACGCCGCCGCCACGGCCACCGGCATCCCCCTGCTCCGCCGCGCCGAGTGCCTGGCCGCCATCCTCCACACCCGCAAGGGCATCATCATCGCCGGCACCCATGGCAAAACCACCACCTCTGCCATGACCGCCCACGCCCTGCGCGAGGCCGGGCTGGACCCCAGCCACTATGTCGGTGCGGAAATTCCGATCCTCGGAGCCAACGCCAGATGGTCCGAGCAGGCCGAGTTCATGGTCGCCGAGGGCGATGAAAGCGATGGGACCCTGACCCTCTACCAGCCCACTCATTCGCTGATTCTCAACATCGAAGCGGAGCACCTTGACTTCTATCGCGACCTGGACCACATCCGCGAGGTTTTCACCGCCCTGGCCGATCAAACGACCGGCACCCTCGTTTACTGCCATGAGGACGGCGTGGCCCACGAGATCTGCTCCAAGCGCGAAAACATTGTCACCTACGGCTGGCACGACGCCACCTTCACCGCCACCGACATCCGCGACCTCAAAGGCTCCAGCGCCTTCACCGTCAGCAAAGACGGCGAACCGCTCGGCGACATCGAACTTGGGATCCCCGGCCGCCACAACATCCTCAACGCCCTCGGTGCCATCGCCCTGGCCGACTGCTGCGGAGCGGCATTCCCGCTCGTCGCCCGCGCCATGGCCACCTTTGCCGGAGCCAAGCGCCGGTTCGAAACCAAATATCTATCCGCCAACTATCATCTCATCGACGACTACGGCCATCATCCCACCGAGCTGGCCGCCACCCTCCAGACCGCGCGCTCGCTCAAGCCCACCCGCCTGATCGTGCTGTTCCAACCGCACCGCTACACCCGCACCCAGGCCCTGGCGGATGATTTCGGCAAAGTCCTGCAAGCCGCCGACCGCACCTTCATCACTGATATCTATCCGGCCTCGGAGCCGCCCATTCCCGGCGTTTCCAGCGAGACCATCGTGGAGGCCATGCAACGCCACGGGGTGGCCCCTGCCACCTCGGTCCCGGATCTGGCCACCGCCCATCACCTCATCGGCAACCTGCTCAAACCCGGTGACCTGCTCCTCACCCTCGGGGCCGGCAACGTCCACGAAGCCGGCTCCCGCATCGCCGCCGACCTCAAGATCCTCGAGGAAATGCAGGCACTCATGCCGCCCGGCGAAATCGATGGCGCGCTCTACGAACCGATGAGCCGTCACACCACCATGCTCGTCGGCGGCCCGGCCCAATACTGGCTCGAACCCCACAGCTTTTACGCCTTCGCGTTTCTGGTGGAATACTGCCGCGCCCGCGGCATCCCGGTCCGCGTCGTCGGCCGCGGCTCCAATCTGCTCGTCCGCGATGGCGGCATCCGCGGTGCGGTCATCCATCCCGCCGGCGGAGCCTTCAGCGAGGTCGGGCTCGCCCCGGGCAAGGGCACCATCATCGCCGGGGCCGGCGTGCGACTCCAGAAAATCGCCAGTTTCGCCACCGCCAACAACATCGCCGGCTTTGAGTGGATGGAGGGCATCCCGGGCAACGTCGGCGGTGCACTCCGGATGAACGCCGGTGCCATGGGCATCGAAACCTTCGACCAAGTGATCCGGGTCTCCTTCCTCGACGAAGACGGCGTCATCCGCACCCGCGAACGCGCCGAAATCGAGGCAGACTACCGCAACGTCCCGGAACTCCGCCGCAACTTCGCCCTCCAGGCGGTCTTCAAAGGCAAGTCAGACCAACCGCTCAGCATCAAACACCGCCTCGAGGACTCCCGCGAGAAACGCCGCGCCAGCCAACCGGTCTCCGCCTCGGCCGGCTGTATCTTCCGCAATCCGGCATCCATCCCCGCCGGCAAACTCGTCGATGAACTCGGACTCAAAGGCCGCACCAGCGGCCACGCCGCGGTCTCCGACATCCACGGGAATTTCATCATCAACCAAGGGGGGGCCACCGCCGCCGATGTCCTCAAACTCATCGATACCATCCGCCGGAAAGCCCGCGATCAACGCCAACTCGAACTCGAAACCGAAGTCAAAATTATTGGTGAGGACGAGCTGATGTTTTAATCAAGACTTCCCATCCGCCAATTCCAAGCCACACTCAGCCCGATGCTCCAGAATCTGAAAATCGCCGTATTGATGGGAGGCCCGGGCTCCGAACGCGAGATTTCCCTGGCCTCCGGCGCAGCCGTGCTCAAGGCCCTCACCAGCCTTGGGCTGGATGCCGTGGCCGCCGCCATCACCGGCACCCGCATCGAGCTCCCCGCCGGCACCGGCCTGGCCTTCAACGTCATCCACGGCACCTTCGGCGAAGACGGCCAATTGCAGGCCCAGCTCGAGCAACTCGGCGTCCCCTACACCGGTGCCGGCGCCGCCAGCAGCCACCGCGCTTTCGACAAGAATCTTTCCAAAACCGCCTTCCTCGCCCACCAGGTCCCCACCCCCAGATCCGAAATCCTCGACGTCTCTGCCGGACCGCGGCTCCCCTCGTTTCCCGCCCCCTTTGTCGTCAAACCGCCGCGCGAGGGCTCCAGCGTGGGCGTCCACATCGTCCGCCGCCAAGAGGAGGCGGCTGCCGCCGTGGCCGATGCCACCCGGTTCAGCCAGGACCTCCTGATCGAGGAGTACATCCAGGGCAAGGAACTCACCGTGGGCATTCTCAACGACACCGCGCTGCCCGTGGTCCACATCGCCCCCCGCAGCGGGTTCTACGATCTCGCCAACAAATACCCGTGGATGACCGGCGGTGCCGGCAGCGACTACTACTGCCCGGCCGACCTCGACGAGCCCATCACCCACGCCGTCCAACAAGCCGCGCTCGCCGCCCACCGCGCGCTCGGCATCGAGATCTACTCCCGCGTCGACGTGTTGCTGGACGAAGCCGGCCGCCCCTTCGTGCTGGAGGCCAACACCATCCCCGGCATGACCGAAACCAGCCTGCTGCCGAAAGCGGCCGCCGCCACCGGACTGTCGTTCCCGGAACTGTGCCGCACCATTGCCGAACTCTCCCTCCAACTCCGCACGGCCACCTGAACCCCCGCCTGCCATGCCACGCAAAACCGCCAAGTCCAAGGCCCAGAACCGCAGCCGCCTGCTCCGCGCCAATGTGTGGAGCATCCGCACCCTCTGGCACAGCACCCTCAAGTTCGCCTTCCGCCTGACCCTGATCCTGCTCGGACTTGCCGCGCTCGGTGCCGCAGGCTGGGGCGGCAAGGTGGCTCTGGACCGCCTGTTCTACGATAACCCGGACTTCCGCCTGCAAGCCATCCAGCTCAACTCCAACGAGGCGATCAACGAACGGGATTTGGTGACCATCACCGGACTGGATCTGGACACCAATATTTTCCGCATCGACATCAAGGAAATCACCCGCCGGTTGCTCGCCCAACCGGCGATCAAGGACGCCCGGATCGAACGCCAGACCCCCGGCACCCTCATCGTCCAGGTCACCACCCGCACCCCCCGTGCCTGGGTCGCCTGCCCGGACCGAGGCCTCCCGGCAGACCGTAGGCCCGGCGGTTTCCTGATCGCCTTCGATGGGATCGTCTACCCCTGTCCCAAGCTCCAATTCGAAACGGCCGCCTCCCTTCCCGTCATCCTCATTGCCCCTGACCCCGACCATCCCATCGCTCCGGGCAAAACGCTGCGCCATCCGGAACTGGCCAACTGTTCCCACTTGATCAACACCGCCCGCGATCAGCACGACCATGGCCTGGAATGGATCGACTCAGTCAAACAGACCAAACCCTGGTCGCTTACCCTCACCACCCGCGAGGGCACCATCGCCACTTTGGGCCTGCGCGAACACGCACGGCAGTTGTCCTATCTCCACGCGGCCATTGCCCACGCCCACAAGAAAGGCGAGAAAATCGACACAATCAATGTGATTCCGCGCGAAACCGTGCCCTACACGGTTAGCACCGCGGCCCCTCCCAGAGCCATTCCGGTCGCCGAACCCTCCCTCACCCCCGCCAGCAGCGACCGCCGCAACCGGGACCTCGATTCCCTTCTCAACCGCAACTAGCAGCCCCGCCCCCACCCACACCATGGCCCGTCGCACAAAAATTCATGTCGGCTTGGAAATCGGCACCAGCAAAACCTGCTTCGTGGTGGGAGAGGTCAAACCGGACACCGCCGTGCGCATCCTCGGCATCGGCACCACCAAGACCGCCGGCGTCCGCAAGGGCGAAATCTACGATTTCCCCCAGGCCAGAGCCTGCCTCCGCGATGCCCTGGTCAAGGCGGAGGATGCCAGCGACGTCGAAATCGGCAGCGTCTTCCTCGCCGTCACCGGCTCCCACATCCACGGCGTCAACAACCGCGGCACCTTCCGCCTCCCGGAAGGCCAGTCCATCGTCGAAGCCGATCACGTCGAGGAAGCCAAAACCATCGCCCGCGATGTCCATATCCCGGCCGACCACGTCCATCTCCACCCGATCATCCGCAACTACCTGCTCGACGGACTCTATCAAAATACCAGCCCCACCGGCCTCTACGGCCGCACCGTAGAGGCGGATTTCCACATCGTCCACGGCATCGGTGCCCGGATCCAGAACAGCATCCGGCTCGTCCGGGAAACCCCGCTCGAAGTCGATGACGTGGTATTCTCCCCGATTGCCACCGCCCAAATGGCGCTCAACCAGGAACAACGTGAACGCGGTGCCCTGGTCATTGATGTCGGCGGCGGCACCACCGATTACGCCCTCTACATCGACGGCTCCATCGCCGCCTCCGGTTGCATCCCGGTCGGCGGTGACCACGTCACCAACGACATCCACCTGGTCACCGGACTGCCGTTCTCCACTGCGGAAAAACTCAAAATCGCCGAGGGCGATGCCTCGGCCGACCCCTCCCGCTCGGTGGGCATTGCCAAGCTCGACGACGACCGGGGCTACGCGGAGGTCGAGGTCCGCCGCAGCATTCTCAACGAAGTCATCCGCCAGCGGCTGGAGGAAACCCTCAGACTCGTCCGCCAACGCCTGCCGGAAGGGGCGGTGGAAACCCTCGGCTCCGGCGTCTTTCTAACAGGCGGCACCAGCCTGATGCGGGGGTTCAGCGAGCTGGCCTTCGAGATCTTCGGCCGCGACATCTACCGCCCCGAGCCACCGGACGTCAGCGGCGTCCAGACCAGCTTCAAGGACCCCCGCTACGCCACCGCGATCGGCCTCATCCGCTACGCCCAGATTCTCGAAACCGAACGTCCCGTGCACGATGGCTGCATCAGCCGGGTGCTCCGCCTGTTCTGGCCCTTTCACCGTTAACTCCCAACCCCTCACCGCCACCGACCATGATCCCCTATCAACGCGACCGCCAACAAACCATCCCTAGTTCTTCCGTGAAAATCGTCGGCCTCGGCGGTGCCGGAGCCAACATGCTCGAACGCGTGGCCCTGGACGGCACCGAGGGCGCCGAACTGCTCGCCCTCAATACCGACGCCCGCACCCTCGCCGCCTGCGTGGCCGGCGAAAAAATCCAGCTTGGCCGCAACCTCACCAAAGGCCTCGGAGCCGGCGGCGATCCGGACCTCGGCCATCAGGCGATTCTCGAATCCGAAGAAGAAATCCGCCTTTCACTGCGAGGCCGGCGGATCGTTTTCCTCTGCGTGGGCCTCGGTGGCGGCACCGGCTCGGGAGCCGCCCCCATCATCACCCGCATCGCCCGCGAGGAAGGGGCCTTCGTGGTGGTATTCGCCACCATGCCCTTCGGCTTCGAAGGCCGCCGCCGCCGCGAACAAGCGGAATCCTGCCTCAACGAACTCGCCGTCCTCAGCAACGCCCTGGTCACCTTCGACAACAACCGCATGGGCGAACTCGTCCTCGCCAAACAAGGGATCCACGAGGCGTTCTCCGCCGCCGACCGCATGATCTGCGAGTCGATCAAGGCCGTCATCCGCCTGGTGATCCGGCCCGGCCTCATCAATGTGGGGTTGGACGATCTGATGAGCGCCCTGCGCACCAACCGCTCCCGCTGCCTGTTCGGCTCCGGCCTCGCCAAAGGCAAGGACCGCGCCGCCGCCGCCCTGCGCAACGCCCTGGCCAGCCCCCTGCTCGACCAGGGAGCCCTGCTCAAGGATGCGGAGACCGTGCTCGTCCACCTCTGCGGCGGCGAGGATCTCACCCTTTACGAAGTGGAACTCCTCATGCAGCGCCTTCAGAAATTCGTCCCGGACAGCGCGCATGTGCTCTTTGGCGCGGCGATCGATCCCGCCATGGGCGAAGGCCTCTCGGTCACCCTCATCAGCGCGCTCCCCGAGGATGCGCTTGCCGCCGCCCCCCGCGACTCCGTTGACCCGGAGGAAAAGTCCTTTCTGGATCCAAGCGAAAGCTTCACCACCGCGGCCGCAGCCGAGCCATCCGCCACGGAGCCCGCCGTCACCGAACCCGAACCGGATGCCCCCGCCGCCCGCCCATCCCCGGAACCGCTATCCCTTGCCGCAGGCCCCACCAGCCTCGAAGTCGCCGCCGCGGATATTCCCCGCCTGTTTGGCGATGATCTGCCCTTCGCCGAATCCACCGGAGATCCGCAACCCAACACCACCGCGCCACCCGAGACGGATCCTCCCACCGCCAAACCCGCTCCCAAATTCCCGCCCGCCGCAAAACCCGAGCCGGAGCCGCCCCTACCGGAAGCCTCCGAGTTCCCCGAAGCCAAAATCGGCCCCTTCACCTTCAAACCGGCCCAACGCAGCCCCTCCGCCCCCAGACTCTGGGGCAAAACGGCCCCCCACAAGCAGGAACCGCCCACCGGTGACCCCTTCGAAGATGACCTCGAAACCGGGAGCGCCACCCCCACCCCGGAACCTCCGGCAACCGATTCCCCCGCCCCCACCAAACTGAAACTCGGCGTCAAACCCAGCTCGTCGCAAAACGAACTCGCCCTCGATTCCGCCCCCCGCGGCCGCTTCGAAGGCCAAACCCCCAACGTCGTCGACGGCGAGGACCTCGACCTCCCGCCGTTCCTCCGCAAAAAGAAATGACATGAACATTCCAAGTTGCCCTTCGCCAACACCTGCGGCACCCGCCACTCCCTCGATCACGTCACCTCCCACCTCCCAATCAACGCCCGCGGCATCCAGCGCCACGACGCCCGGGGCGACGCTGGATTGTTAGACAAGGCCGTCGAGCGCATGTGGCAGCGGCGCGGCCTGGACCGCGCGTTCAACGGTGTCCCCCGCCATCACGCCCAGCTCCCACAGCTCGCCTGAGCACGGATTTACCGCATCCTCGTTCCAGTCATTGCGGTGATGGCGGTCGCGCTGGCAAAACCACCCGAAACGTCGCCCCGAAGCCTGCGGCGTTGTTTTCACAGGTGATCCTGCCGCCGTGGGCCTGAACAATGGTCTGGCTGAGACGGAGCCCGATGCCCAAGCCATCGGCCTTGGTCGAGAAAAACGGACTGAACAGCCGGGCCATGATCTCGGGCGCAATCCCGGTGCCGGCATCGCGCACGCGGATTTCGACGCCTTCGCCCGTGGTCGCACGGGTGGTGATGGCAATGATCCGGCGCTCTGGGGGACAGTCGTGGCAGGCTTCCAGCGCATTGCGTGAAAGATTGAGAATGACCTGGCTCAACTGCACGAAGTCGGCCTGTACGGGTGGCAGATCCGGATCCAAATCCACTTCGATGCGGACCCTGCGGCTTGCCGCCTTCTGCCGCAAGAGCGGGAGCACCTCTTCAATCATGACGTTGACGCCGATCTCCACCCGGTCCGATGGTTGCGGATTGGTGAGCGCCCGCAGATGGGTCACGATGTCCCTCATGCTGGCAACACCGTCTTGGAGGTCGTGGAGGATCTCCAACATCTCGCTGGTCGGCAACGCCCGTTGTTCGAGGTTGCTGATCGCGGTGAAAACATTGGCTCCCAAGGCACTGAGCGGTTGGGCGAGCTGGTGGACGATCCCCGCGCTGACCTCGCTGACCAGGGCGAGTTGTTGGGCGCGTTCAAGTTCGGACTGCTTCGCCTGCAGCTCGGCTGTCACCTGCTTGGTCAAGGTCAGGTCGCGCAGGGCCGTCACCCGGGTTGATTTCCCCTGCCAGATCCTGGCACGGCCGTGGGCTTCCGCCGGAAAGATCGATCCATCCTTGCGCAAGCCGAAATACTCGTAGGCTTCCCTGAAGTCTCCAAGGCTGTTGCTGGAGACCAAGGCCCGCGATTCCGGCGCGACGAAATCCGTGATCGGACGACCGGTCATCTCCTCCAGCCGGTAACGGTGGATTTCGGCGAACCGGAGGTTGCCATCCAGCAAAATGCCATTCTCACTGACCGCCACCCCCTCGAACGTGGCCTCGGACAACTGGCGGAAACGATCCTCACTGAGTTTGAGTTTCTCCGTCCTCTCCGACACCTGTTGCTCGAGCGAAGCGCCCCAATCGCGCAGGGTTTGCTCGGCGTGTCTCTTTGCGGTGACGTCGCTCATGACGACCCGGGCCATCGCCACGCCTTCATCGCCCTGCACGACCGAGGCCTCGAGCCGCACCCAGAATCGCGTTCCATCCGCTTTCACCATCCTGACCTCACAAACCTGGGGTTCGCGGGTTTCGAAGAGCTTTTTGGTGTGACGGTAATGATAATCCTGGTCCTCCTGGATAATGAACCGGAAAAACGACCGCAGCGTCAACTCCTTCCGAGTGGTGCCCAGCATTGTTGCGGCAGTGAAGTTGGTTTCCAGAATCACCATCTTCCGGCTCAGAGTGAGGAAGCCGACCGGTGCCAGGTTGTAGAGATCGAAGTAGCGCTCGCGGGCGATGTCCAATTCCGCTTGAGTCCGGCGCAGTTCATCGTTCTGCATTTCCAGCTCGAGCCGGTACATCTGCTGATCGTGAAGCAACCGCCGCATTTCCAGGGACGAAGGCGGCCCGGTGATTTCCGCTGGAGTCGCTGACTCCAGCGCCCCACTCCCGCCCCCCTTCGGCGGTGCCTGCGTCCCTTCATTCACGTTGTGAGTCCCGGCAGCCATCGCCATGGTTCCTACAGTTGTGGGATCAAACATGCAACCCAAAACTCCTGTTTTCGCTCGCGGCCCGCTCGGTGGTGGCGATGGCAAGCTTGCTAACTCCCCTCCCCCCAAAAGGAAAAGCGCGCCTCGGATCTCCCCCCGGAGTTCTCGACGCGCGCTCTCTTTTCAGATCCTTTGGCTCTGCCTGATTCGCCTGGTCTCCCCCCGGATTCCATTTGAAGTCGTTTGGCTAACTCAATCGGCTCTGGCGTTCCGTTTCGCCGAAGCAGCCGCGGAACGAGTTCAGAATCGCTGAAATTCAGGATATTGAAAGCATTAACAGGTCCCAATTCCGGCCAAGTAGCCCCAAAATCGGCCACAACCCCGATTGAGCGCAGGGATTTCGCCTTTTAAGATGAAACCGAACGCGTCGTGAGCGTTAGCGCCTGTCTGAAAAATGGCAGGGACGCTTTTCCGAAGCGTCCGGGTGAATGAACTGCGAATGAAAAGCCCGACCGGACGTTCATTCGCCACCCATTCTCGCGGACCGGCCGCCCCACCCGGAGCGGCGATTTCCGGTCCTCCGGACCCGCCGCTCCGCATTTCTTTTTCCTTTCCACGGCGGTTCATATCGTTAGCCTGACGCCAGCCCATGCCCTCCAAGTCCACCGCCACGCTGACTTCCGACACCCCGCCTTCGGTGCTGCGGGAGGACGGGATCGAATACGGCTTCATCGGCAAGCTCCAGGGCCTGAAATACGAATACCGCCCGGACATCACCGACCGCGCCACGCTGGAGCGGAATTTCCGCGAGAAATTCGAGGCTCTGAACCGCGTCCGCCTCACCGATGGCGAGTTCGCCCGCCTGCTCGACGAGATCATCACGCCCGATGTCTTCGCCGCCGCCAAGACCCTCCGCCAGATCAATGCCTTCACCCGCGATGACGGCACGCCGCTGAACTACACCCTCGTCAACATCAGGGACTGGTGCAAAAACACTTTCGAGGTCATCAACCAGCTCCGCATCAACACGGACAACAGCCACCATCGTTACGATGTGATCATTCTCATCAATGGCGTTCCCTGCGTCCAGATCGAGCTGAAAACCCTCGGCATCCATCCGCGCCGGGCCATGGAGCAGATCGTCGATTACAAGAACGATCCCGGCAACGGCTACTCCAAGACGCTGCTCTGCTTCCTCCAGCTCTTCATCGTCAGCAATCGCGACAGCACCTACTACTTCGCCAACAACAACGCCCGCCACTTCGCCTTCAACGCCGACGAGCGCTTCCTGCCGATCTACCAGTTCGCCGATGAGGCGAACAAGAAGATCACCCACCTCGACGACTTCGCCGCGACCTTCCTCGTGAAATGCACGCTCGGCCAGACCATCAGCCGCTATATGGTGCTCATCGCCAGCGAGCAAAAGCTCCTCATGATGCGCCCGTATCAGGTCTATCAGGTGAGGCAGATCGTGAGCTGTATCCATCAGGACTGCGGCAACGGCTACATCTGGAGCACCACCGGCAGCGGCAAGACACTCACCTCCTTCAAGGCCTCCACCCTGCTAAAGGACAACGATGACATCTACAAATGCCTCTTCGTCGTGGACCGCAAGGACCTCGACCGCCAGACGCGCGAGGAGTTCAACAAGTTCCAGGAAGGTTGTGTGGAGGAAAACACCAACACCGCCGCCCTCGTGCGCCGCCTGCTTTCCGAGGACTACGCGGACAAGGTGATCGTCACCACCATCCAGAAGCTCGGCCTCGCGCTGGATGAAACCAGCAAACGCAACAAGCAGCGGAAAAAGAACGACCAGCCCACCTACAAGGAGCTGCTGAAGCCGCTGCGGGACAAGCGCATCGCCTTCATCTTCGACGAGTGCCACCGCTCCCAGTTCGGCGACAACCACAAGGCCATCAAAGAGTTCTTCCCCAAGGCCCAGCTCTTCGGCTTCACCGGCACGCCCATCTTTGAGGAAAACGCCGCCCAGCAGAAGATCGAGGACACGCAGGCCTCCATGAAGACCACGGAAGACCTCTTCCAAAAGCAGCTTCACGCCTACACCATCACCCACGCCATCGAGGACGGGAACGTGCTTCGCTTCCATGTCGATTACTTCAAGCCCAAGGAAGACAAGGGCAAAAAGCCTCCCAAGCCCGGCGAAGGGCTCGCGAAACGCGCCGTCATCGAGGCCATCC
>JAIPKB010000056.1 GCA_021733795.1 Akkermansiaceae bacterium | reverse complement strand
TCGAGAACCTCCTCGCCGAAATGCGACGGATGCACGTTGCTAGGCGTGCCGGGCAGGAGGATGCCGGCGGCCAGTTCCAACAGGGCCGGCAACTCCCCCAGCCCCACACCTGGCACCAACAGCGGCTGGCAACCGGCAAACCGAAGCGCCTCCGCATAGGCTTCCGGAACAGCGTGGAACATACGCCCATCGATCTCCCTGCGGCAGGCGGGAAGAATCACGAGTGGTGGATCGGCGACGGCAGTCATGGTGGCTTCGGCAGGTGATAGAACCCATCCGCCGGCTGCCGCAAGGCGAGCGGGCGGTGGTCCTGCCGGCGGGAATCCTTGCACGAACACCGCCCGGATACCAGCCCGCAACGAGCCGACCCGCTCCCGCCGCAATCATTCGCAGAATATTCCCGACATTGTCGGCTGAAATCGCCAGTTTGTTGGAGGGGTTTAAAGAAACTCAAAGGGGACGGAGTCGCGCCAGCGTGCGCGGTGGCGGCTCGCCGCCCTGTTTCAATGCCACCGCTCAGATCGCACACGTAAGCGCGCTCGGCCAGAACGTCGCGCTTCACGGCGACAGGCTCGCCGCCGCCACCGAATCCGGGACCAACCGCCGGATCGACGTCTTCAACCGCAACCAAGGTGGTGCCGACCAGTGGGGTTTCGCGGGCACCCTGGCCGCCGCGCCGGTTTCTGAAATCAGCACCCACGCCCTCAGTGCCGACGCCGCTTCCGGACGTCCCGCCGCTCTCGCCATCCCCGATTTCAGCATGACCACCGGGTCACTCACCGCCCCGGCCCGACTCAAGATTTTTGAATTCACTCCCGGCACCGGCATTGGCAACTGGACTCCGGTGGCCGATCTCCCGATTGGATCAGTGAATGGTTATAGCTTCTTTCTCCCCGGCCTCGGCTTCGCGGGCGACGACCTGATTCATGGTTTGGGCCCGGCTGACCCGACCGGTCTTGCCGCGTCTTGGCTCGCCTCCGTGCACCGCCGCAATCCCGGTGGCGCCAATGCATGGCAGCTCCAACAAACCCTTGCCGGCCCCGGCAGTTCGTCGAGCCTCGGTCGATCCATCGCCACCTCCGGCCAGGATGTCGCAGTCGGCATGCCGAATGATACCTCCGCAGGTCTCGATACCGGCTGCGTGATGGCATGGTATCAACTGAAAATCACCGGCGGCTCGTCCTGGCTGCCCATCGGCCGTTTCCAAGCCTCCGTCCCCGTCTCCGGGGCGCGCTTCGGCAGCAGCGTCGCCGTGATCAGCACGATCGACAACACTTGGTTGGCCGTCGGAGCTCCCGGTGAAACCTCAGGCCGTGGCGCGGTCTATCTATTTTCTCTCAATTCCCTCTACCCCTCCACCACACCGCTCCGCGTGGCCCCCTCTTCGCCCGTCCTCATTGTGGGCGCTGGCTTCGGTTCCAGCGTCGCGTTTTCGGGAAAGGCCTGCTTCTTCGCCGTCACTTCCGGAGGAACCTCCTTGACCTCATTCGCCGAGTTCGGTGGGACCGCTGCGGAGAAATTCGGCTTCGGCACCACCGTCGCCGCCGACTACTCCCGCGTGGTGGTAGGAAATCCCAATTACGGCCCCGGGGGCAAGACCTTCACCTACGACTTCACCGCGCCCGGCGTGCTCACCTGGGATCTCCTCCACACTCGCGAAGGCTCCACTGGCGATGGCCTCGGCAGCGCCGTCACCGCCACGACGATCTTTACTTTTTCCGCCAAACCCTGGTCCGATCTCGCCGGCACCAACGCCGGAGCCGTGGTCATCGAGTTGTGACCGCCCGGAATCACCGCCAATTCCAAATCCTCCCGCACCGCGCACTCAGGAGCGGGTGAATGTGATTCTGAGCCCCCTGCGGCAGCAGACGGAGGAAAGCCTCAAGATGGGGGAAAGGTGCTGGTTCATTGGCTTCCTCAGGCACACGCGTTGTCACCAACGCGCCTACCCAAGAGGCGGCGGCCCACGCGCTCTTGTTAGTCCCAGTTTGCCGATCTGGAACCGGGATGAGAGATCGGGTTTGGGATGCCGGTTTGTGTCAGGCGAAGCGCATGATCGCTTGATCGACGGCGAGGCCTTCACCCGGTTGGGCAAGCAACTCCGCGACCGTGCCGTCCCGTTCGGCACGCAGGGTATTCTGCATTTTCATGGCCTCGATGACCACCAACCGCTGGCCCGCCTTCACCTCCTGGCCGTGCTCGACCGCCACCTCAACCAGCAAACCCGGCATCGGCGAGAGCAGGAACTTTGATAGGTCGGGCGGCTGTTTGCGCGGCATCAGCCGGAGGAGCTCGGCGGCGCGCCGCGGCAGCACCGAGTATTCGAGCTGCACCCCCATGCAGGAGAGCCGGTAGCGCAACCCGGGACGCTCGACCTGCACGCAGAACGGAGCGCCATCGAAGGTGCCCCGCAGCAGGATGTCGCCGAAGCGCCAGGCGCAGCGGATCGCGTGGGTGAGGCCCTGAATCCGCACGTCGCAACCATCCGGCACCCGCCAGACGCTGACTTCGAATTCGGTGTCGTCATTGATGACCACAAAGTCCTCACCGATCCGCAATTCGTGTCCCGGCACCTGGCCTTGGATCCGGGACGCGCGTTCGAGGTAAATCCGGTGCACCGCGGCGGCCACCGCCGCCAGGAATTCCGCGGCACCCGGCGGCAGGTCGGCACCCTGGAAACCGTTCGGGAATTCCTCCGCGATGAACGCCGTCGTCAGCCGCCCCTCCTCGAAGCGCGGGTGGCAGGTGAGCGCCGCCTGGAATGCGATGTTGGAAGACACGCCGCGGATGACGAAGGCATTGAGCGCATCGCGCATCCGCGCCAGGGCCTCGGTTCGGGTCGCGCCGTGGCACACCAGCTTCGCGATCATCGAGTCGTAGTCGGTCGCGATCTCGCCACCTTCGTAAACGCCGGTGTCCACCCGCACGCAACCTGGCACCGTTTCCGGCGGTTGGTAGCGGATGAGGCGGCCGGCCGAGGGCAGGAAATTGCGCAGCGAATCTTCGGCATTGATCCGGCACTCGATCGCCCAACCACGGATTTGCAGCTCATCCTGCCGGAACGGCAGCCTTTCGCCGGCGGCCACGCGGATCATCAGTTCGACCAGATCGAGACCGGTGATCATTTCGGTGACCGGGTGCTCGACCTGCAGCCGCGTGTTCATCTCGAGAAAATAAAAACCGCGGTCTTTGCCGACGACAAACTCGACGGTGCCGGCCGACTGATAGTTCACCGCCCTGGCCAGCGCAACCGCCTGCTCGCCCATTGCCCGGCGGGTCGCGTCGTCCAGGAACGGCGACGGTGCCTCCTCGATCACCTTCTGGTGCCGACGCTGGATCGAGCACTCACGCTCGAACAAATGCACGATGTTGCCATGCGCGTCGCCCAACACCTGGATTTCGATGTGCCGTGGCTCTTCGATGAACTTCTCGATAAAAATGCGATCATCGCCGAAGCTCGTCATCGCCTCAGCGCGGCAGGTTTCGAACCCTTCGGCAGCCTCCAGGTCGTTGTGGGCGCCGCGCAAGCCCTTGCCGCCGCCGCCGGCCGAGGCCTTGATCATCACCGGATAGCCAACCTCGCGGGCGATACGCACGGCGTCCGCCGCATCGGTGACCACGTCGGGGCAGCCCGGAATCGTGTTGACCTTGGCGGCGATGGCGAGCTGCTTGGAGGCGATCTTGTCGCCCATCGCGCGGATCGAGTCGGGTTTGGGGCCAATGAAGGTGATGCCGGCCGCCTCAACCTGCCGGGCGAAGTCGGCGTTTTCGGAAAGAAACCCATACCCGGGATGGATCGCCTCGGCCCCGGTGGCGTGGCAGGCGGCAAGGATCTTGTCAACGGCGAGGTACGACTCGCGCGGCGGTGGCGGGCCGATGTTGACCGCTTCGTCGGCGTGCAGGACATGGAGTGCGTCGCGATCCGCATCGGAGTACACGGCGACCGTGGCGATCCCCAATTTGCGGGCGGTGGCGATGACACGGCAGGCGATTTCGCCGCGATTGGCGATCAGGATTTTCTTGAACATATCAGAGGGGGATGTTGCCGTGTTTGCGCCATGGGTTTTCGAGCCGCTTGCCGCGCAGCATGGCCAGGCTCCGGCAGATCCGCTTGCGGGTTCCGTGCGGCATGATCACATCGTCGATGTAGCCGCGGCGACCGGCGATGAACGGGTTGGCAAAGGTGGTGCGGTATTCCTGTTCGCGCGCGGCCAGCTTGGCCGGATCGTTTCTCTCGTCGCGGAAGATGATGGCCACCGCGCCCTTGGGACCCATCACCGCGATTTCGGCCGAGGGCCAGGCAAAATTGACGTCACCGCGCAGGTGCTTGGAACTCATCACGTCATAAGCCCCGCCGTACGCCTTGCGCGTGATCACCGTGACCTTGGGCACCGTGCACTCGGCATAGGCATATAACAATTTCGCACCGTGCTTGATGATGCCGCCGTATTCCTGCGCCGTGCCCGGCATGAACCCCGGCACATCGACAAACGTGAGCAGCGGAATGTTGAACGCATCACAGAACCGGACGAAGCGCGCCCCCTTGATCGCGCTTTTGATGTCGAGGCAGCCTGCCAGGACCAGCGGCTGGTTGGCGACAATGCCCACCGGCATGCCTCCCATGCGCGCCAGGCCGATGATGATGTTTTTCGCATTGTCCGGCTGCAACTCGAAGAACTCGCAATCGTCAACCACCTTGACGATCAGTTCCTTCATGTCGTAGGGTTTGTTAGTATCATCCGGAACCAGCGTGTCGAGCGACATTTCGAGCCGGTCCGCGGTGTCGGTGGCTTGCCGTCTGGGGGGCTTTTCGCGGTTGTTGAGCGGCAGGTAGTTGAAGAACCGCCGGACCATCAGCAGCGCTTCAACATCGGTCTCGAAGGCGAGGTCGGCCACGCCGGAGCGGGTCGTGTGGGTGATCGCACCACCAAGCTCCTCGGCGGTGACCTCCTCGTGGGTGACGGTCTTGACCACTTCCGGCCCGGTCACGAACATATAGGACGAATCCTTGACCATGAAAATAAAGTCGGTCATCGCCGGGGAGTACACCGCCCCGCCGGCGCAGGGGCCCATGATCACCGAGATTTGCGGGATGACACCCGAGGCCAGCACGTTGCGCTGGAACACCTCGGCATACCCCCCGAGCGAGGCCACGCCTTCCTGGATCCGGGCACCGCCGGAATCGTTGAGCCCGATCACCGGCACGCCGGCCTTCATCGCGTGATCCATCACCTTGCAGATCTTTTCGGCGTGCGCCTCCGACAGCGACCCGCCGAAGACGGTGAAATCCTGCGAAAACACGAACACCGGGCGGCCGTTGATCATGCCGAAGCCGATGACCACCCCGTCCCCGGGCACGGATTCCTTGGCCATGCCGAAATCGGAGCAGCGGTGTTCCACGAACATGTCCCATTCCTCAAACGAACCCTCGTCGAGCAGGATTTCGATCCGCTCGCGGGCGGTCAGTTTGCCCTTGGCGTGTTGGGCCGCGATGCGCTTTTCGCCGCCGCCCAATGCCGCGCGGGCACGTTTTTCGTCGAGTTGGCGGATGATGTCATGCATGATGGCGGTGTGGGTGGGGGCTGGTGGCGGTCCGGCTGAGACGGGCGGGCGTGAGTGCGCAAGCAGGCGGGATCCGCGCCTGGCGGAAAGCCGCAAGCGCGGCCGACGCTCCGCATTGGAGCACGGGATGAGAAGGATGGGTTGGCGCGAGATTCATGGGATATGGATTTTCCGTTGGCCAGCTTATCCTAGCCACCCAACCCGCCGTGCCAAGGAAATTGTCGGGAATTTCAGAATTGATTTCTTGGCAGGTGGATCTGGTCGAGGGTGCGGGCGCGCCCTTCAGTGAGTGGGTTTCCGACCGCACCGCAAACTATCAGACCGGAGCGGCGCGGCCCCGTGACCAAAGAGATTCACTGGTTTTCCCGCCCCCCCAAAGAAACCCAAATCTCGGGAGCAAGTCAGCAGGTCTGACTCTGCAAAACCGGCAAGCATGGCCTTCAGCCGAATGGATCAGCCACCAGCCTTCGATCGAGAAAAAACACGTGGTTTGCGGATTCTGCTTGGCAAGGGAGTCGGGACGGCTACGCTCCTCGGCGAGGAGTTCCACCCATGAAACCGCCCGCTACTTAGGTCTCGGGGAACTCATGGTGACACCGCTTCGACTGTTGATTGTTGTTCCCATGCTTGAAACCATCGCCTATCCCCAAATCCGTCAAATGCGGCTGTCCGCCGTGGAACATCTCCGCGCCGACCTCAAGCGGCTCTCGCCGCTTGACGCCGCGGTCGTCTCGATCCCGGCGCGGTTTCCGTCTCGCTCCTCCTCAAAGGTGGCAGCGAGTCCCTTTGAAGATCCACCACCCAACCCCAACCCCACCTAACCAGCACACCGACACATTATGGCCGAACAAGACAACACCAAGGATGCCGCCGACTACGGCATCGGCATTCCCGTCAAACAACACCCCTTTTTCCTCAAGGGTCTCGAACACGCCGACTGGGGCATCAAGGACCGCTTGAGCCGCATCTTCAACCCGCAGTCGGGCAACACCGTCATGCTGGCCTTCGACCACGGCTACATCATGGGCCCCACCTCCGGCCTGGAGCGCATGGACCTCACCATCACGCCGCTCATTGAATACGCCGACTGCATCATGTGCACCCGCGGCGCGCTGCGCTCGATCGTCCCGCCCACCTCGAACAAACCGGTCTCACTGCGCTACTCCGCCGGCACCACCGTGCTTACCGACCTCAACGACGAGTGCCTGCTCGACATCGAAGACGCCATCCGCGTCAACGCTTCGGCGTTGGCGATCATGGTCGCCGTCGGCAGCCAGTACGAAGCCGTTACCGTCAAAAACCTGGTCCGCACCGCCGACCTGGGCGCGAAATACGGCATCCCGACGCTCGGGGTGACGGCCGTGGGCAAGGAACTTGTCCGCGATGCCCGCTACCTCGCGCTCGCCAGCCGCGTCTGCGCCGAGAATGGCGCGACCTTCGTGAAGACCTATTTCTGCGAAACGGGCTTCGAACAAGTGGTCGCCGCCTGCCCGGTGCCCATCGTCATCGCCGGCGGCAAGAAACTGCCGGAAAACGAGGCGCTGGAATTCGCCTACCAGGCCATCCAGCAAGGGGCCGCCGGCGTGGACATGGGCCGCAATGTCTTCCAATCCGAACATCCGATTGCGATGATCCAAGCCGTCCGCGCCGTCGTTCATGATCGGCGCACGCCGCAGGAAGCGTTCGATCTCTATCAAACAATCAAAAACGGCAAATAGACCCCGCCATCCACCACCCGCCAACCCACCTTGACATAACCCGTCGCCAACACCTGCGGCTGCTCGCCACCGCCGCAGGCGGAGGTCGTTCGTCAGCCGCGGAGTCCCGCAGGCATCACTGCGCGCGCCCCGTGGGTAGTGGCTTTTAGCTTCGGGCTCATCCAAAGCGCTTTGCATGCTGGGCTTCTAAAATCCGCAACCACCCCTGCTCTCGCCCGATCTCCCTGGTGTCCGCGAGGTGCAGCTCGTCGGATTTTGCCTTGCCAGCTCATCCAAGCTTCATCGGCTACTCAGAGCGTGTCTGAAAAATGGCAGGGACCGTTCTCCGCAACGGTCCGGCGAATGAGACACGAATGAATCATCCCATGAAAAGCCGGACCCTCACTCTATGGGCGGTCATTCGCCTGCCATTCTCGCGGACCGCCCGGAGGTCGGGTCCCTGCCCTTGGGTATTTTTCAGACAGACTACTCAGCCGAGCCAGCAACCCGTTGCAAACCAAACCCATGAGGTTGTTGCCATCATGTTGGCAAAACCCGAGTCTGCAAGGAACATCTCTGCTAACACCTTGAACATCAAGGAAGTGGAGCGTAGCGGATTCGAACCGCTGACCCCCTGCATGCCATGCAGGTGCTCTACCAACTGAGCTAACGCCCCGTGAGGGTTGCGGGCGGAGGATGAGCGGAGACCGACCGGGGAAGCAAGCCGTTTTTTCGAAAAAATCGCATTTCCCAAAAAATGCCCCACCATCCGCCGCCGCTCTCACCTAACTGAACAGCCGTTCCAACACCCGTTCCGCACAACGATCCGCCTCCTGCAGCACATGCGGCGGGGCCGCCAGCGTCCCGGTTCGGGTCCAGTCGTCATAGGGGGTCACAAACCCCTGTTCCACCAAGCCCGCCAAGCCACGCAGAACCCGGGAATCCCCGGTTTTCCGCGGCACCGGCAACAAGCCCACCCGGGCACCCGACGACAACGCCTCATACACCATCGACACCGAGTCCTCGGTGACCCAAACCTCGGCGACCCGCGCCAATTGGGTCGGCAGCCACTCGGGTCCGGTATCCTCATGCGCAAACACCTTCACCCGCGGCAGGGCTTCACGCAGCTTATCCTCCATCTCCGGCGGAGTCCGCCGAGATGTCGTAAGCCGCCATTTTCCGGGCGATGCACCGTCCACGATTCGGCGCAATTGGTCCACGACCGCGTCGCTGTCCCAGTCGTGGGTGGCCGATGGCCCGCCCACCAGTAGCAAACCACCCTGTCCCCGCCGCGATTTGTCGCAGCGCACCCGGTTGATGGCCCCCATCGTGGTGATGACGTTCTGCCCCACCCGACCATCGCCGAAATCGTGTTCCGGGGCCACACACAGGTCGAACCAGCGCAGCGGGAGGCTCGGCTTCATCAGCACCACGCTCCGCGCCCGGTATTTGCGGGCCAGCATCAGCAAGCCCCAATGGGTGGCATGCCCCGCGCCAACGATCAGATCCGGCGGCGCGCCCGCATCAGGGAATCGACGCAACCAAGCCAGGCGTTCCAGCCGCCCCAACTCCCCCACCGCGAGCCGCTTCACCGTGCAGCGCACCATCCGCCCCAACGCCTCGGTCAAACCGAGCGCTTGATTCTCATGCCCCGGCTTGCCATCACCGAGCACCCAAATGACCAAACCGTCTGCCACTGCCAACGAAATCTCTCACAGTCCACGCCGCGATGCAAGCCTGTCCTGCTTTCCAAGCATCACTTGCCGAAAACCAGTGTGCCGTGTTCGACGTCGCAGGTGATCACGTCGCCATCGGTGAAGCGGCCGTCGAGCAGATCGAGGCTCAGCGGGTCTAGCAACTGGTGCTGGATCGCGCGTTTCAACGGGCGCGCCCCATAAACCGGATCGTACCCTTGATTGCCGATGAATTCCTTGGCGGCTTCGGTTAGAGCGAGGCCCAGGCCTTGCTTGGCGAGCCGTTTCCGCACCCGCTCGAGCTGGAGGTCCACGATCGCCGTGATTTCACTGCGGTCGAGCCGGTCGAAGATGATGACCTCGTCGATCCGATTCAGAAACTCCGGTCGGAAATGATGGCGCAGTGCTTCAGTGACCTGCGCCTCGCGCTGTTCGGCGTTGGACTCGTTGAGGATGTGTTGCGACCCGATGTTGGAGGTCATGATCAGCACCGTGTTGCGGAAGTCCACCGTGCGCCCCTGGCCATCCGTGATGCGGCCGTCATCGAGCACCTGGAGCAGGACGTTGAAAACATCCGGATGGGCTTTTTCAACCTCGTCGAACAGCACCACCGAGTATGGCTTGCGCCGGACCTGCTCGCTGAGCTGCCCGCCTTCATCGTACCCCACGTAACCCGGCGGCGCGCCAATCAGTCGGGAAACACTGTGCTTTTCCATATACTCGGACATGTCGATGCGAACCATCGCGCCTTCATCATCGAACAGAAACTCGGCAAGCGCCTTTGACAACTCGGTCTTGCCCACCCCGGTGGGCCCCAGGAACAGGAAGGACCCGATCGGCCGGTTCTCGTCCTGGAGGCCCGCGCGGGCGCGGCGGACGGCGTTGGCCACCGCCCGGATCGCCTTGGCTTGGCCCACCACCCGGGCTCCGAGCCGCCGCTCCATCTCGACGAGCTTCTGCCGTTCACCCTCCTGCAGCCGGTTGACCGGGATGCCGGTCCATGCGGACACCACCCGGGCGATGTCTTCCTCGGTGACCTCCTCCTTGAGGATCGCCCCGTCCTGCTGCAACCCGGCGAGCCGCGCATTGGCCACTTCCAGCGCCTTGCCAGCCGCCGGCAGATCGCCATAGGTCAGTTGCGACGCTCTCGTCAAATCGCCGATCCGCTGGGCGCGCTCGGCCTCGTTCTTGAGCTTCTCGATCTGTTCCTGGGCGGCGCGGACTTCGTCGATCACCGCCTTTTCATTGCGCCAGCGGGCCATCAGGCCGGCCGACTCCTCGCGCAGGTTGGCTTGTTCCTCGCGGACCTTTTCGAGCCGCGCGGCGGAGGCCTTGTCGGTTTCCTTTTCCAGCGCTTTTTTCTCCATTTCCAACTGCAGGATCTGGCGTTCCAGCACATCGATCTCGGTAGGCATCGAGTCCAGTTCGATCTTGAGCCGGGACGCCGCCTCATCGACCAAGTCCACCGCCTTGTCCGGCAGGAAGCGGCCGGAAATATATCTATCCGAAAGGGTGGCTGCGGCCACCAGCGCGCCGTCCTGGATCCGCACCCCGTGGTGGACTTCGTAGCGCTCCCTGAGCCCGCGCAGGATCGCGATCGCATCCTCGACCGATGGTTCCCCCACCATCACCGGCTGGAACCGGCGCTCGAGCGCCGCGTCCTTTTCAATATACTTGCGGTATTCATCCAGCGTGGTCGCGCCGATCGTGTGCAGCTCGCCGCGAGCCAACTGGGGCTTGAGCAGGTTGGACGCATCCACCGCTCCCTCACTGGCCCCGGCACCGACGATGGTGTGCAGCTCGTCGATGAACAAAATGATCTGCCCCTGGGCCGCCGTGACCTCCTTGAGAAACGCCTTGAGCCGATCCTCGAATTCACCACGGTATTTGGCTCCGGCCAACATCCCGCCGAGGTCCAGAGTGATCACCCGCTTGTGTTTCATCGCCTCCGGAACATCGCCTGAGACGATCCGGCGGGCCAAGCCCTCGACGATGGCAGTCTTGCCCACGCCGGGGTCGCCAATCAAGACCGGGTTGTTCTTGGTCCGCCGGGAAAGCACCTGCATCACCCGGCGGATCTCGTGATCCCGGCCAATGACTGGATCGATCTTCCCCTCCCGCGCCCGGGCGGTGAGGTCGGTCCCGTATTTCTCCAGCGTCTGGTATTTCCCCTCCGGATTGTCATCGGTGACCTTCTGGGAGCCGCGCACGCTGGTGATCGCCTCACGGGCTTTCTTTTCGCTCAAACCGGCCTCCTTCAGGTGCTTGCCGGCTGGCGAGTCATCCGTGAGCGCTCCCAACAGGAAATGTTCCACGCTCAGGTAGTCGTCCCCCAGTGCCTGCCGCGCCGCATCGGCCGCCTCCAAGGTCGCCCGCAGACCGATGCTGAGCTGCGGATTGGTGCCGGCTCCCTGAACCCGCGGCTCACGACCCAGCGCGGTGGCCACCGCCGCCTTGAGTTGCGTCAGATCCACCCCGGCGTGTTGCAACACCGGCACGGCGACCCCACCCTCCTGCTGCAACAACGCCATCAGCAGATGCAGGCTGTTCAGCTCGGAATGGGCCGATTTCGCCGCGATGCTCTGCGCGTTTTGCAGGGCTTCCTGTAGTTTTTGGGTGATTTTTTCGAGTCCCATATGCGAGGGTTGTTATTCTTTCCGGTGAATGATTGCACGGGGCCGACCGTCTGTCAGCCATGTTCCGACAATAGGAAGGTCATTGCAAGTAGGTTATTCAAAAATATGGTGGCCCGGATCCGTTTTGGAGGCGAGCCACGACCGATCACAGCGGAAACCCCGGTCAGAAAGATCCATCTCCCGCAGAAGAAGAAAAAAACTCCGGAAATTGACTGACTTGGTTGACAGTAGCGACATCCCACCCCTAGTTTCCCGCCCGAGCAGCAAACCAAAAACTATGTCCGACCCCACCCCCGGCTTTCGTGAGATGAAATCAGCGGTTGTCCGATTCGCCGGAGATTCCGGTGACGGCATGCAGATCGTTGGCGAACGTTTCACTGACATCAGCGTCACCGTCCCCAATTCCATCGCCACTTTCCCTGACTTTCCGGCTGAGATCCGCGCCCCGGCCGGCACCATTGGCGGGGTGTCCGCGTTCCAGATCCACTTCGGTTCGAGCAAGGTGCTCACACCGGGCGACGAGCCGGATGCGCTGGTGGCCATGAATCCGGCCGCGCTGGCCGTCCACCTGTCGGAACTGACCAAAGGCGGGCTACTCGTGGTCAACACCGCCGCCTTCACGCCGGAAAACCTGAAAATGGCCGGTTATGCCACCAATCCGCTCGACGACCCGGAGCTGAAGGCCAACTACGATCTCCTGGCCTTGGACATCACCGGCCTGGCGATGGAGGCGCTCAAGGACTCGACCCTGAACGGCCGCGACAAACTTCGCTGCAAGAATTTCCTCGCACTGGGCTTCATGTGCTGGGTCTATAGTCGGCCCATCGAACCCACCATCGCCTTCATCACCGATAAATGGGCAAAGAAATCCCCCGACCTGGCCGACGCCAACATCCGGGTGCTCAAAGCCGGCTTCTTCCTCGGTGAAACCACCGAAACCACCCGCAACCGCTACATGGTGGCCCGCGCGGATGTGGTCCCCGGCATCTACCGCAAGGTCTCCGGCAATGAAGCCACCGCACTCGGCCTGGTAGCGGCCTCCATGCGCAGCGGCCGCAAGCTGCTATTCGCCGGCTACCCGATCACCCCGGCCACTTCCGTGCTGGAAGCGCTCACCCCCCTCAAGCACTACGGGGTCAAAACCGTGCAGGCAGAGGATGAGATTGCCGCCATTGGTGTCGCCATCGGTGCCAGCTATGCCGGCCTGCTCGGTGCCACCGCCACCTCCGGCCCCGGCATGTGCCTCAAGGGCGAATTCATGGGCCTGGCCGTCACCACCGAGCTGCCCCTCGTCATCGTCAACGTCCAGCGCGGCGGCCCGTCCACCGGCCTACCCACCAAGACCGAGCAGTCCGATCTATTCCAAGCGCTTTACGGCCGCCACGGCGAGAGCCCGATGCCGGTTGTCGCCGCCAATTCGCCCTCCGACTGCTTCAGCGCGGCGTTTGAGGCTGCCCGCATCGCCCTCGAGTATTCCACCCCGGTGATCCTGCTCACCGACGGTTATCTGGCGAACGGCTCCGAACCATGGCAAGTCGTGGATGAGGCCACCCTCCCCGAGATCGTCAAGCCCTTCGCCGACGAGTCACAGCCCTACGTCGCCTTCAAGCGGGATCCGGAAACACTCGCCCGCACCCAGGCGATCCCCGGCCAGCCCGGCCTCGAACACCGCATCGGCGGCATCGAGAAAAACGAAAAGGGAGCCATCTCCTACGACCCGGAAAACCACAGCATCATGAGCGACCTCCGCGCCGCAAAGGTCGCCGGAATCGCCAAATCCCTGCCGCCACAGCAAGTCACCGGCGAGCGCACCGGCAAGCTGCTGGTGATCGGGTGGGGCGGCACCTACGGCGCCATCACCACCGCCGTGGATGCCCTCCGTGCCGAAGGACATTCCGTCAGCAGCACCCACCTGCGCCATCTCAACCCACTCCCACCCGACCTCGGAGAAATCATCAAGGGGTTCGACCAAGTCCTCGTCCCCGAGCTCAACCTCGGCCAGCTCAACATGATCATCCGCGCCAACTACCTGGTCGATGCCAAGAGCATGACCAAGGTCAAGGGCCGCCCCTTCCGGGTCAGCGAAATCCGCGAACGCATCCTCGAACTCCTCACCGCCTGATTCCCATGGTCACTGAAATTCAAAACGTCCCCGCCATCCCCGCGCTCACCCGCAAGGACTTCGTCCCCCCCAACGAGGTTCGTTGGTGCCCCGGTTGCGGCGATTACGCCATCCTCAACTCGCTCCAGCGCACCTTCCCGGAACTCGGCGTGAAGCGCGAGAACTTCGCCATCATTTCCGGCATCGGCTGCTCCAGCCGGTTCCCGTTTTACATGGACACCTACGGCTTCCACACCATCCACGGCCGCGCTCCCAGCGTCGCTACCGGAGTGAAGATCGCCAACCCAGACCTCTCGGTCTGGATCATCACCGGCGACGGCGACGGGCTGTCGATCGGCGGCAACCACCTGCTCCACCTGCTGCGGCGCAACCTCAACGTCAATGTCCTGCTGTTCAACAACCGCATCTACGGCCTGACCAAGGGACAATACAGCCCCACCTCGCCGCTGGGAACGCGGACCAAGACCTCCCCGTCCGGGTCCTTGGAACACCCGCTCAACCCCTTGCTTTTCGCCCTCGGTGCCGAGGCTACCTTTGTCGCCCGCACGATCGATAACAATCCGAAGCACATGGTGGAAACCTTCAAGGCCGCCCATGCCCACAACGGGGTGTCGTTCATCGAGATCTTCCAGAACTGCGTGATTTTCAACGACGCCACCTGGGATTCCGTGTACGGCAAGGAAAACCGCACCGACCAGATGCTTTTCCTCGAAGAAGGCAAGCCGCTGCTCTTCGGCAAGGACAAGTCCAAGGGCATCCGCCTCAACGGTCTCACCCCGGAAGTTGTGGACGCCACTGCAGAAGGTATCCTCATCCACCAACCGGATCACCCGAGTCCGCTCTATGCCCACATGCTCGCCACCCTCGGCCTGCCGGATTTCCCGACGCCCGTCGGCGTCATCCGCAAGACCGAAACGCCGTCCTACGATTCCCTCGTCGATGCGCAAATGAGCAAGGCCGCCAAAAAAGGTCCCGGCACCTGGCACGAACTCCTCCACGGCGACGCCACCTGGACTGTGGAGTGACATCCCTGGGTCGCCCCATGGGCCGCACGGTTCTGATGATTGGCCACCTCCCCGGGGGAGTCATAAGGAGCGTGGACCTTATTGTCCACCCCGCCGGGGAGTCATAAGGAGCGTGGACCTTATTGTCCACCCCGCCGGGGAGTCATAAGGAGCGTGGACCTTATTGTCCACCCCGCCAAGAAGTCATAAGGAGCGTGGACCTTATTGTCCACCCCGCCAAGGAGTCATAAGGAGCGTGGACCTTATTGTCCACCCCGCCAAGGAGTCATAAGGAGCGTGGACCTTATTGTCCACCCCGCCAAGGAGTCATAAGGAGCGTGGACCTTATTGTCCACCCCGCCAACGAACCGCACATTTGGAATGCGGGAAACCGGATTGCAGCATGCCGTGGCCGCGTTGGTCACAACGCGCCCGCCAATGGATCCGCGCATGCCGTGGCCACGTTGGTCACAACCTCCCCGACGGCCGCATCCTGATTCCCTACTTCGACTGCCCCCCAGCAAGCCTGTTCTGGAGAAATTTTTGCTCCCGCGCCGGTTTATTTCTCCCGCTCTCCGAACCGCTCGTTAGTCCCTCATGCGCACCAACCCAGAAAAACAATTTCCTGGCAACCAGCGAATGGCGGACATTCTGAGGCAAAATAGCGCGGAGTCTATATCCCCGTAGGCGAAATTCACGAATTCGATTTCTTGTGTAGCCATCATTACGAAATAATTGTTCAAAATAGTGCTTTACATTCAAGTGATTTTCGCTTATTTGTCATAGCCATCAAGCCGCAGCACCCCATCCACCTTGAAATCCAGCGCCGGGACACCACCCCGGTCGGCATCCTGCGCACCTCCTACCGCGACCCTGTCTCCGGCCGCATCCGCCATACCGACCACGGCCGCGTCACCGGGCTGCCCCTCGGCACCCTGCTCACCTTCCAAGCCGCGCTGCGCGGCGAAGTCATCCTCAAGTCCGACCCGGAGGCCCTGCACACCACCGACTCACGCGAATACGGAGCCAGCGCCGCCCTGCTCGGACTCGCCAAAGACATCGGCCTCGACAAGGCGATCTATTCGAGGCCCCACGAGCCTTGGGTTCAGGACTGCCTCGCCATGATTGTCGGGCGGCTCGTCCATCAAGGCAGCAAGCTCGCCCTGTCCCAATGCACGGCCTACTCCGCCCTCTGGAGCCTGTGCGGCAGCGACGGCCCCATTGATGTCAATGAGCACTGCTACAAGCCCATGGACCGGCTGTTGGAACGGCAGCCGGCCATCCAGAAAAACCTCGCCGCCAAACACCTGGCCAACGGCACCCTGGTGCTCTACGACATTACCAGCAGCTACTTCGAAGGGGAATACGCCGACAGCGGAATCGTCCAATTCGGTTACAACCGCGACGGCAAGCGCGGACACGAGCAAGTGGTCATCGGTCTCATCACCACCGACGCGGGCTGTCCGATCTGTGTCGAGGTTTTCCCCGGCAACACCCAGGACGCCAGCACCGTCGCCGCGAAAGTCAGCGATCTGAGCACCCTCTACGGCATCAGCAATCTCGTGTTCGTCGGGGACCGCGGCATGGTCACCGCGAGCAATGAAGAGAAACTCAAAGCCCTGCCCGAAGGCGAAGCCATTCAAATCATCAGCGCGCTGACCCATCGCGAGATCGTGCAAATGCTCGAGCGCACCGGCAACCAACCGGAACTTTTCGACCAACACAAAATCGTCGAAGTCACCGATCCCGACGAGCCCTCCCGGCGCTACTGCCTGTGCCGCAACCCGCTCACCGCCCGGCGCGAAACCACCACCCGCCGCGAGCTGTTGGAGCGCACCAAGGAGGAGCTGGAACGCATCGCCGCCACCGCGCTCAAATCCGCAGCAACCAAAAAACCCACAAGCCCCGAGTTCATCGGTGCCCGCGTCGGCAAAATCCTCGGGAAAACCAAGATGGGCAAGTATGTGACTTGGCGGGTGCTGCCGGGTGGCATCCTCGAGTGGCACCTTGACGACGGGCAAATCGCCGCCGACACCGCCCTGGACGGCTGCTATGTCATCAAGGCGACCGTGAGCGCCACGGTGATGGACAAGGAGCAGGTGGTGGCCCGTTACAAAAGCCTCAGCCAGGTGGAGCAAGCCTTCCGCAACCTCAAGACCGTGAGTCTGGAGATGCGCCCGATGTATCACAAGACCGACGAGCGCATCCGCGCCCATGTCTTCCTGTGCATGCTCGCCTATTACCTCCAGTGGCACATGATCGAACGGCTCGCGCCGCTCCTCGACGAGCAACGCCGCCAGCTTGACGAGGGGGAGATTATACCTGCCGCGCGTCGCTGGACCCTCCAGAACATCATCGAGACGCTCAAAGCCCGGCGCAGCGAAACCGCGAGTCTCGCCGGCGTGAGCTTCGAACACCTCACCGATCCCACCGCCGACCAGGCCCGCCTGCTAGATCTGCTGGCCTCCCCCGCCAAGGAGTCGCCCAGCCCGGTCCAAGCGCCGTAGCCATCGCCGCGAAATCCCAAAACGGCTGGAAGCTCGGTGTATCAAGGGATTTTTCGATTTAGCCTCCAGAATGTCCGGAATGGGGCACCATCGGCGTTTCTAGAAACATCATTGAGGCGAGTTGGCTCGCCCTGGTGGATGGTATCGAGTGGTTCCTCCAACAACGGGAACCAATGGACTGAAAGCATCCCGCACTGCCCGGCGTACCACACCCTTCATGCGTTTTTGTCCGCAACTCCCCTGGTTCCGGGGCACCATCCTGGCCACTCTCGTCTGGCCGCAAGCCATCGCCATCCCGGCCGACCCCGCCGCCGACTGGATGGTCAACCCCGCGCCGTTCCGCGCGAAAATCACGGAAAACAAGACGACCGGCGACCTTGTCCTCGAGAATGGTCTGGCCCGCCGCGTCATCCGCCTCGCGCCCAATGCCGCCACCCTCTCGCTCCAAAACCTCACCTCCGGCGAGCATTTCCTCCGCGCCGTCGCCCCGGAGGCCAGCGTCACCCTCGATGGCACCAGCTACCCCATCGGCGGGCTCACCGGCCAATCGATCCAAAACTACCTGAAGGCCGAGTGGGTCAAGGACCTCCGCCCGCTGCCCGGTTCCTATCAATTCGCCGGCTGGGAGGAACGGCCGGTCAGCGAGCGCCTGCAATGGAAAAAACACCCGGAGTGGCTGGCCAGGGACTGCCCGTGGCCGCCGCCTGGCAAGCACATCGTGATGCGCTACCTCCCCCCCGCCGCCCCGGCCCGCACCCTCGCCGGCCCCATCCTTTTCGCGGAAACCTTCGGCAACTTCGCCCAGCCCGACTCCGGTTGGACCCACACCACCAGCAAGGCCCACCCGCGGTCGTCGTTCTCTAACGAAGGCAAGGCCGGTGAAATCATGGCCCTCCCGGACAGCTCGGTCTTTGCCGAACGCCCGTGGCCGGCAACCGCGACCTCGGTCGAACTCACGCTGGATGCCGGCGACGACACGCTCTCCAACGCCTGGGGCCCGGGCCTCGCCCTGCGCGCGACCGACGGCACCACCGTCCACTTCATCATCCGCCCCAACCAACAGGTCTTCGAATCCCCCGCCGGCCTGACCGGAAAATTCGACCGCGCCAAGCCGGTCCGCCTCCGCGCCACCCTCGCCAAGGGCACGGTCAAACTCGAAGCCGCCCAGCCCGGTGCCGACTTCGCCACCCTCGCCACCCTGCCGTTTCCCAACCCACCCGCCAAACTCCGCATCGGCAAGGTCGGCCGCGATGGCAAAGGCGGCGACTACCAAGGCACCGACCTCAATGGCACCCTGATCCGCTGCCACCTGCTCCAACTCACCCTGCGCGGCCCCGAACCCGCTGTTGCCGCAACCCCGCGCAGCGACCTCCCGCAAGTCAGCGTCCACTACGAACTCTACGACGGCATCCCGCTCTTCGCCAAATGGCTCACCCTCACCCATACCGCCGCCAACCCCGTCCGCCTCGATCACTTCACCGCCCACGAACTCAAACTCGCCGAGGTCGAGTCCGCCGTCAACCACACCCCCACCACCTACCGACCTAACATCTGGGTGGAAACCGACATGACCTTCGGCGACATGGTCCCCGAATACGCCAACCCTGCCGTCAGCCTGGTCTCCGACCCCGACTACCCCACCCAGGTCCACTACGAACGCCAGACCCCCTGCCTGCTGCGCTGCGAACCACCGATCGGTCCGGATCAGGAAATCACCAGCGACACGCCCTTCGAGTCCTTCCATGTTTTCGAACTATTGTTAGACTCGTCCGAGCGCGAGCGCCAGTCGCTCGCCCGCCGCAGGATGTATCGTCTCATCGCCCCGTGGACCAACGAGAACCCGCTGATGTTCCACAAGGTCCAATCCGATCCCAAAGCGATCCGCGAAGCGATCGACCAAGCCGCCGAGGTGGGCTTTGAAATGGTCATCATGTCGTTCGGTTCCGGTTTCAACTTCGAAAGCCGCGACCGCAAATACTGGGACACCTACAAGGAACTCGCCGACTATGGCCGCGGCAAGGGTGTCGCGCTCGGCGGCTATTCGTTGTTAGCCTCGCGCGGCGCGGCCAATGGGGCCGACAACACCCAGGGCAGCCCGGCCCGCTACGGTGTGATGCCCTGCCTTGGCACCCAGTGGGGCCGCGACTATCTCGCCAACATCGTCGCCTTCAGCCGCTACGCCGGCCTCGGGGTGTTCGAAAACGACGGCTCCTATCCCGGCGACCTCTGCGCGTCCGACCAACACCCGTTCCATCGTGGCAAGGATGACTCCCAGTGGGTCATGTGGCGCGCCATCACCGATCAATACAAGTCCCTCCGCGCCGAGGGCGTCTTCCTCAACATCCCCGACTGGTATTACCTGAGTGGCGGCAACAAATGCGGCATGGGCTACCGCGAAACCAACTGGAGCCTGCCTCGCGCCGAACAGGAAATCATCGAACGCCAGAACATGTTCGACGGCACCTGGGCCAAGACCCAGTCGATGGGGTGGATGTTCGTCCCACTCTCCCAATACCACGGCGGTGGCGCCGCCGCCACCATCGAGCCACTCAAGGACCACCTCCCCCACTACGAGGCCCGTCTTGCAAATCTGTTAGGCTACGGCGTCCAGGCCTGCTACCGCGGCCCCCGCCTCTACGACACTGAGGAAACCAAGTCCCTCGTCAAAAAATGGGTCTCCTTCTACCAACAACACCGCGAGGCGCTCGACTGCGGCGACATCATCCACCTCCGCCGCCCCAACGGCCTCGACTGGGACGGCATCCTCCACGCGAATCCCCTGGGCCGCGAACAGGGACTCGCCTTCCTCTACAACCCCCTGGCCGAACCGATCACCCGCGAGATCACCATCCCGCTCCACTACACCGGCCTCACCGGCAGCGCCTCGGTCGCCATCGACGGTGCCCCCGCAAAATCCGTCCCCCTCGACAGCCAGCACCACGCCACCCTCACCCTGACCATTCCCGCCCAAGGCCGCACCTGTGTGATCTTCACGCGGGGGTGACCGTGATTCGGGTTTAATTTGACCAGCATTGGGCTTCCAGCCTGTCGTCCGCCAGCGAGAGTGCAGTGGCCGCGTTGGTCACAACGCGCCTGCCAATGAACCGCTCGGGAAATCGCCCCCGGTCGCCACCGCCCGGGCTTGAGCCCCGTCAAGAGGGAATTGGAGATGTTTTCCCTGCTCTGAGAGGGTGAACTTCTCAGAGCCGTTCTCTCACGCATATTTCCGCTCGTTGCGGGCGGCAACCCGGCCCGGGCCGAGGATAATGAAGAAATCAATATGAAAATTTGCGTTTCGTTCATTCTGGAATACTGTGCATATCCCCTCACTTAGCATTCCATAATTCGTCGTCGAATGCTACTCAGCCTGTGTTTGCGGTCCTTTCTGCAGCGCAACCGGCTAATCCTCCCAAACAATCCTAACCCCGTCCTCAGCCCCAACCTCCCCTCATGAAGCTCATCCATCCCGTGTGTTCCATTCAAGCACACCCTGCTCGCGAGACTCCAGTTTGGCGTCAAGCATCCTCCGTCTTGAAAACCCACTCTCCCATGACCTTGAAAAGTACGATCCACACCAGCCCATCACGCCCGCTTGTCCGCGCGCCGCGTCCCGTCTTGACCGCCCTGCCGGCACCGGCTCTGAGCCCGCGCGCCGGGCGATGGCTGCCCTTGCTGGGGCTGCTCCTGCTGTTCTGGCCAACGGCGGTGCAGGCCCAGGTGTCGGACTTCTACTGGACGGAACTCCCGAACAACACGGTCACCATCACCCGTTACAACGGGGCAGGCGGGGCGGTGGTCATCCCCTCGTCGATCAGTGGGAAGCCGGTCACCATCATCGGGACCGAGGTGTTTTTTGACAATCCCACCATCACGAGCGTCGCCATCCCCGACAGCGTCGTCTTGATCTCGACCTCGGCGTTCTATTCCTGCCTCAATCTAACGAGCATCTCCATCCCCGACAGTGTCAGGAGCATCGGGGCCACGGCGTTCGCGGTCTGCCGCGGCTTGACGGAAATCGTGATCGGCAGCGGCGTCACCAACATCGGAGATTCCGCTTTCGGCAACTGCAACAATCTGAAGAGCGTTTACATGAAGGGAAACGCCCCCACCCTGGGTCTGAATGTGTTCTGGGCCGACTACGATGCCACGGTCTATTACCTGCCCGGGACCACGGGTTGGGTGGCGGGTGCGACCTATGGCAATCTTCCGACCACGCCGTTCCCCTACCGTTTCACCAGCGCCGGCGGACAAGTCACCATCTCGGATTACAGCGGCGTCGGCGGGGCCTTGACCGTTCCCGCGACGATTTACGGTGAGCCGGTCACCCGTATGCTCTACGCTTATGTTCCTGGACAGACCTATGCCGCCCCCGACAACCCCTCGGTGACCAGCCTTGCGCTCCCCGACAGCCTCGTCAATATCGATTCCAACGCGTTGATTTCATTTCCAAACCTCACGAGTATCACGGTGGGGCCGGCCAACCCCGCCTACAGCACTGTGGCGGGAGTCCTGTTCAACAAAGCCATGAGCACGCTCGTCCAATTTCCGCGCACCAAAGCCGGTGGCTACACGATCCCCAGCAGCGTGACCCACATTGGGGGCGCTGCGTTCATCGCTTCTGTCAACCTAACGAGCGTCACCATCCCCGACAGCGTCACCAGCATCGGGGGCGGTGCGTTCAGCAGTTGCACCGGACTGGCGAGCATCACGATCCCCGCCACCATCTCGCGCATCGAACCAGCGACGTTCGGGAACTGCGCCAGCCTGACGAGCGTCATCATCCCCGATAGTGTCACCAGCATCGGAGAGAAAGCGTTCTGGCTATGCAGCAGCCTGACGGGTGTCACGATTGGCAATCGAGTCTTCACGATCGAGGACTATGCGTTCTATGGCTGCACCAGCCTGTCGGGCGTCTATTTCAAGGGGGGCCCACCCGCCGTCGGAGCGGACGTGTTCCTCAACGGGGGCAACCCGATTGTCTATTACCCGTCCGCAACCCCGGGCTGGGTTGAGGGGGCGCTGTTTGGCGGTCAGCCCACAGAACTGTTTCCGTTCAAATACAGCAACGCCGGCGGCCAAGCCACCATCGAGCAATATACCGGCGACGAACCGATGGTGACCATCCCCGAGACGATTATGGGCCAGCCGGTCACCCGCCTCGCGGATCTGACGTTCTACAACAAGACCAACCTGCTGGGCGTCGCCCTACCCGCCAGCGTCACCACCATCGGGAGCTTTGCGTTCTCGCAATGCCTCAACCTGACGGGCGTCTATTTCAAGGGGAGTCCACCCGTCCTCGGAGCGAACGTGTTCCTCTCCGTGGGCAACCCGATTGTCTATTACCCGGCCGCAACCCCGGGCTGGGTTGAGGGGGCGCTGTTTGGCGGTCGGCCGACCAAACTGTTTCCGTTCACTTACAGCAACGCCGGTGGTCAAACCACCATTGAGCAATATACCGGCGACGAACCGGTGGTGACCATCCCCGAGACGATTATGGGCCAACCGGTCACCCGCCTCGCGGATCTGTCGTTCTACAACAAGACCAACCTGCTGGGCGTCGCCATACCCGCCAGCGTCACTGCCATCGGGAGCTTGGCGTTCTCGCAATGCCTCAGCCTGGTGAGCGTCTATTTTGATGGGAATCCACCCGTCCTGGGTTTGAACGCCTTCTTAGGCGTCACCAACGCGCGCGTCTATTATTTGCCGGAGGCCATCGGTTGGGGATGGTTCTATGGTGATCTTCAAACCGCTTTGATTCCGTTTGTCTACAGCAGCTCCGGCGGTGAAATCACCATCACGGGTGTCTCCGGAGGACTGGTCGGAACGGCGGTCATCCCCGTGAGACTCGCAGGCCAACCGGTCACCGGCATCGAAGCCTCTGCGCTCCAATACGGCAACCTGACGAACATCACGGTGGAGGCCGACAATCCCAACTATAGCAGCGCGGATGGGGTCTTGTTCGACAAGGCCAAGACCACACTGATCCAATTTCCGCGAGGCAAGGCCGGCAGCTACACCATCCCCGACAGCGTCACCAGCATCGGTAATGCGTTCTATGGCTGCACCAGCCTGTCGGGCGTGGCCCTCCCAAACCGCCTCATCAGCATTGGGCGCGACGCCTTCTATGGCTGCACCAGCCTGTCGGGCGTGACCATCTCCGACAGCGTCACCAGCATCGGGAACTCCGCATTCTATGGCTGCACCAGCCTGGCGGGCGTGACGATCCCCGACAGCGTCACCAGCATCGGGAGTTTTGCGTTCGGGAAATGCAGCGGCCTGACGAACATCACGGTGGAGGCCGACAATCCCAACTATAGCAGCGCAGATGGGGTCTTGTTCGACAAGGCCAAGACCGCACTGATCCATTTTCCGGGAGGCAAGGCCGGCAGCTACACCATCCCCGACAGCGTCACCAGCATCGGGACGGGGGCGTTCTATTCCTGCACCAGCCTGTCGGGCGTGACGATCCCCGACAGCGTCACCAGCATCGGGGAGTTGGCGTTCCATTCCTGCACCAGCCTGACGGGCGTTTATTGCAAGGGGAATGCTCCCGAGCTCGGTGGCTCGGATTTGTTCACCGGTGCGCCCAACGCGATCATCTATTTCCTGCCGGGGACCACGGGCTGGGAAGCCACCTACGGGGAACGCACAACCGTACTCTGGGATCCGCGGATACGGACGGGCGATGCCAGCTTCGGATTTCTGGCCGGTCGTTTCGGCTTCGACATCACGGGAGCCCCGGACATGCGGGTGGTGGTGGAGGCCTGCGACGATCTGGCCCATCCGGAGTGGACGGTGGTGGGGAGCCACACCCTGACAGGTGGTGCGTCCTATTTCAGCGATCCCGACGCGGCGGGTTATGCCAAGCGTTTCTACCGCCTGCGCATGCCGCAATGAGCAGACCGGAAGATGGAAAACGAATTTTATGAAAATCACCACTAGCCTGAGAACTGGTTTCAGCAAACTGCTCGCCACCGGCGGCCTGCTTTATCTGGCTCAGACGAGCGCTCCCGCGGCCCTGGTGGGCCAGTGGGTCGCGAATGACTGGTCCGGCGGAACCAACGACTGGGTGGACCGGGTGGCGGGAAAAATCGCCACGGTGCCAGCCCCGGCCAACAGCCCCACCCAATCGGCCGGCCTCGTCTTCGACGGCTTCGATGATTATCTCGAGGTGGCTGCGGCTCAGAATCCTATTGTGGGCAAGACCAGCGTGACCATCATGGCCTTCTTTCAAACCAGCCAGGGGGCTTCGGGCTCTGACGAGTCGGACGAAAACTATCCCGGGCCCTTGAATGGAGAATTGGGTCCGAATGGTTGGGGACTGACTTATGATGCCGCCGGGTATGCCCGCGGCTCTTTTAACTTTGATATTTCCCCGGTTCCCGCCGTGCCCTTGATTGACGGTCAACCGCACACCATGATCCTAACCTGGCGGGATCCGACGAATTTTCCAGGCCAAGGTGTGGCGCGCCTCTATGTGGACGGGATTCCGGCCGGCAGCACGCCGGGCCCCGCGGATTTAGGCGATGGAATTGCGAACCAACGCTTTGTCATCGGATCGGAGCCGGGCCATTACCGCTATTTCAACGGGGCCATCAGCGAGTTGCGCTTCTATGATTCAATTGAAGATCCTGCCGCTCTTCATGCCGAAATCACAAAGCTCCGCGTGGTCTCGAACACGAATGATAGCGGTCCCGGCTCGCTCCGCGCCACGGTGGCCGCGGCCGCGCCCGGTGACACCATCAACTTTGACCCAGCCCTCTCCGGCCAGACCATCACACTGACCACTGGCCAGATTGTTCTGTCCAGGAATATCACCATCAATGCCACCAGCCTCCCGGGTGGCCTGACCCTGGACGGCGGCGGCATGAACCGCCTGTTCACGGTCCTCTCCGGTCAGAGCGTCGCCCTCCATGGGCTCACGCTCACCGGCGGCGCGATGAGTTCGGAAAACGGCGGCGCGATTTTCAATGGAGGCACGCTGTCCCTCACGCAATGCACCCTCTCCGGCAATTCGTCCGGCCAGTCGGGTGGCGCGGTTTTCAATGGCGGCACGCTGACGCTGACCCGCTGCACCCTTTCCGGCAATGACTCCGCCTACCACGGAGGCGCGATTTTCAACGCACAGGCCGCTGTGACGCTGAGCCAGTGCACTCTGACGGGGAACACGGCCGGTGGAAATGGCGGCGCCATCGGCGCCTACCAAGGCTCCTTGAATCTGGCGCACTGCACCCTTTCCGGAAATGCCTCGACGGACGGCCCCGGACTCGACGACGGCCACGGCGGCGCGATCGACAACTACGACGGAAGCCTCGCCCTCACCAACACCCTCATCGCCGGGAACACCGCCACCACGGAGGGACCGGACATCGGCCGCTCCGGCCCCATCACCCCGGCTGGGGTGAACTTCATCGGCGATTTGGCTTCAACCGGTCTCAGCGCCGGACCCACCCTGCTCACGGGCGACGCCCAACTCGCCTCGCTGGGTGACTACGGCGGACCCACCCAGACGATGCGGCCTTTAGTCGGTTCTCCGGCCATTGACGGTTGCACCAGTGGCCCCAGTTTCACCACCGACCAGCGCGGTTTCCCGCGGATCATCGGTCCCTTCGCGGACATCGGCGCGGTGGAATTCCAGGATGCGACGATGGTTACGACGAATGCCGACTCCGGGGATGGCTCGCTGCGTTTTGCGACCACTTACACCACCAACGGCGCCACCCTCACCTTTGCCCCAAACCTTTCCGGGTCGACCATCCTGCTCACCACCGGTCAGATCACCCTGAACAAGAACCTCACCATTGATGCCTCGGCGCTGCCAGGCGGCCTCGCCATTGATGGCAACGCCGCGTCGCGGATATTTCTCGTGGCCAGCGGCAACACGGTGGTGCTGAACTCGTTGACCCTCACCAATGGTTACACCACCGACAGCGGCGGCGGCATATGGAACAAAGGCACGCTGACAGTGAATCGCTGCACACTGGAGGGCAATTCTGCCGTTTCCGGCGGCGGTCTATTCACTACTAACGGTGTCTGCACCGTGAACCAGAGCACCTTTTTTGGGAATACGGCCAGTGAGGTCGGCGGTGCCATCGTCAGCTACAGCACGCTGGCCGTGAATCAATGCACCCTGAATGGCAATTCGGCCTCTTCCGCCGCAGGCATATACTACTCGGGAACGCTGGCACTTTTTAACTCCATTGTGGCCGGGAACACCCCGGACAACCTCTCTGCCGGTGGCGGCACTCTCACCGCAACCGGGGTCAACCTGACCGAGGGCGACCCGATGCTGGCTCCGTTGGGTGACTACGGCGGACCCACCCAGACGATGCCGCCTTTAGCCGGTTCTCCGGCCATTGACGGTTGCAGCAGTGGCACCGGTTTCACCACCGACCAGCGCGGTTTCCCGCGGATCACCGGCCCGTTCGCCGACATCGGCGCGGTGGAGTTCCAGCTGGCGAACCCGATCGTTACGACCAACGCCGATTCCGGGGTCGGCTCGCTGCGCTTTGCGGCCACTTATGCCACCAATGGCGACACTCTCACCTTTGACCCAAATCTATCCGGATCGACCATCCTGCTCACCAACGGCCAGATCTCCCTGAACCAGAACCTCACCATTGATGGATCGGCTCTGCCCGCCGGCATGACCCTCTCGGGCAACCACGCTTCGCGGATATTCGAAGTGACCAGCGGGGCTACCGTGGTGCTGGACTCCCTCACCCTCACCGCAGGCAAAAGTGCCGATGGAGGGGTGGGAGTAACCGGTGCCCTGGGAACCGACACGCAACCTGCAGGCCCCGGTGGTCCCGGTGGACCAGGCGTGTCCGGCGGCGGAATCCTCAATCAGGGAACGCTCACCCTTAATCGAGTCACTCTGTCAGGGAACGCCGCCGGAAATGGAGGCAAGGGTGGCGCTACCGGAGAAGGGCCGATTCCCGGAGCGGGTGGTGGCGGTGGGTCCGGGGCCTCCGGAGGAGCGATCTTCAACGGCATGAACGGAAACTTGACTCTTATGAACTGCACCATTGCCAATAATGCCAGTGGCTCCGGGGGGAATAGTGGATCAGGTTACACCCAGGGGCCCGGTGGTAAAGGAGGCTCGGGAGGAGGCATCGAGAATGCCGGCGTCCTCAACCTCACTCACACCACGATCACAGATAACGCCAGCGGGGCGGCTGGCAGCGGCGGTGGCGTCCCGGCGAGCAGTGGAACGGGCGGTGGCATCCTGAATACCGGAACTCTGAACCTGACGAACACGATCGTGGCTCTCAATACGGCGCCGGGCGGACATCCGGATCTGTCCGGTTCCGTCACGTCCACCGGGGGCGTTGACTTCATCGGAAATCCGTCCGGAGCAACCGGGCTGGGTATAGCGGGCGTCAACTACCTCACCGGCGATCCCATGCTGGCCCAGTTGGCCCATTACGGCGGCCCAACGCCGACCAAGCCACCCTTGCCCGGCAGCCCCATCATTGATGCGACCGGTTTCGGCGGCCTCGCCACCGACCAACGCGGCTTGGAGCGCCCGCAGGGCGCGAAGGACGATATTGGCGCGGTGGAATTTCTGCCCACCGTGGTGACCACGGCAGCCGACGAAGACAACCTGGATCCCGGGATCGGCCTTTCCCTGCGCGAGGCCTTGCTACGTCCGTTCGTCAGCACCATCACGTTTGACTCCACCGTCTTCAACGGCGAACCCGCCGACACCATCCTCCTCGCCCACGGCCAGCTCATCATCTGGAGGTCCCTGATCATCGACGCCTCGGCGATCATGGGTGGCGTCACCGTGAGCGGCCAAAACGACAGCCGGATATTCGTGGTGAACCCAGGCACCACGGTGGGGCTGGAATCGCTCACCCTGGTCGACGGGAATTCGAATGCTGGCAGTGGCATTAATAACTCGGGAACGCTGACGGTGAATCAATGCACCCTCTCCGACAATTACTCCGGTAACACCTCCACGTATGGCTTGGGAGGCAGCATCTACAATTCCGGCACTCTCACGCTCCAAAACTCCACGGTCGTTCACAATTCCTCCACGTATATCGGCGGCGGCATGGCTAACAGTGGCACCCTCATCCTCAAGAATGCCACCGTCTTCGGCAACACCGCCGAAGGGTCCGGCGGTGGTATCCACAATTACGACAACGGCACGCTCACCCTCAACAACTCCATCATTGCCGGCAACACGGCACCCAACGGCCCGGATATTGACTCAACCAGCGGCGGGACCATGCTCCCCCCGATCGGCGTCAATCTCCTGGGCAACACCGACAAATCGACCCTGACGGCCGGGAGTTCCGTGCGCGTCGGCGATCCCCTCCTGGCTCCGCTCGGAAATTATGGAGGCCGCACCCGGACCCTGCCGCCGCTGCCCGGTTCCCCGGCCATCGATGCGTCCACTTCCGGCCTCCCCACCGATCAACGCGGCTTCAGCCGCGCCAAGGATGGCGACCGCAACGGCGTCGCCCACTACGACATTGGCGCCGTCGAAGTCGGGCCCAGCTACCTGGTGAATACGGTGATCGACGAGTTCGACGGCGTCGGAGCCGGGGATCTCTCGCTCCGCGATGCCATCACCGATGTTCCACCCATTCCCGACAGCCAGGAGAACCGCATTTTCTTTGCCCCCACCGTGTTCGACCGCCAACCCATCCCGCCCATCTTCCTTTCCCCCACCCTCGTCGAACTCAACATCACCAAGAGCCTGTTGATCGACGCCTCGACGGTGGGAGGCGTGACGATCGTCGGCAACAATACCCGGCGGGTGTTATCGGTCGCGGCCGTCTCCGCGCGCCTCGTGGCCCTCACCATCACCGAGGGCCGGTCAACGTCTGATGGCGGGGGCATCCACAACAACGGCAACCTGACCCTGGAGCAGTCCACCCTCCACGGCAATGCCAGCACCTCGTGGGGCGGGGGCATCTACAACAACGCCACCCTCGTCCTGAAGAACTCCACCCTTTATGGCAATTCCAGCACCAAGTTGGGTGGTGGCATCTACAACAACGCCACCCTCTTGCTGGAGAACTCCACCCTGTCGGGCAATGTCGCGACCATCCATGGCGGTGGCATTTACAATTCCGGCCTCCTCGCTCTGAAACATTCCACCGTTTCCGCCAACTCCGCCGGCACCTATGGCGGCGGTGTCCATAACTTCACCTCCGGCACAATCGCCCTGAATAATGCCATCGTGGCCGGCAATCTGGCACCCACCGGACCGGACCTCAACACCACGACTTTCGGCGGGACCAACCTGCCTC
>JAIPKB010000055.1 GCA_021733795.1 Akkermansiaceae bacterium | reverse complement strand
GCGACCGCACCATCCCCAAGGAGAACCCACAGGCAACCCATTGGGCCCGAGCGGTTTGGCGGGCCCACCGCCACCCGGACCGCGCCAATCCGGGCGACGATCGCCGCCCGGATTGTCGCGGGGAAGGCACGGAGGCTCGTGTCCGTCTGGCTGGTGGATGGTCGGTTTGAAGCGAACCGCAAAGACGCAGAGGTCGCAACGGCGGACGCGGAGATCATCTTCCGTGGCCGCGTTGGTCACAACGCGTGGCGGAAACGTCCCACCTTCCGCACGCTACTCGGGGAGTGACAGTGGCGGGTTCCAACCCTACTCTCGGGGACGCCCACCCTCGGACCACCTGTTTCCCGCCATGACCACCACCTTCAATTCCCGCCACCTCGCCGTCCTGACGCTTGGGGTTATGTTTCAAGTTGCTTCCGCCGCGACCTATTACTCCGATCCGGCAACCGGGACCGCCGCAGGTGACGGCAGCGCCACCGCCCCATGGCCGAAGCTGCAGGAACTGGCGGACGGCGGCAAGCTCGCCCGGCTGCATGGCGGTGACACGCTGCTGCTCCGCGGCGGCAACCACGGGAATGAGAACCAATCTCACCCTGCGCAACAACTACATTCTCAACACCCGTTTCGGGGTCAGCGTGTGTTCGCCGGATTCCCTTTGCGAAGGCACCATCGTCACGAATTTCTCGGGCGATGGCATCCGGATCACCCGCGACCACATCACAGTGCAATACAACACGGTCCGGAACTGCTTCGTCGGCCCTGATCATGGCGATGACAACCACGATGACCTGATGCAGTGTTTTCTCTTCAACAATGAAAAACAACATGGCCTGCAGCTTCAACCTGAAGGCGGATCCCGGAGTGATCCAGGCCGCCAACATCCCCGTGGACGAGGCCCGCTTCAACCAGCGGCTGAAGGAGCAAGCGGCCGAAATCAACCGCCGGTTCGGTGATGTCCATCCGGCCGCCGGTCGCCCGCGGTTTGGCGTTCACCCCGACGGGGATCAGGCTCCGGCGGGCGCACCGTGATGGTCGGGCCCGGTGAACCCCGCTGCCATCCAACCCATCTGAAACCGGTACAAGGACCGCTACCTCTCGAAAAGCGAGATTGCGGCTTCCCTGGGCCTCTGACCGATTCTTTCGTAAATTCCTTGCGTTTGCGAGGTTCCGCTCTTTGGTGATCCCCGATGAAGCACTGTTACCAAACCGGTATCCTCTGGCACCGCCGGGACCTGCGCGTTTCCGACAACCTTGCCCTGTGGACCGCATCCCGGGCCTGTAGGGTGTTGTGCCCGGTTTACATCGCTTCCAACTGGCGCGGGGCTCATGATTGGACCGGACCAAACAGGCAGCAATTCCTCTGCGACAGCCTCGCTTCGCTGGCGGCCAACCTCCAGGTCCTCGGCGGCCGTCTGATTATCCGCCGGGGGGATCCGGTGGAGACCCTGCGGAATCTCATTATCGAGGCCGGGGCGGAGGCGCTTTTCTATCAAAGCGACCCCGATCCCCACGGCAACCTGTTGGAGGAATCGGTGGCACGGTTCTGCCGCGGGATGGGAGTGAAGGTTCACGCGATCCACGACGTCAGCCTTCATCGCCCGGACGAGGTACTCACCGGAAGCGGGCAACCCTACCGGGTCTACACCCCCTATTCGAGAAACTGGCTGTCGCAGCCGAAGCCGGCCCCGGTGCCGAGGCCGGTCGCCCTGTGCACGCCGGGATCGATTCCGTCCGACCCGCTGCCGACCCTGGCGTCCTGGGGCCTCGCCGCTCCGGCGGCTGCCGGAATCCTGCCGGCTGGGGAGAAAGCCGCCCGCCAGCGTCTCAACGCCGCGATCCAACACAAGCTCGCGACCTATCAGGAAGACCGCGACATCCCCGCGCTCGACGGCACCTCGCGGATCAGCCAGGACCTTCGGTTCGGGCTGCTCTCGATCCGCGGCATCTATCAAACCGTGTGCGATGCCCGGGATTCGGCCAAACCCAGTGCCAAGGCCGGTTTCCAAACGTTTCTCAAGGAGCTGGCATGGCGGGAGTTCTATTTTTCGATCCTCCACCATTTCCCCGAGGTGTTGGGGTTGGAGTTTTCGCCGCAGTGGCGGGGTTTGCCGTGGGATCCGCCGGATGAAAAGCTCGGTGCGTGGCAACAAGGCCGGACCGGCTTTCCGATCGTCGATGCCGGCATGCGGGAGTTGCTCGCAACCGGCCACATCCACAACCGGGTGCGGATGATCACCGCGATGTTTTTCACCAAGGATCTGCACTACGATTGGAGGCTCGGAGAAACGTGGTTCATGCAACACCTGTGTGACGGGGAAATCGCCTCCAACAACGGCGGCTGGCAGTGGTCGGCCGGAACCGGTGCCGATGCCGCACCCTATTTCCGGATCCAGAACCCCTGGTCACAAAGTGCGCGCTACGACCCGCGGGGGGATTACATCAAACGCTGGGTGCCCGAACTCGCCGGGACACCAGCGGGAAAGCTTCATTTGCCGCCTGCGGACAAACGGCCGATCGCTCCGGACTATCCACTCCCGATCCTCGATCACAAACAGGAACGTCTGCGCACCCTCGCCATCTTCAAACGCCACAAGGCGGAGTTGTAAACGCGTCTGCCAGCCCCCGCGGGCCGCGTTGGTCACAACGCGCCTGCCAATGGCTCCACGAATGAAGCGAACCGCAAAGGCGCGGAGGTCACAAAGGCGGACGCGGAGATCATCTTCCGTGGCCGCGTTGGTCACAACGCGCCTGCCAATGGACGGCCCAGGAGATCGCACCTGCTCTCCACAGCCCGCGCCCGGCAGTCCCATTCCCAAACCCGCACGCGACAATCCGGACTTGCTCGCCCCGGGTGGTGCGGGCATACTCGATCCATGTCCGTCACCGCCAAGTTGCTGACCCAGCGCGCCGTCGTGTTGGCTGCGGCTCTCGCTGGCGGGTGGGGCGCGAAGAGGACTTTCCGGACCGGCTTCGGATCCGACGATCCGGGGGAGGAAAAAGATCCTTTTGCGTCGGCCCGCAGCATAGCCGCCAATTCCCTGTGCCAGGTGGTGACTGCGACCGCAAAATGGCTCGAGAATGCCGACGATGCCGAATGGTGTCTCGAGGAGGCGGGCGATTTGATCGAAAACGACATCGGTTTCTATCCACCCGCGCTGCTCGATTTGCTGCTGCGGTTGACACCGACCGGCAGTTCTCGGATCGCGGTGTTGGCCCAACTGATTGCCGCTTTGGCGGAGCATGACCTGCCCCTCGCCATGCGTGAAACAGAGCGCGCGGTTCCCGACCCCGAAACCCGGGCGACGTGCTATCTGGACAACGCGGATCGCCTTCATTCCGATCCAGGGCTCGCCTGGGAAGTGCTTTCACGGGTCGAGCCGGGAGCCACAGGCGACCGCTGGAACAAACTACCGGATCCAATGGCGATCTGGCCGCGCAACGCGGGCTCATCATCTGGGCGTACCGCGAACCGATGGAGGCAGCGAAGGATGTCGAGGCGCTGCCGCCGGGTGCCTTGCGGGAAGCGGCCATCTCCGACACGGCGGCAACCTGGGTCTGCCTCGACCCGCCCGGTGCCCGGACCTGGCTTAGCACCCTGGCCCCGTGACCATTTTGATAAACTGAGCGGCTTGCCCGCGTATCCCCCCGTCACCCATCCCGCAAATTACCCCTCACCCAGAACCTAACACCATGCAAAGCCCGCCACCGCCTACTCCCCTTGTGTTTTCCAGGCATGGGACACGCAATTCGCCAAGCCCCTGCCGCCGGCAACCCGCGGCTGACGCCCGGGTGGGCAGGCCGCTGGCACAGATGTTGCTGCGGGGAGCGACCGCGGCTTTCATCCTCACCTGCTCGCCGCAAAGCGCGCCGGGGCAGACCCCGCCGGCACCCGTCGCCTCAGCAATCCCGTCCCAACCGCCGCTTGGCCCCGATGACTTGGGCTGCGAGGAAATCGTCTTCGTCAAACGCAAGCCCTATTCCTCCGACCACTACTACACCGACATCAACAACGGCACCAGTCCCGACCGCTTCCAGCCGCAAAACGGCATCTATGTCTTCAACCTGCGCACGCGCGCAGAGCGCGCCGTCGTCACGGCTGCCAACATGCCCGGAGGCAGTGGCTTCATCGGCAAAATCAGCCTGTCATTTGACGCCCGCAAACTGGTCTTCGATTTCCGCCAGGATCCCGGCGCTGGCTTCCGCGTCTGGGAGGTCTGCCTGGGTGGCAGCGGCCTGCGCCAGATTTCCTTCCCGCCCAAGGACGAGGCGCAAAAGACCGCCCGCTGGGCACCCGGTTGGCATACCGACGATATCCATCCCTGCTACCTGCCCGACGGCCGGATCATATTTTCCTCGACCCGCTGCGAACACACCGTCCTGTGCGGCGGATCCGCCGCCCTGGCCGCCCCCGTCCTGCACCGGATGAACGCCGATGGCAGTCACGTCGAGCAACTCACCCGCAGCCTGGTCAGCGAGTTCTGCCCGGTGGTGCTCGCCGACGGCCGGGTCATGTACCATCGCTGGGAGTACATCGACCGCGGGGCCAGGGTGGCCAAGACCATTTGGGCGATGAATCCGGACGGCTCCCGGCCCCAGGAACTCTACGGCATGGCCGATGACGACACCACCGTCTATATGTACCCCCAACCCGTACCCGGCAGCGAACATAAATTCGTGTGTGTGGGGACTTGCCATTTCCCGCAGGGGGGGTGCCTGGGGCCGATCCTGATGGTGGACTTCGGGATGGGCGTCCGGAGCCGCGGACCCGACCCCGACGAACCGGGATATAGCCAGGGCGACACGCGCTATCCGGTGGTCAACCTCACGCCGCAGGTGTTCATCCCGCGCCGCTCGGAACCGGGCTGGCGTTTCCTAACAAAGGATGGCGGGCATGTGGATGACGCCCAGGGCATGCATGGCAACCTCTACACCCATCCCTATCCCATCGATGAGCACCGGTTTCTGGTTTCCTACAAGGTCAATCCTGCCGACCATTACAAAGAGGTTCCCAATGCCTATGCGTTGTACCTGCTCGACACCGAGGGCCACCACCGCCCCGTCCATGCCGACCCCGCGCTCTCGTGTTGGCATCCGCTGCCACTGCTGGCGCGCCCGCTGCCACCACAGATTGAACCCACCCGGGATCCCCAATACGCCGCCAATAACCAGGCGCTGTGTGTGCTGGCCAACATCTATCAAGGCATGGAGGGCGTCGCGCCAGGGCAGGTCAAATGGCTGCGCATCAATGAGGCGGTGCCGCGCTACTGGTCCACCGGCAGGCGCTGGGATCCCTCACTGGGCAGCTCCTCGTGGAAGGCCAGTCTCTGGCCACGCGTGCAGTGGGGGGTGGTGCCTGTCGAGCCAGACGGCTCCGCCCAGTTCGTGGTGCCCGCCGGACGCAATATCTTCTTTCAAGCCCTCGACGCGAACTTCCAGGAACTCCAGCGCGAACGAACCTACGTGAATTACGCCCCCGGGGAACTGCGCTCATGCACCGGCTGCCACGCGCAGTCCGGCCCGAGCGGCCCGAGCGGCTCGCAGCCTCTCTCGGTCCAACCGCTGGCGCTGACCCGGGCGCCGAGCATTCCCCAACCCGAGCCGTGCGATCTGGAGTCTGCGGGTGGGGATGGGCGCGCCGGTCAGGTGATCCACTACCCCACCGACATTCAACCGCTGTTGGATGCCAAGTGCGTCTCATGCCACGGGGCGCTGGATCCGGCCGGCGGGCTGAGACTTACCGGCGAGACCACCCTCTTCTACAACACCTCCTACGAGCAACTCGCGTCCAAGCAACTCGCCGGGCCCCTCGTCGCCGAGTTCACCTCCTTCACGCAGGGCGACCAGGGCAACTACAACGGAGCCTATCTGCCGCCCCGCAGCCTCGGCTCGCCCGCCAGCAAAATGATCGCCATTCTCACCGATGCCGCACGGCCGGAAAACGCCAAGGACAACCACAGCAAAATGCTCACCCAGCTTGAGATGATGGTTCTGAGCCGCTGGGTGGACAGCAACTACCAATTTTACGGCAGCTACTTCGGCCGCCAGCACCCGCAGTGGAGTCAGCCCGACCCCGCCGTGCCGGCCTATGATCCGGCCGACTTCCGGCGCAAGGCGACGTTTGAAGAGGCCTGTGGTTTTTCGGCCCCGCCGTGGCATCGCTAGCCACCATGGGAAGTATCGCTTTTCCAGGCCGTTGATGGCAAGGTCTGTTTTGTCTATCAAAACGGTCAACCCGCCCGGCTGAAGGATCAGCTGACGGACCTCGCCGGGGAGCCGCGGGTTTTGAAACCCGCCAATGCCGCGCAGGCGGGCTTTGAGGGCGCGTATCTTTTCAGGGCGAATGACCGCCACGACCTGTCCCCCGCCGATTTCACGGACACGTTACGCCAATTCGGTCGGACAGACGCTGATCAAGGTCACCCGCACCCGGAGGTTCTCGTTGGATCACGTGAGGCCGCCTCATTACCCCAATCGGGTTATCGGTCGATGTCGGCAAAGTCCCGGCCTATGGTTGGGTCGGCACCAAGCGTTCGTTCGGGGTGTGGATGATCAACCCGAGCGTCGGGCATATCGCCGGCGGCCCTACCAAGATGGAGTTGACCGGCCATCTGGATTGTGGTGGAGGGGCGCTTCCGACATTGCTCAACATGTGGCAGGGAAGCCACTACGGCGGCACCGAACTGACGCTGGATCAGGATGGAGGAGTGCAGTTCAAAGAGTCCCGGTTAGCTCCAAGGTGCCTCCCGGCTCTGGCCGCCCATGAGCAGCTGCGCCCATCTATCTATTTCATCAGGATCCTGAAATATTCAGGGGCCGGCGCCTCAAACGTCATCAGTTGGTGAGTGTGAGGATGTGACAGTGTGATGGCAGTTGCATGTAACGCCAGGCGATTGACGCCCTTTTCCTTGATACCATATTTCTCATCCCCAACCACCGAATGACCTTTTTCCGCCAAGTGCACTCTGATTTGGTTCTTCCGCCCCGTATGCAAATCTATCTCAAGCAAGCTGAATCTTTGGGATTCTCTAAGTACTTTATAGCCTGTGCTTGCAAACTTGCCCTGTTCCGGGCCCTTCACCGAAAACACTTTATACGCCTTGTTCTCGGCGAGATACGAGGTGATAACACCTTCCTTCTCGACCAAGGCACCGCGCACAACCGCATAATAGGTTTTTTTGAAATCATGCCACTCATCCTGTAAATACCGCTTGGCATCTTCACTTTTTGCAAACACCAGCACACCCGAAGTATCACGATCGAGACGGTGCACGATGAATATTCGGTTGCGGGAACGATGGACCCCCTTACGCACATAGTTCGTCAATAGGGAATACGCCGTCTTTTCGCGTTCTGATTCCGTGCTCATCGTTAACAGTCCACTCACCTTATCCACTACAATGATATCGCGATCTTCAAAAAGAATCGTCATGCCATGGGGCTGATATTTTTTCGGTACGCCTTTAAATGCTTTTGGGTCGTCTCGCATAGCTGGTGGCTCTCGCTTGATTGTTCTTGCTGGAAAATCGCCTTGGGGGTTGGCGCGCATCGGGGCTTCGCTGTGCTACGCCCGGCCCAAGGGGTCTCGCAGAGCGGGGAAAGGGGGGATGGCTTTTCATGGGTGTCACCCAGTCAGTTGATGCTGCCCACTGGATCTGTCCAGCAAAAATGTCGGATAAAGCACAAGGTGAGCTTTCAGGTCCGGATTGATGCGATAATGCGCAAGGGACAGCTGCGCTATCGAGGAGTAAAAGACCGCGCGAGAATTTCTCTGACACTTCCTCGACACTCTCAACAGCCAAGGGCGTTCCACAGCCCCCGAACCGGCCGCGAACCCACTGTTCAACGCCATTCTCAATAACAAAATACGCCGTGTGGAACAATAGTTCTGGATTAACGCAGGGATTCGGGCAAAATCCCCCTGTGTCAGTTCTGCGTAAAACCGCCAAATCTTCCTACCCATGGACTGCAATTCACACCCTAGGCTCTCACGCGATGACTGTTTGCCGGCAGACGTTTGTGACTCACCCGTTCTTTGGCTTGCTGTGTGGTTGTGCGCTGACTCCGCACCTAGCCGCCGGTGACTTCCGCTTTGAAACCGCACGGGTCGAAGTCACAGTCAAACCCGATCAAATCGAGGTGGCGGCGGCATTTCCCTTCATCAACGAGGGAGCCGCTCCCGCCCGCATCGAGTCGGTAACCTCCGACTGCACCTGCATCAAGGCAGAGGCCCCGCCGGGTGACATCGCGCCGGGCGGCAAGGGCGCGGTGCGTGGTTTGTTCAAGGTCGGGAACTATCTGGGAACCGTGGAAAAGCAGGTGATGGCCAGTGTCCGCCATGGCGGCACGATCACCCGGATTCCGCTCACCGTGGTGATCATCGTGCCCGAGTTGATCAAGATCGAGCCCCGCACCCTCAGTTGGACCCGCGGCCAAGCCCCGGAGGAAAAGACCTTCCGGGTGCGCATGGTCGGCGACCCGGAAATCCATCTGCTCAAGGTCGAGTGCAACCGCCAGGAATTCCAATTGCGAACCGAAACCGTCACTGCGGGACGCGAATACCTCGTCCACGTCAAACCGTTGCAAACCGACCCGCTGTGCATCGGCATGTGTGTGTTCCAAACCGATTGCAAATTCAAGAAATTCCGCACTCCCAGCGGTTTCGTCCACATCCGGCGCCCTTGATGGCGAGCGGCCCCTTTCCGGATTTTCCAACCCTGCGTTTTCCGCGACTCCCAAAAATATTTGATGGAAATCTGATTTTCTGATTGACACATCCCCGGAGCTTTCTTTTTTTGGAAGGATATTGTGGGCACAGTGGCGCGGCCACGCTCTGAGAGCGTGCGCCCGGCTTCTGTCCCTGCACTACCTACCGAGGAACGATTGATCATGAACCTGACATTTAACCTTGAGAATCCGGGCTCGCGGAGCCCACGCGTAGTGGGATCGATGTTGATCTGGGGGGCGCTGCTGGTGCTGCTGGCAGCCCCGGCCCGCGCCGACCGCACGGTAACCGCAGTCACCCCACGAACCACCCAATACATCCTGGACGCCGATGCCGGCACCCAGCGCGACTACAACTTGCTCAAAGGCACCGTCACCGTGCACTACGCCGGGATTCTGGATTCGATCAACACCCGGGTGCGGCTGTCATTGCTAGACGACAACGAGCAGGAGATCCCGCTGGCCGCCGGCAGCGACCTGACCAGCACCTACAATCCCGGGGCGTTGGGGGGGAAGCAGGCCGTGGACCATACCTTCGATTTCGCGCTGGATCCCACCTCCCGTCTGGACTCCGACCGCCTCTACCGCGTACACGCCCAGGTCGAGGAATATGTGCAACTCGACCCGCGCTTGCCGCCCCGCTGGAGGACCGACCTGGGCGTCGTGCTCGACAGCACCGCCCGCCGCTACTACCATTTCACCAACACCGTCGGCAGTGACCCCGAACACAACGTCATCGCGGTGGTCGAAGCGGTCACCATCACCCGCGATTGGCGGATTCGGACGCTCGCCAACGACAACCAGAACTTTCGGGCCACCGCCTCCGTTCGCCTGCTGCGATATGACCAAATGGGCGTCCAAGCGCCCCCGGATGAGCTCTTGCCTTTTAAATTGCGCCTGGGTTTGGTGAACGATCTCAACAATCCGACAACCTTGAGCTACCCGGGCAGCGGGACGGTTTCATTTTCCCAACAAATGTCGCCCTTTACCACTGGCCTCCTGCCTTTTGAAATGGTCAAAACCCTGACGTTTTCGTTCCGGCCGGGAACGCAGCTCGATCCGGTGAACCGCAGGTATCTACTGAACGCCGAGGTTTGGGCCGAACCGGCTCCCGGCCAGGCCGAAGTACGCTTGTCGGGCCTCAGCTCCGCGCAGATCCGGTTGCTCGACTACAACGGCAACCTGCGCTTCGGCAGCGGTGCCACGGCGGTCACGGCTGTGATGACCAACGCCGCCCGCACCACCAATCCCTATCTGCCGATGCCGATATTGCTTCCCACCTATTTGCAGGCCGAGGTCAATCTCACCACCGTCACGGTGACCGGGGGCGATGCCACTTTCACGGCGAGCCCCGGCATTGTCGGCATCCGGTTGCTCTCCAGCGGCCTCGCCACCTACAACGACACCGCCACCCTCACCTTTACCAACCCGGCGGGAAATACCACCCAAACCACCAGCTACCAGGGCATCGAATACTTGATCGGCCCCCAACTGTCGGTCACCGCGACCGGTGGCACCGGCACGATCACGATTGGATCCCTCCCCGCCGGCATGGGGATCACATGGGGAGCGAGCGCACCCACGGCGGGCGACACGATCTTCTCGAACCTGCCAGGTCAGACCAATGTCCCCCTCAACGCCTCGCTCGCCCCGGCCGGAACCGTCAGTTGGCCGTTCCCCACCGGGCGCTGGGTCATCGAGGAGACCAAGCCTGTCGCCGTCCGGGTCACCGGCATCAACTGGCTCCCAAACGAAGGCCGTTTCGACCTGGTTGCCAGCGGCGAAGTCCATCATCCGGAAACGGCCATGCGGCAGGTCCTGGCGGCATCGCCCACCACCTCGCCGGTGCTGCCCGACCGCGAGAAGCGCTCCAACAATGACTACTGGCTGTTGGCCCTGGGCGTCAACCTCCTGCAACCCGCCAATATCCGGCAGGATCCGGGCGATTCCAGAGCCAGTGCCAACGCCTCGCTCAACATCGATTTCAACATCGGCCAGGGAATTGTCAAAACCCACTTCCCAGAGGCCGACCTTTATGTCAACTCAAACTCCAACCACATCCGGGTGGCGGACGATCTGTTGGTGCCTGCCAGCAGCTATTTGGGAACCGTCAACGTATACGTTCCCTATCTGGCCGGCGATCCCGAGGCCACGCCGGGCGCCTGCGGCGGGGCCGCCTCGGTGATCACCACGGCGTCCCTGCGCCCCAGCACGACTTCCAACCGGCTGTATTTCACCCCCACCGGCGGCTTGCGGGCACCGTGTGCGACGATCGCAGCGGGGGGGCATGCCTTGAAGTGGGGATACCTCGGCGGCACCCAGTACGCCTTCGCCACCGATGCCTTCCAAACGCTCACCTTCTACATGCCGGGCACTTTCTATCCGCAGGCCGGGTTGAACCTCGGCGGCAGTGATCTGGCCCACCAGTTCACCCCGATTGCGATTCATACCTGCGGTTACGTCGATGGCTTCTGGAGATTCCAGGATATGGAACCCTCCAGCACCCCCCAGTACAACACCAACAGCCTGCGGGCCGACTACGCCGGGTTCAACGCCCGCGTGGCGGGAGAAGCCGCCGGGTTCAAGGGCTGGAGCATCATTTCCGGTCAAAACGCCGGCTCCTATCCGCTCAAACCCGAGTGCCGTTACTACGCCCGCAAGTCCGGCGTCACCGGCATCCACGATGCCCTCGGCGGCCCCACCGAAGCCGTGCTTTACGGATTCCAAGCGACCTTCTCATCCTACGGCCTGGCCTTCCGCGACAGCCGCGTCACCCACTCCGTGACCAACGGTGCCATCGTCGTCCCCTATCCATCCAAAATCTTCCTGGAACTCGATAGCATCCGCTTCTCCACCACCGGCCGGCCGCTCGACGCCAAATTGCCGTCCAGCACCGGCGTGCTCAAGTTGGAATATTGGAACTGCAAGATGACCCCCACCGCGCTGAGCTTTTCCAGCACCGACCCCTGCGACACCACGGCCGGCCTGCTGCGCCTTCAGGCGGGGGTCGAGATGCCCAATCTCGGGCAGACGCTCTACGGCGAGCTGGGCTTCAGCTCCAACGGCCAAATCGCCACCGATAGCGACAGCGGCCTGACCTCCCGCCTCAAGGCCCCCAACCACGTCACCTTCCGCGGCCCGCAAATCACCGAGACCCAAGCCGAAAGCTACAACCTCACCCCGGTCACCGACGTTTACCTCAACGACTACGCCGCTTACCCCTCGACCACGCCGCAGGGCTTTCTCAACCTCGCCGGACGCTTGGACGTGGCCTTCTTCAATGACTTGAATGTCCATGTCCAGACCACCGCCGGCGTCGCCGGGCAGGAAGGGGCCGCCCCGCTTTACGTGACCGGCGGATGGACGGAGAATCCGGGGATCCCGGCGACCGAGGCCACGTTCTTCACCAATCCCACCGGTTTCGATGCCACCAACCGCGGCTTCCCCGACGGCATATCCCTCAATACCTACCGCACTTCCGCAACCTACTATCCGGTTGCCCACCGCCAGTGGATGGACGTGGTCAATTTCACCTATCCCCTGCTCTGGGACAACGGCGACCGCAGCTTCCGCTCGCCGGATGACTTCAATGGCGACGTCGATCTGCTGGTGCTCAAGGCCAAACACCGCCTCAAATACCTCAGCGCCGAGCAAGCCGAGCTGGAGTTCGGCGCGTCCTATTCCGGGATTCCCGAAATCAACCTCGGTAACATGCTCGTTAACGCCATCGAGGAAAACACCGGGGCGTTCAGCGCCTTGGAGGCGGCCATCGGCAACGGCGCCGGGGCGCTTCTCCTCTCCGGCTCGGAGGCCATGGCCGGGCTGCTCAATGACTCGATGGACGACTATTTCGGGCCGGTGCTGGAAGTGGAGCTGACTCCGCTCATGCACACCGCGATTCTGGATCGGCTCGACAAGACGGATCGATCACTCAGCGGGACCTGGGAGACCGAGCTGAACGCCATCTTCACCGGTGATGCGTGGTTGCAGGACGCCGTCCGCAAGCTGGGCGTCGGTGCAACTAACACCCCCCCGCCCTATCTGGTCGCCGCCCGCGACGCGATCGACAAGGCCGTCAGGGGCATCGAGGTGTTCATCGGCCACCAAGGCCCGCCCGGCGACGTGACCGGCTTGTTGGAGACCGATGACAACGGCAACTACACGCTCGGTGGCCGCTTGGTTTTCCAATTGATCGACATGATGGCCAGCGAGGAACTCAAAGGCCTGCTCGGCATCCGACCGGGAAGCCCAGCCGAAATCGCACTCAACCAGCAGGTCACCCGCTATCTCAATAAATACGCGCCATCGCTCGGCACCATCAAGGCCCAGCTCACCCGGCTCCGGGACCAACTGCTCCAGGTCAAGGCCGGGCTGAATGATGCCGGCCTGCTGGCCAACTTCCTCAAGGCCCAGCTCAACACGCCGGCGATGAACGCGGAACTCAACGCGTTGGTCCTCGCCGTCAAGGGTGATATCATCACTCACATCAACGCCCAATATGCCGGCAATCCCGCCAGCTTCGCGACCCAGGCGAACCGCGACGCCACCGCCGCCTTCATCGTGCGCCGGGTCCGCGACAAGGTGGCCACCGGGGCCATCGCCATGGCGCTGCAGAACCTGCTCCGCGAACAACTCCAGGACTTGCAAGCCGCCATCGACCAGACCGTGGGCTCGATGTTCTCCAACTTCAACCGCATCATTCGCGCCGTGATCGCCGATGTGGCCGCCCCGCTCAATGACGTGGTCAACGGGCTGACGGGCGAACTCGGGACAGTCGTCAAGGCGGGCTCCATCGATGGCAGCGCAACCATCCGCGGCGACCGCCTCGACCACCTCAGACTCGACGTCAACCTGGAGTTGGAACTCGACGAACCGATCAAGTTCGCCGGATTCCTGGAAATCAACCAGATGGAAGTCGGAGGGCCCTATGGCAATGCCCGCGAAATCCAGGTGGGTGCCCTTGATGTCCCGATTGAAATGTTCGACTCCACCGCCAACTTCACCATTATCGGCCGGATCATCTTGGACGACGCGAACATGCCGCAGGCGCTCGGCGGCAGCATCGAGATGACCGACGGTAAAATTGAATTCGAAAGCTTCAAGATCACCTCCCTCGGAGCCTCCCTCATGTTCGGCGTCGATGACAACTTCCTAGCTGCCAAGCTCGCCATGGAATTCGAGTCGTTCCAGGTGGCCGGCGGGCTCTTCGTGGGTCATAGCAACACCCTCGAACCGCTCGAAATGATCGACCCAATGGTAGCGGGAGTGATTCCCTCCACCTCCATCACCGGCGTTTATGCCTATGGCGAGGTATTCATGCCGATTGTCGATCTCTCCTGCCTGTTCCGCGTTTCCGCCGGACTTGGAATCGGGGCATTCTACTTCACCGAGGGGTCCATCTACGGCGGCAAAATCTCCGCCGCTGTCGAGGGCGAGGCGCTTTGCGCCGTCACCGTCCGGGGCGATATCGTACTCGTCGGCGTCAAGAGCGACATCATGCGCTTCAAAGGCAACGGCAAAGTCTCCGGCCAAATCGGATGGTGCCCGTTCTGCTACAAATTCAACCGGTCGATTGGTTTCACCTACGACGAAAAATCCGGCTTCGACGCCGATTACTGAGCTTATGAAAACATCCATGCGTTTCTCCTGTCGGCGCTTCCTCGCCCTGGCTGCGGGGCTCACCGCAGCCACCCTTGGCCTAACCGAACCGGCCCGGGCCGACATCCCCGCCGGCAATGTGCTCTTCACCGTCGGCACCACCTTCACCAGCGGCGGCCAAAGCCATGTCTATCTGTTGTGGACACCCACCGATGACGATCTGCTCCGCCTGCGCGCCTTCTCGGTCTGGAGCAAAGCCGGAGGCGCCAACAGCCCGGCCGAATTCCAACCGGAATCCTGGATCAAGGTGCAAACCGAACCGACCGTCATCGAGGCCGCCCTGCGCCGCGCCGAAAAACTGGGCCAGGACCTCACCAAATTAGAGGCCGCCATCGACGGGTTGTTTGATATCTTCACGCCGGGGGCCACCATGACCCGCTCGGAAAAGCTCTCGATGATCCTCCAGGGCGCCCAACAGGACGCCCGCCTCTATCATGATTTATTGGTGCTGGCCCGCCTGCACCCCGCCATCAGCCTCTGCCTCGGCGCGGCCTATGCCGGTCCGGCCAATGGGCTGCGCACCTATGAAGTGCGCATGGCGGGTCCGGATGACGGCCCGCAGGCCCCGGCCGCCGCCCGGCGGGTGGTCGGCCGCGTGACCCTCAACCCGGCTGCCTATCAACCGCTGCCCGCCCCCGGCGCGCCGGTGCCGGTGCCGTTCGGCCGCTGGAAAGACGGCGTCTTCCAACGCGACGCCCGCGGCAACCTCAACGCCCGCATGCGCTGGGCCACCCCGGACCCGCTGCGCCAACAGGCGCTGTTGCAGTTCGGCTACCAGGTCTATCGCGTCGATCCCACCTTCTATCACAGCTCGGGCATGGATGCCGGCACCATGCAGGCTGGCGACCTCGCCAACTATGCCACCGCCTTTCCAACCTTGGTGAAACGCGCCTCCCGTTCCCCGGTGTTGATCGAACGCATGCTCACCGCGGCGGAAGCCGCCGATCAACGCAACGACCCAGACACTTACTTCTTTATCGACGACAACCGCCGCTTCGATCCCGGCGGCGTGCCGTTCAACGATGGAGACGAATTTCAATACCTGATCACCGCCATCGACATCCTGGGCCGCGACGGACTGCCCTCCCCGGCCTCCTTGCTGCAAATCTGCCGCACGGTGGGCCCCAACCCGCCGCGCAACCTCACCGTGCGCGACCAGGTCACGCACCCCACCGACACCAGCACCCGCCAGGTGTTCGGCCTGTCCTGGCAAAGTCCGGTCGCCGTTGCGGAGGCTCCGGTCACCCGCTACGACATCTATCGCTGGGCCAATTCCAGCGACCCGGTCACCCCGACGGTTCCGCTCCTCAAGGTCGGCTCCGTGCCCGCCCAGGCTGGCGTCGAGTGGTACACGTTCGAGGATGCCTCTCTCGGGGTGGCGCCAGACGTCAGCGAATTCAATAAACCCTGGTGGTTTACCGTGCGTGCCGTCACCGAGGGTGCGTGCGGCGCCGTGCCCTCACCGCACGGAGCCCCAGCCTCCGGAGTGTTGCGCAAACGCTCCGGCCCAGTGGCCGCCACCCAACCCAGCACGGTCACCATCACCAAGAGCGTCCCCACCCTGAAAGTGAATTCCATCAACACCTGGACAAACCTGACCCCCGCCGATCCCGGCTTCCTCAACGTCAAAATCACCCTGAACCGCTCGTCCTTCGCCATCGACGCGGCGGATTATTACTACCGGATCGACAACACCAGCCCGGCCGGAGAGGGTGAGGTCACCCCCTTGGGTCCGGCACCTGTCGGGGCCGTGTACCTCGGTTCGGTCCGTTTCAAAGCCACCGGCGACCCGCAGCGCAGCACCAGCCACCGGATCGCCCTGCCCGATACCGGCACGCACACGGTGACCTTCCACCTGCGGACCCGCGACCGCCACGGCAACCTCTCCGAATTCGGGCTCGACCCACTCGGCGCGGTCCCCACCCTCAGCAGTGCCTCTAACGATCACGTCAAAAACATCGTCGCCACCGCGTCCCACAGCTACCAGTCCGCAGTCGCGCCCGTGGGTTTCAGCGCGGAAAAACATATCTCCCGCCCGCTCGGCCAGGCAAATATCGCAACGCCGACACTCCAACTCAAGATCAGCTCCGACACCAAAGTGTGGAAAGTCTATCGCCGCATCGATCAGGGGCCCCTGGTCCTCTCCCGCGAAGGCACCGGCACTCCGCTCCCCGACGAGCCCACCTCGGCCTTGGCGGTGAACTCCGGCGAAGTCAGCTATTTCCTGCAACTCCTCGATGCCAACGGCTTTGCCCGCCCCATGGCCGAAATCGGGCATTTCCAGATGACCTCGGTGGAACCGCCACCGCAGCCGATGGTGCTGCCGCTGGAGGCGCTGCCGGCGCGACACGCGATCCTCCGCTGGGCCTGTTCCCCCCACGGCGTCGGGCGCTTCCACATCGGCGTGGCCGGCCTCGGGATCACCCCTGCCGACAGCATTTCCCCCCAGCTCAGCCCCGCTTTTGAAAACCGCGCCGGAGTCCCGGTCACCATTGATGGCAAAGCCGTCGAACTCGCTTTCCGCATTTATGATACCGGCCCGCTGCTCGGCAACAGCAGCCCGGAACAGGAGATCAATCTTACCCTTGAGGATGGCGTCAGCTATTTCTTCTTCGTCGAAGCCGTCGCCACCAGCGGTGAACGCGGACTAACCAGCAACCTGGTCCCGTTTGCCTGGATCGACCCGGTCGATGGCGGCCCCGATGCGCTCTGGCCGGCCCGCCCCTCGCCCCAGCTCAACACCGCCTTCACCATGCCTCCCACCGGCGACGCGAGTGAGGCCGGCATCATCATCGGCGGGCTGCCCGAGGGAACCACCGTCGAGCAAGTCGGCAATACGGTCCGGTTGTGGCCCAGCTGCAACCTATGGGACTCCCTGCGGCGGGAAAAGGGCCGCCCCGAGCGCCGCCTGCTGCCCTGCGTCGTGTACCGCTACCAACTGCCCAACGACCGGTTCCCGAAAGTCTCCGGCGATGTCAGCCAGGTCGCGCCCCTGCTGAAAAACATCGCCGCCCGCAGCGAAACCCTGGTGCCCACCGGCGGCGGCGCGGCGAGAACCTACACCGTGGTTTACGATCCCTACTTCAAGTTCGACGCCACCAACCGACTGATCCGGCTTCACGTTCCCCAACCGAAAATCGCCTACGCGACATACCGCTACCTCATGGTGCTGTTCCGCGACGACGGCGAAGTCGACTCGGTGGTGCCAACCTCCACCTTCACCATGGATATCAACTGACATGAAAACGCGAATTTTGCTCACTGCCCTGTGCGCGGGCTGGCTCGCCGCACCGGCCTACGCGGCCTACGGGCCACCCGTCCTCGAAACGTCCACCGAGTTCTTCGCTTACGGCGATTTCTGGGGCACCGGCCGCCGCAGCTATGTGGTCATTGATCGCGCCAGTGGCGGGATGAGGGCCGCCAATACCTATACCGCCGGAAACTTGCACATGTTGGACACCCGCGCCACCGGCCTAACGAACATCACGGGCGTCGCCGTCGGCCGCTTCACCCTCACCGCCAGCGACGCCGTGGCGGTGACCGCGCCGGACGCCAACCGCGTCCGCATCGTGGGCCCGGTCGGTGCCTTGTTCGATGCCTGGCCGCCTGGCGTCGGACCGCGTCACGTCACCGGGATCGCGCTGCCCGGCGGCACCAGCGGGTTGGATGATATGATCTGTGTGACCCGCCTGAATTCGCCGATTTCCCGGAGTCCATTCTGGCGTGGGCTCATGCTCAATGGAGGCTCCCTAAGTTTTTCCACCAGCCTGACCCAATCTCCCACGGACGAGCCCGAGTCCCCGCTGGCGGTGGTCATGGCCGCTGACGAGGCTGCCACCTATGCCGATTTGCAAGCGGATCGCAGCGCCTTGAATTTCTCCATCTATGACGTGCAAGCAACCGGCATTCCGGTCCTCACCCGGGTCAACGGCATCCCGGTGGGCAGCCGCGTGGTGTACGGTCCCTTCAACCCGTCCCATTCCCGCAGCGTGTTCGTGTTTCATGTCCCGGGCAGCAACGCCGTCAACATCTCGACCCTGGATGCCTCCCGCCAGTTGGGAGCGCTGACGTCAGTCACCTTATCAGCCGCAGCCGACTGGCTCCAACCGGTCGAGGCCGACGGCGGGGTGTGGCTGGCCGCGCTCACCAGCGGTGGCACGGACCTGAGCCTTTATTCGTTCAACAGCGAGAGTATCCCGAAATTGATCCAAACGATCCCCGCTCCCAACCGACGCACATGGACCGGACTCGTCCCCGCCTTGGACGGCGGCTGGTTCGCCGCCAGCGCTCGCCCCGGTCAACCAAGCGGCACCCTGCAACGCTACGACTACACCGGGGGCGAGCCCCCGTTCACCGCCGGTTACGGTTATGACCTGGCCGCCCTGCGCCCCGAGGAACTCGGCAGCGACGTGTTGCTCTTCAATGGCAAACCATTCACCGACAACAACCCGATCCTGCGCGGTCGCTACCGCGCCGGCGGTTGGTCGAGCCAACTCAACGACGACCCCCAATTCGCCGGGACGATCGAAGCCAAAGTCGAGAGTTGGCGCGGGGCCACCCTCGGTCTCGGCGACCTCGCCACCAGCTACCTCGGCATCCAACCGGTCGGCGTGACCCATGGCATGGCCAATCAAATCGCCGCCGACGCCTCGTTCTACAGCCTCGACGCACCCATCGGCGGGCTCGCCGATCTCATCGCCTTTGAGCCATCCGGCGGCCCGCAGACCACCGGCATCGAGGTCACCCTAACCGCCGACGACCCCGCCACCACCATTTATTACACCCTTGGCACCAGCACCCTCTGGCGCACCTACACCGGCCCGATCGGCCCTCTTTCCAGCGACACCACCGTCCTCGCCTACGGGGTGAATGGCAGCGTCAAAACCCCCATTCAATCCGCCACCTATACCTTTCCGGCTTACCCCGGTGACATCGACAGCGATGGGGACGGTGTGCCCGATTTCGTCGAATTGCAAAATGGCCTGGATCCGCTCACCAGCGGCCTCGACAGCGACGGCGATGGTTGCCCGGATTTGCAGGAACTCCTGATTGGCACCGACCCCACCGACGCCCTCGATGTTCCCGCCTCATCCGCCATCATGGGTTACTCGCGCTACTTCCAGATTTCCGCCGAGCCCAAATCCCATGCCGGGACCCCTTATGGCAGCCCGCTGGTGCTCGCCCCGAGTTTTTCACCCGATCCACCGACGCGCGAAGGCACCTGGGTGACCATCAACCGCCCGGACGGCTCGCTCGAAATGGAGGGCAACGCCTCCAGCCAACCCGGCGGTGTCATGCTGGTGGACCTGCAACGCACGGTTCCCAATCCCCCGCTGTTCTGGGTCGCTGGCACCCCGAACCGCTTCATGATCGATGTCCACGAACCCGACCGCGTGCGTGGCCGGGGCGTCTATCGCCTGCTCGACTACACCGCGCCGCCGCTCGACCCACTCCCCCGGCCTACTCTAACCGGCACTGTCGCCGCTCAGGCGGACCAGTGGCTCGCCGCCGCCCGCACCCATTTCCTAACCAACGCCCGCGTCGCCGTCGGCGGCCCGGTGTCGCTCACTGAAACCCTGGATCTGCTGCTCGCCGAGCACGCCCTCGGCCTCATCTTCCACCGGCGCGGCTGGATTCCCACCGCCAAACTCTCACTCACCCCGTTCCGCGGCGATGCGAAGCGCCAGCACTGGTCCCCCCCTCCAGGCACCAGCCAACCCGACCGCGATGCGGTCAGTGAAGACTGGCTCACCCTGCTGCCCAGTGCCGCCTACGGTGACGATGGCTATGATTGGAACACCCTGCTCGCCTTCATCCGCTCCGGCGTCATCACCGCCAAACTCACCCGCAGCGGACTCGACGAACTCGCCCGCGAAGTCTATCGCATCGGCTACCACGCGTTCGATGACCCGCAGAACCCGCTCAATCTGGCTCCCTTCGACACCCTGCGCGAGTTCCTCGATACCGGCGAGCTGCCCATTGATTACCGCAAAAAGCTCACCACCCCGGCCGAGTTACTCACCGCCGCCCTCGCCTACCGCGGGGCCTTCGACGAAGCCCTGCCGGAACGCGACCATACCGCAACCCCGTTGACGCTGGTGGCCGGCACGGATTTCTTCCAAGACCCGTGGCTCGTACTGGAAACGAATCCCGGCGGAGTGTCCCACTGGCTGGCCGACCCGCAGGGGAAACCCTTTCCCCTGCCCAGCGGCTTCCGGATCTTTCCCGGCTGCCGGTTCCTCGTCTCCGGCCACTTGAGCGATCTCGCCGGCGCTGACAGACTCCTGATGGTGGATTCCATCGCGCTGCTGGACGCTCCCATGCCGGGCCGCAGCGACGCCGACCACAATCTGTTAGCCGATAGCTGGGAGAGCTTCCACTTCGGCATTCTCGGCAATGACCCGTTCTCCGACAGCGACCACGATAGCTATGCGGTGCTGCAGGAAATGTTTGAAAACACCGATCCGCGTTACACGAACGACTATCCCGCCGTACCGCCGCTCGATCTGCGCACGCCGAGCCTCACACTCCAGCATCTCTCCGCGAACCACTGCCTCCTCGCTTGGCGCTGGCCGGCGCGGTATCATGACTGGATTCAATTCCAAATCGAGGGTGGCTCCGATCTGACCCATTTCGCGCTCTTGCACGCCGATGTGCCCGCCACCAGCGGCGACCTGTTCCAACCCACCGTGGACGGGGAACTCGCCGCCGCCAAATACTTCTTCCGCGTCGGTCTGAAACTCCGGGATACCGCGCTCCAGCCGTGAGCGTCCGAACCGCTCGCACCACCCCCGCGTGAGCCTGTCGGCGGATGAATCCATCCGGGGCCAGGGGTTGGCGCAGGGCTCGGCCCGCATCCACTGGAGCCCCACCCGGCTGAACTTGCGGAGATTCGCTTGGTGCGGGTGCCGGTCTTATCACAGCTTTCCTGCATTCACCCAGCCAGTTCCTGATAGCAATGCACCTCCGCGAGCGGATCGCGCAGGCCATCGACGAAGCGTTCCCACTCGCGGCATTCGGCGGTGGTGGGCGGGACCGGTTGGCCGCCGGGGCCGGTGTTGGCGGCGAGGAACTTCCCCGCCCGCTCCGGGCCGGCGGCGGCGCGGACCTGGGCGAGCAGGGCGCTCAAGCGCGGCGGAGAAAGCGCCCAACCCTCGGCCAGCAGCACGACTCCGGCCGGGGCTTGGGCGAGCGCCCGGGCGGCGAGCAGTTCCGCGCCGGGGTCGAGTACGGCCACGGATTCCCACGCGGTGGGGTTCACCCGGAGGCGGCGCAGCAGAAACGGCCGCAGCAAATCCCGATCAAGGCCGGTGCCGCCCACATCGAGCACGAGGACGCCATCGAGCGGCGGTTCATCCAGGTCCACGCGGCCGACGGTGGTGAGCTCGCGCCAGAGGATCCGGTGGGCGCGGCCTTGGAAATCCAGCCGGGCCAGCGCGCGGCGACCGGCCCGCCAACACAGCAGCCACATCAGCAACCGTGGCAGCAAGCCCCAGCAAACCACCGCCATCAGTAGAAACAACCACCATTGGGACGGCCCCGGGGCAAGGTCGCCGCTGTGGCCTGGCAACCAGCGGGAGGCCCCGATCACCGCCGCGTCCGGCACTGCCGCGGGCCACCAGGAGGACCATGGCATGGCCAACCCACGCACCGTGGTTTCCAGCCCTGAACGCATGGCTCCGGTGGTGGTGGTTTCCCAGAAAAACCCGACGTTTTTGACCAGCACCACCCCGGCCAGGCCGCAGAGAACCCCGAGGTTGAAGGCGATTCCGCCGGCTTGGGCGATCCGGGCGATCCGCCACAGCAATGCCGCCCGGGCATGGCCACCGCCATCGGTCAGCGCCTGCCACCAGGCACCGTCACGAGTGGCACTGAACCGCCGCGCGAGCCCGCCCAACATCGCCTGCACCCCGCTGAAGGCCTCTCCCGCCCGCCTCCGCCACACCCAGCCCAACCACGCCGCGACCAACACCAGCCACTGGCCACCCAATAAAATCGCGAGAAACAGCGTGACATGAATCCCGCCCCGGGTCCGGTCCAGCAGGCCGAGCACCGCAAACACCCCGGACGAGGCCAGCAACAGGCAGCACAAGGTGGTCACCAAACCCAGCGCGCCGACGAATCGACGACCCACCGAGGCCGGTTGTGGTCCGGCAGCCGCCTGCAATCCAGCGAGCCACAACTGCAATCCGCGTCGTCTGGCGGATGCTCCCTCCAGCCCGCGTACGGCCTCCGCCAGCTCCCGCCGCTCCGGCTCGGACGCCACCGACCCCCGCAGCAACTCCGCCTCGAAGTCGATGAGTTTCTCCAGTGTCCATTGCCCGGTATCGTGCGCCATCCGCCACCGATTCCAGCGGATCCGGCGGGGTTTGGCAATCCTGCATTTTCCCGCATTCCAGCCGGCGATTTTCCGGCAGAACTCAGCAAGCCACCTCGATTTGGGCCGTAGAGCCGAGCAAGGACGAATCCCTCAAGGGGGAGCGTCGGCATTCTGCCGACTGTGGGTGGGCGACATTCTGTCGGCTGGGCAGGGCGGGACGTGTGAGAAACGCCGGCGGACAACATGTCCGCCTGACTCAGCGTTCAGAATGAACGCGCTCCGAAACGCGGCTTGTAGCGGCGGTCTATGACCGTCGATCGTGAATGTGAGACCGGAGGCTGGAGGCTGGAGGCTGGAGCGTCGGCCGCCCTGGGCCGCAGTTCGGCGCGCGGGCACCCCATTAAGATGCGGGGCGAGACACCCCGCAGACGGCCTGGCGCGAGCCGCGCCAGCCACGCAAGATGCGTCGACCAACTGCCATTCGCCTTTCATGCTCCGGACCGAGCGCCGCCTAGAAGCGATGGCGCTTGCGGTAGGTGGTGTGGAGCAGGTGGTGTGATTTGGCGCCCAGGGGTTCCTTGAGGAAGTCCTCGTAGAGCTTCGCCACCTCCGGCACCTTGTGGGACTTGCGCACCGGCATGCCCTCGTCTTCGGCGTAGATCGCCGCCATGCGCTTGCGGCGGATCTCGTCGGTGGTGGGGATTGGCTGGCCGCCGCCGCCGATGCAGCCGCCCGGGCAGGCCATGATCTCAATGAAATGATAGGGCGAGTCACCGGCCGCCACCTGTTCCATGATCACGCGGGCGTTTTTCAGGCCGTGGGCGATCGCCACCCGCAGCTCGATGCCTTCGAGGAAGGCGTACTCGGGCAGGGTGCCTTCGATTTTCACGGAAGCCTCCTTGATGCCCACCAGCCCGCGCACCGGGGTGATGGCGAGGTTCTTGAACGGCACGTCGCGGCCGGTCACCAGCTCGTACACCGTGCGCAGCGCGGCTTCCATCACCCCGCCGGTGGCACCGAAGATCACCGCCGCGCCGGAGGATTCGCCCATCCAACTGTCATAGGCACAATCGGGCAGGTCGGCGAAGTTGATGCCGCTCTGCCGGATCATGTGGCCGATCTCGCGGGTGGTGAGCCCGGCGTCCACATCCTGATGGCCGCTGTCCTGCATCTCCGGGCGGTTGGCCTCGAATTTCTTGGCCGCGCAGGGCATCGCCGCCACCGACACGATCTTGGCGGGATCGATGCCCCTCTTTTCGGCGTAGTAGGTCTTGACCAGTGCGCCGAACATCTGTTGCGGGGATTTGCAGGTGGACAGGTGGTCGAGGTGGCCGGGATACATGTGCTCGATGAATTTCACCCATCCCGGCGAGCAGGAGGTGATCATCGGCAGCGCCACTTTTTCCTTGCTCACCAGCGCGCGTTTGAGCCGCTGGAGCAGTTCGGATCCCTCCTCGATGATGGTGACATCCGCGGTGAAATCGGTATCGAGCACCGAGTCGAAGCCGATCCGCTTGAGCGCGGCCACCATTTTGCCGGTGACGCGGGTGCCGACGGGGAAACCCAGCATTTCCCCCAGGGCGACCCTCACCGAGGGCGCGGTGTTGATCACCACATGGGTGTCCGGGTCGCCGATGGCCTCCCAGATCCGGTCGTAGTAGCGGCGTTCGGTGAGCGCGCCGGTGGGGCAGTGGATGATGCACTGGCCGCAGTTGACGCAGACCACATCGCTGAGCGGCAGGCCCATGAAGGTGGAGATTTTCATGTCCTTGCCCTTGAACGCCACATCCAGGGCGTTGACGTGCTGGAGTTCCGCGCAAGTGCGCACGCAGCGCTGGCAGCGGATGCACTTGCTGTCGTCCTTTTCCACCGACCACGAACTGCGGTCAACTTCGATCCCCGGTTTGAGCACGCTGAGAAAATCGGTGTTGTCCACATTGTACTCCGCGGAGAGCGTCTGCAGCTCGCAGTTGGTGCTGCGGTAGCAGGTGGTGCATTGGGTATTGTGCTCGGACACCAGCAGGGCGATGAGATCCTTGCGGGCAACCCGCACCTTGGGCGAGGAGGTGAGCACCTTCATGCCCTCCATCACCGGAGTGGCGCAGCTCGGCGCGAGGTTGCGCCAGCCGGCGACCTCGACCACGCAGATGCGGCAATTGCCGGCCACGCACAGATCCTCGTGATGGCAGAGCGTGGGGATTCGGATGCTGGCTTGCTTGGCGGCGTCGAGGATCGAGGTGCCGGGCGGCACGGCGAGATCCACGCCGTCGATGTTGAGTTTCACATTCGCGTTCTTCCGGTTGGACATGGTGCTGGGAACTGGGGGTTGAATCAGTAAATCATCTCCTCGCGGAAATTTTCCACGATCGAGGCGAAGGAATTGGCGACGGACTGCCCGAGGCCGCATTTGGCGGTCAGCCGCATGGTGTCCGAGAGGCGCAGCAGGGTGGTGAGGTGGTCGGCGGATTTCTCGCCCCTTTTGATCGCCTCGATGCCCTTGAGCAACTGCTGGCAGCCCACGCGGCAGGGCGTGCATTGGCCGCAGGATTCCTCGGCGAAGAACTCGAGATAGTTGTGCAGGACATTGAACATCGAGCGGCTGCTGTTGAACAGCATCATCGAGCCGCCCGTGGGCAGCGAAATGCCGGTGAGCCCGCCCTGGTAACCGATGGTGGTCTCGTGGAACTTCTTGCGCGGCACGCAGAATCCAGAGGCCCCACCCACCTGCACGGCCTTGGTGTCGCCATCGCCGAATTCCTCGACGAACTTGGCCAGCGACAGCCCGAACTCGAGGTCGTAGATGCCGCTCTGCGGGGTGTCGCCGGAGACCGAGAAGAGCTTGGAACCGCGGGAATCCTGGATCCCGAGTTTCTTGAATTCCGCAGCACCCATCCGCAGCACTTCGAGCGCGGAGACGAAGGTCTCGACATTGTTCACCACGGTGGGCTTGTCACGGAAGCCGACAGAGGTCGGATAGGGCGGCTTGTTGCGGGGTTCGCCGCGCTTGCCCTCCAGCGATTCGATCAGCGCGGTTTCCTCGCCGCAGACATAGGCCCCGCTGCCGAGGAAAATCCGGATGTCGAAGTCCAGGCCGTATTCCTCGGCATAAACCTTGAACACGCGGATTTCCTTCTCCAGCTCGGGCACCAGATAGCGGTACTCGCCGCGCAGATAGACGATGCCCGTTTTCGAGCCCACCACCCGGCCGCAGACGCCCATGGCGGCGAACACCTTGCGGGGCACACGGGTGAGGATTTCACGGTCCTTGAAGGTGCCGGGTTCGCCTTCGTCGGCGTTGCAGATAATATATTTCTCATCCCCCGCGGTTTCCCTGGCGGTCTTCCACTTCATGCCGGTGAGGAAACCGGCGCCACCGCGGCCCTTGAGACCGGAGTCGATGAGTTCGCTGATGATGTCGTCGCTGTCGCGCTCCAGAACGGTCTTGAGCACCTTGTAGCGTTCCCGGGTGTATTGGCTGAAGATCAGATCGACGCGGCGCAGCCGCTGGTCGGGATGGGGCCGGACGGGTTCGTTGGCGGTGTCGGATGCGGTGGAGTCCATGGCTTGCGGGGTCGGGTGGGGGTTGGGGTGCCGGGCGTTTCAGCGGTTGCGGTAGTCGGCGATGATCTGGCAGATCTTCTCCGGGGTCAGGTCGCTATAGACCTCGTCATTGATCAGCATCGCCGGACCCTTGTGACACCACCCGAGGCAGTTGGTCTCCAGCAGCGAAAACTTGTGGTTGTGGGTGGTCTCGCCAACCTTGATCTTGAGCTGCTCTTCCAGCGTTTTGACGATCTGGTTCTTGCCGTGCATGTCGCAGACGATCGTCTTGCAGATCCGAATGATATACTTCCCCCGCCGCGTGGTGTCGAGGAAGGAGTAGAAGGTGGCGGTGCCATAGACCTCGGCGGTGGAGAGATCCAGTTCCCGCGCCACCTCCGCCATCGCCTCGCCCGAGACATGGCGGTAGCGTTCGGCAAGGGCTTGCAGCATCGGCAGGAGGCTTTCACGGCGGTTGCCGTGTTTCTCGGCCAGCATTTTCACGAAGGTTTGCAGTTCGTCCATGGCATTCGGCTTTCTAGGTTCCTGGTTGGCACCCGCAGCGGCTCGTCCAGTTCCGGCGGAGCGATTTCCGCCGACGGTCGAGCGCGGACCGAAGGTTTCCGCCCGCTGGTTTAGCCTAACTGTCGGAGATTGCAAGAAAAATCCGCAGAAACTGCCCCGAATAGTTAAAAAGTCCACCATTCAAGCAAAAAAGAAGATTAATATAGAGGATTCCAGATTTGGGCGGAGTGCCCTGGAAAACAAATGGGATCCGTACCAACCGGGAGGCGTGATGGCCAAAATCAACGCCCACGAGAATCGTCATCATGAAGCTCGTCCGCCGGGCCTGCGGGAGCGGGGAAAGGGCCGCTCCGGCGGCAAATCCGGCAGAAGGTCGCGCTTGGCAGGGATCCCTATTTGCGGATCGCTGGCTTCAGCCGGCGTGCCCTGCTGCGCATGAAGCGGTCCGCCTCGACGATGCGTCGCGAGGCGGCGAAGGTCAGGGCGACGGCGATCTCGGCGGTGGTTTCCGTGAGCACGCCAGGCGTGTTGCCCACCGGAATCCGGCACGCGGTGGCGGCTGGCACATCGACATTGTTATAGCCGACCGCGTGGTTGCTGTAGGCGCGGCCGCCGGCTTGCCTCAGAGCGGCGAAGAGCCCTGCGTCCCAGGATTCGGTCAACTGACCGATGGCCGCATGACACCGGTCCCCGATGAGGTCGATGATCTTCTCGCGGGAGAGGATGGCGTCGCCGGTGGCGATCTCGATGCGGCAGCCGGCGGCCGCCAACACCTCCAGCCAGTGGGTTCCGGGCAGCGGCTTGGTCACGACCACCCGCAGGCGGCCGTCAGGGTTCACGATCTTGAGCGGCAGTGCATTCATCAAAGAAAGGTTGACTTGGGAACGGCCAACCCCGCTTGTCAAGAGCTTGCGGAGGAAGGTTCCTGGTGCCGACGCCGGATCCGACTTGTCGGCGACCCTGCGCGGCGTGAAGATGCCCTGATGACTCCCTCCGCCACGAACGATATTCGCAGAATCCTGGTGGCCAGCGACAAGTTCAAGGGCTCGCTTTCCGCGCCCGAGGCCTGCGCCGCCATCGCCCGTGGCTTGGCCCGGCGGTGGCCGGCGGCCGTGATCGAAGCCTGCCCGATCGCCGACGGAGGCGAAGGTTTCGCCGCAGCGCTGGAGAGCCCGCTGCGCGGCCGCTGGGTCGAGGCAGCCAGCCATGATGCGCTCGGCCGGCCGATCCGGGCCCGCTATCTCGTGGCCGGAACCGCCGCGAATGCGGTGGCAGTCATGGAAATGGCGACCGCCTCGGGCGGATGGCGGATCGCCTCTCACGAACGCGACATCCTGCGGGCCAACACCTTCGGCACCGGCGAGCTGATGCGCCATGCGGTCGAGCAGGAAGGAGTCCGGCGGCTCATTCTCGGCCCCGGCGGCAGCGCCACCAACGACGGCGGAGCCGGCATGGCCGCCGCCCTCGGCGTGCGCTTCCTCGATCCCGACGGTCGGCCGCTCGACCCGTCGCCCGGAACCTGGGCCGGCCGGCTCGCGCGGATCGATGGTTCCGAGCGCGTTCCCCTGCCCCCGGTGACGGCGGCTTGCGATGTGACGAGCAAGTTGTTAGGTCCGGCCGGGGCCACGTGGGTCTTCGGACCACAAAAAGGAGCGAACGAGTCCGACCTCCCGATCCTGGAGGCGGCATTGGAGGCCTTGGTGAACGCGGCGGGTGGCGCGGCGGCCGCAGTGCGGCCGGGAGCGGGTGCGGCCGGCGGTTTGGGCTTCGGCTTGGTGCATTTCGCCGGTGCCACCCTGGTGCCGGGATTCGACCTCCTCGCCTCCCTAACCGGCCTGCCGGCGCGGATCGCCGCGGCCGACCTGGTCGTGACCGGCGAAGGCAGCCTCGACGCGCAAACCCTGGCCGGCAAAGGTCCTGCCGGAGTCGCCCGCCTGGCGCGGTCGCACGGCAAGCCGGCCTGGGTGTTTTGCGGCCGGGCCGATCCTGCGGCGCGTGACTCCGGGGACTTTGCTCGGGTGGTCGAACTCGCCGCTACCGGACTGCCGTTAGAGACCCTGCTGGCCGACGCGGCCCGGTTGCTGGAGGAAGTCGCCGCCGGATGAGGCCATCGAAAGGTAATCGTCCCGTTAGGGTAAACCTTTTGGAAAAGGGGTCAGGCGGCAAATCTTGACAAAAGGCCTCCAGACCACCGGAACCACTCCCTCCCGGATCCAGGCTCCGCACTGCGAAACCAAGGTTCATACCCAGTCTCAACAACCGAAAAGCCCTTGTGGAACATTTCGTGCTGGACGAACGCCGTGGTTTGGGCAACATCCCGGCGTGTCAGGCTGGCAGACCCCATCCCTTTTTCACGACCAGAGGATGGAATTTCACAGCTGATGCCCCTGCCATGATGGAGGAGGGAGAACGACACGCATTTTGTAAAAACCTGGCGATAACGTAAAGAACTAACCATTAGCAATCCATGAAAAGAACAATGTCCGCATTATCGATCGCCCTCCTGCTGGTGGCGCTCCGCCTCGGCTTTGGAGCGTCGTTCGCCTCCCCGGCCTTGGCCGCCGGGGGCGAGGGTGCCGCCGCCTGGGACGCGATCGGCAACTTCAACCCCGTGGTGCCCGGCTACTTCGCCGACCCGACCCTGAAGAAGTTCGGGGACACCTATTATCTCTACACCTCCACCGACGGGATCGGCGCGTGCGAGGGCTGGACGCAGGTCTGGATCTCCAAGGACATG
>JAIPKB010000054.1 GCA_021733795.1 Akkermansiaceae bacterium | reverse complement strand
TCCCGCCCAATACTGTCAATTTAAGCCATGGTCAGCTTGCCTGGCAACTTGCAGTAAGATGGCCGCTGAAACGCTAAGAACCGCTGGTGACACTGAATTTCTTGATATTTACAGCGGTTTCAGCGGTACTCAGCGGTTCAGCGGTTTATCTGTGTCAAACCACCAAAAGTTTTGGAAGTTTGGCTTAAGTTGACAGGATTGGGCGTCCCGCCGGCTGCGCCCGGCATCCTGCCGGGTGCTCTTCAAGTGCATGAACCGTGGAAGAGTATGCCGTTTGCAGTGGTCGGAAGGTCGGAAGGTCGGGACAGGTCGGGACAGGTCGGGACAGGTCGGAGGGCGCGGGGCCAGGGGCGCGGTTCGGCAGTTCCTGCGACAATCCGGGTTATGGCCGGTTTTGGGGTCATCTGACCGGAATTGGGGCCTATCAATGCTTTCAATCCCCTGATTTTCAGCGATTCTGAACTCGTTCCGGGACTGCTTCGGCTGAGCGGAGCACCAATCCCCGTCGAGTTTCGTCAAACCGCATCGATTGGTTTCTGGGGAGAAACCAACCGAATGTGACGGACCCGGAGGGATTGAATAAAAGCGCGTGTCGAGAACTCTGGCTGGGTCTCCGATACGCGCTTTTCCTTTGGGGAGGGGTCCACGGGGGCGATGAGAGGATCAGAGGTGAACGTCTCCCACCACTGGCTGAAATTCGGTCGAACAGGCGTTTTTTTCATAATTCCGCGGAATTTTGTAAATAATTCTTGACAATGTCGGTTTGGTTGAATATTAACATCCTCATGCTCAAGTGCGTCTATTGTGTCCGACGGCTTCCATCCTTGTCGGTGGAAGAGTTCTATGACTATTGGTTGAACAAACACGGTCCTTTGGTCCGCAAGCATGCGCCGATTGTGGCAATGCGGAGGTATGTTCAAAGCCATACCATCCAGAATGCGATGCTCAATGCGGCGGCCCAGCAACCCCGGGGGATCACGGACATGTATGACGGGATTACCGAGGTATGGTGGGACAGCCCGGAGGCGCTCATGGCCGCGCTCCAGACGCCCGAAGGCCAGGAATCCAACCGCATTCTATCAGAAGACGAGGCCCGGTTTGTGGATTGTGCGAATTCGGCGATCTTCTTCAGCATCGAGCACACGATTTTTGAGTTTCAGTCCCCATCCTGATGAAGATACAGCGTTTCCTTTTCATTCCGGCGTGGTTTGCCACGGTGCTTCCGGGTTTGACCAATGGGTTTTACGTTCCCGTTCAGGCACCTGAGGCGACTGCACGGGGAAACGCCTGGCTTGCCACTGCGGACACGGCGTCGGCCGTATATTACAATGCCGCAGGTCTGACGCAGTTGAAAGCACCGGAATTGGTGGTGGGTGCCTATGGCATCAATCTTGGAATCGAGGCTGATACCGCGGCCGGCAGTTACAAAAACGATGCGTCCTGGAGTCTGCTGCCGCAGATCTATGGGGCGATGCCGGTCAATGAGAAGCTGGTCGCCGGGTTTGGGATCAACACGCCGTTCGGGTTGGCCACGGATTGGGGCAGCAACACCCCGTTCCGCCAGTTGGCGATGGCGACCGAGCTGAACTATGTCACCGGGTGGTTCGTGCTGGCTTATCAGGCGACTGAGACGCTGTCCATTGGTGGCGGTTTTGGTGTGCACGATGCGGACCTCAGCCTGAGCCAGGGGATTTCTCCCTCACCCGTCAACGATGCCTTCGAGTTCAACGGAGACGGAGCAGCCTTGAGTTGGACCCTATCCGCGCTGTGGAAACCTGCCGAGCAGCACTCGTTTGGACTGGTCTACCGCAGCAAGACCGATTTCAATCTGGATGGGAATACCCGGAATTCCTATGTTGTGGGCAATACCGCCGCTTCCCTGGATTTTCTAACTCCTGCCACGCTAGCCGTGGGCTACGCTTACCGGCCGTGCGCGGAGTGGTCGTTTGAAGCCAATCTCGAATGGGTGAACTGGGAGGAGCTCGACACCCTCGTGCTCTCGCAGGCTGGTGGTCCCAATACGCCGATTGCGTTCAATTGGGACTCCAACTGGGTCTATTCCATCGGCGGCACCCGCTTGCTCGACGGCGGTTGGAACGTGAGCGCGGGATACAATTATATCGAAAACAGCCAGCCGGACTCGACCTTCAATCCCGGTATTTCGGACGCGGACCGCCACTGGCTGAGTGTTGGCTTCGGGCGGGAAACCGAGACCTTCGCGTTCAATGTGGCCTACCAGTATGCGTTTTCGGATCGGGACGTGAGTGGCTCGCCGGGCAATTTGGCCGACGGCACCTACAAGTCGCGTTTCAACGGAGTCATGGTGAACTGCAGATGGCGGTTCTGAAAGGGACTGGAACCGCACCCTGAAGCCATCGATCCGCGACAACCCGGGGAGGATTTGCCCCCTCAAGTCACGGCCCGCAGGGAGTAGCCGGATTCCTTGCGTTGGAAATCCGTCGGGCGCACCCCGTGGAAGGTCATGAAATCGCGGGAGAACATCTTGGCCGTGGGGAATCCAAGATCAATGGCCACTTCTTTGATCGGCGATCCGAAGCGGAGCAAATGGCGGGCCGCCACCATCCGCTGTTGGCGGAGCCATTCCTTGGGACCAATGCCCAAGCCTTCGACGAAAACCCGGCGCAGGTGACGCTCGGAAACGCCAATCCTCAGACACAGCCCCGCCATCTGGAAATCCTCGTCCCTGGCAATCGAATCCAAATCCAAAGGCTGTTGTTCCCTTGCCAACAGAACAAGGATTCTGCCGTCTTTCTGGATGATTTCAACATCGCGACGTTTCATATTTTTGGGGGGTGGGTGAGTGAGAGGGGGTGAAATAGTGTCTCGGGGGCAAAGAACATCACTTTCCGATGATTGTCAATAAATTTTTACAATCCGTGGGAAATAAATAAAATTTTGCGAAGGTTTGCGGCCAAATTCCGATGCCGGGCGGTGTTTGGGGAGGGGGATTTACTGGAATGATAAAAATTCAGGTCTGCGAGAGGGCGGTCGTTCTAGAGCAGGCCGAGGGCGGCGGAGATCAGCAGGTCGTCATCGATCAACCATTTTGCGGCTTCAGCACCCGGGGTGGAGGTCTTGGCCGTGGCCGTGGACGGCGAGACATCGAGGGTCAGTCCCTGTCCTCTGACGCGGCGGGTGATGCCGCCGGCGTCATAGACCGCCATGAAAGCGGCCAACACGCGGACTGCGGATTGAGTGAGTGCGGCATCGTCGCTGCGGCCCAACAAGGTGTCCAGCAGGGCCGGAGTCGGATCCACGGTGGAACTGAGTCGGGTGGAGGATCCGTCGGCAGTGCTGACGAGCCCGGTGGCGCCTGCAGCGGTGATTTCCGCGACGAGGGCTGCGGTCCGGCCGGTGAGATCCGCCGGCTTCATGGCTTCTGGCAGGCGTTTTTCCAAGGCTGTGGCGAGAGTGAGTTGGCGGTCGTGAAGCCGGGACCAATCCGGCGAGCGCAGGTCCGCATCACTCTCCGCGCCGGTCCGGCTGCCAGCCACGCCGGTTTGGACGAAGGCGGCGACGGCCTCCGCCGCCCGGTTGCAACCGATGCCGGCGCAGACCGGAGCGAGGGCGAATGCGACGAGGCGGTTTGAAAGCAGGACATTGCCCATGGCCTGCATTTTGGCACCGAGCAGGGCATCGCGCTCACACTTCACGGTAAAAAACTCCATCGCCCGACGCAGGGTGACCTCCAGTTGGGGAATGTCCCAAGGTTTGGTGATGTAGCGGAAAATCCCGCCCTGGTTGACGGAGCCGATGGCGGCATCGATGTCCGAATAGGCGGTGGACAGGATCTTGATGACGTCCGGGTAATCGCCGGCGATTTTTGACAGGAAGCCCACTCCGGTTTCATTCGGCATCCGCTGGTCGGTGACGATGATGCCGATTTCGCTGGCGTGCTGGCGGAATACCTTGAGCGCTTCGACGCCATCCTCGGCCTCAAGAATCCGGAATTTATCGCTGAACAAGCGACGGAAATATTTGCGCGTATTCGCTTCGTCATCCACAAACAGAATGGCGTAGTGCTGATAGTCGTAGTCGTCGATTTCGTGGCTCATGGTACTGGGGGGGCTGTTAGAATGGGGGCTTTATCAGGTTGCGTGAACTGAGGTTATGGGAATCATGCGGGTTGGTCGAGCGCGGAATGCGGGTCCGGGTCGTCGTCGTGGAGGGTATTCGGGAAAATGATCTGGAAACGGGTGAATTCCCCGGGCCGGCTGTCCACCTCCAAGCGGGCTTGGTGGCCCTGGAGGATCTGGTGGATGATCGAGAGCCCGAGTCCCATGCCTTTTCCCACGTCCTTGGAGGTGAAGAATGGATCGAAGATTTTCGGGAGGTTTTCCAACGGGATGCCAATGCCGTTGTCGTGTACGGTGACCTGCCAACCATCGCCTGCGGGTGCGACCATGACATCGAGTTGGCCGGGGTCACCGCCATCTGTTTCGAGCCGTTGGTGAATGGCGTCGATGCTGTTATGGAACAGGTTGATGAATACCTGGACCAGTTGGTTGGGGTTCCCGCGAATCAGGGCGATGGTAGGGGTGTCGAGATTGAAGGCGATTTCTTTGCCGACCTGGTGGCTGATCATGCGGCGGGCGCGAGTGACGATTTCCACGAGATCGGCGTCACCGGAAAGGGCTTGATCCTCGCGGGTGAACTTGCGGAGGTCGATGACGATCTGGGAAACGCGCTCAATTCCCTCCCGAATGTCTTTGAGAACGTCTTCGAAATCGGGCTGCTCCGCCGCGGGCAGTGCTTTGGTGAAAGTGGCCAGGGCATGGATCCCGGCTCCCGCATAGTTCAGCGGATTATTGATTTCGTGGATGATTCCGGCGCTCATCCGGCCGAGGGCGGAGAGCTTTTCGTTGCGCAACATGAGGACTTCGTTCTCCTTGATTCGTTCAAGAGCCGCCTGAAGTTCGGCGTTGAGATCAGTCAATTCCCGGCGGATCCGGGCCATGCCAATCTGGTTCTCGAGCCGCAGCGCGAGTTCGGCCGAGGAGAACGGCTTGGTGAGGAAATCATTGGCGCCGGCCTGGAGGGCGGCCAGCTTGGTCTGCTCGTCGGCGCGGGCGGTCAGGATAATCACTGCAATGCCGCGGGTGCTGTGGTTTTCCCGGATTTTCTGGCAAACCTCCACCCCGTCCATCTCGGGCATCATGTGATCGAGCAGGACCAATTGCGGGTGGCGAAGACGAGTGAGTTCCAAGGCTTCCGCCCCATCGGACGCTTCGATGACATCGACGTCCTCCATTTGCATCCGCAGGAAACGCCGGATGTCGGGTTCGTCGTCGGCGACCAACACCAGCGGGCGGCCACCCCCTGGATGCCTGCCGATCACGGGGCCTGCTGTGGAGTGGGCGTGCGGCATCGGCGTGATGCCGTGCTGGGCCATTTTTCCGGGGATTGACATCGCCGCGCGACGGTGGAGATCCGCGATTTTCCCGCCACCCTGGAGCGGATCGCCATCGCCATTCTCAGGTTCGCTCCCACTGGCGGCCACCCGGCGGCAGGCAACTCGACCATGAAGGTCGTGCCATGACCGAGTTGGCTGGTGACCTTGACGGATCCTGCCATCGCCTCAGTCAGACTGCGGACCAACGCCAGCCCGATGCCAGCACCCTGGAACTTGCGGGTGGACGAAGTATCCACCTGCCAGAACCGTTCGAAAATCCTGGGGAGGAGCTCTGGAGAGATGCCCACCCCGGTATCCTCGACCCTCAGGGTAAGCCGGTCGGAAGCCACCGCCACCTTGACCTCGATCGAGCCGCTGGCAGGAGTGAATTTGATGGCGTTGATCACCAGATTGAGCAGGATCTTGTCGAATTTGTCGCGGTCGAGTTGGATCGAATCGAATTCGCTTTCGCAGTTCCAGAACAAGGTCACCTGATCCTGTTCCGCCAAATGTCGGAGGGAGCGGAGCAGGCCGTCGACATGGGCGGTGATGAGGGTCGGCTGGCGTGCGACGTCGCCGTGTCCGGTATCAAACCGGACGAGGTCCAGCAGATCGTCGATCAACTTGAGCAAGCGGAGTCCGTTTTGCTCGAGCATGGTGGTCATTTCAATCGTTTCCGCATCTCCGGACTGCTGGGTCACGGTGGACTTGAGGCGCTCGCTGATGCCGAGCATGATGGTGAGAGGGGTCCGGAGTTCGTGGCTGATGTTGGCGAAAAACCGGGTTTTGGCCTCGTCCAACTCGCTGAGTTGCTTGTTCTTGGATTCGAGCTGACGGCGGGAGTCTTCCACTTGGGTGCGCAGCTCGAACTCGCGAAAGCGGAGTTGCTCATAGAAATAACAACCGGCCAACACGAAGACGGAGGTCACAAACAGGAAGTAGCAGTTGCTGAAAAATATCGTGAAGTGGGGGGATGTCGCTGAGAAATACGCACTACAGGAATACGAGATGAAACAGATGGCGATGATGCCCAGGGAATTGACAAACGTCCACCGCAGGACCAGCGAGAGGCCGACAAGGATCAAATTGAGCCCCGCATAATACAGCGAGTCGCCGCCACCGGTATGGGCGATCATGATGCAGATCGAAATCATCGGCAGCAGGGCCGCCCACCACGAGGCGAGATAGCATGTTTTGGGCCCAGGATCCGACCCGAGCCAGAGGTAGATCCCGCCAAGCAAGACCGCGCAGATCGCGCGGATCAACAGAAACGCCGCGACATGTTCCGGGAAGGCCACCCAGTCCAGCGACCAGCCCAGGAGCATGAAGGAGCCGCCCAAGACGAGGGCACGCCTCACATTGGCGATCGCCACACTGTCTTCGTAGCGCCGGAATGCCTGCAACAATGCGGGATCCTGGGAGGTCGCTCTGAACGGGAAATCAGGCATTTTCGAGTTCGATTTCGAGGAACAGATTCACTCCGGTCTCATCTTCAAGAATGTCGGTGCGTTTCACCGGAAACTTGCTGGGGACCAATGCCTGCATTTCGGGCCGGTCGCGATAGATCAAGTTCCATTCGACCAGATACTCCATCCAGCCCTTGCTCGGATTGCGGTCCGCGACGTTGGTCACGATCACCACTCCTCCGGGTTTCACCATGGTGCAGAACAACTCGACCAGGCGTGCGCAGACCCGCTGTGACAGGTAATCGAACAATCCCGCGCAATAGACGATGTCATATCCCGTGAATTCATCCTCGCCGCCCTGGCTGGCGGCCCGGAGCAATTGATGGACCGAGCGCTGGAAATACCCCACCTTGGTCTCGCGGCCGCCGATCCGACTGGCTTCCTGGATCCGCTCGCGGGTGTAGTCGAGCGTTTCCGCATTGAAATCCAAGAGGTCGATCTCGGCGAGATCGCTCTCCTCGTGCTCCCGGAGAAAGCGCTGGACCTCCACCGCAGGTCCGCAGGCCAGGTTGAAAATCCGGGTTTTCCCCTTGGTGACCCGGCGGGCGCATTCGGTGCGGAGTCGTTCCACCAGATAGTCGATCCGATTGCGGTGGGCAATCACCGGCGGAGTGTTGAGCAGGGCGAAATTGAGCAGTTTGGCAAATGCGGAGGAGCCCTCGTAGGGATTGCGCAACATCATGTTGACCATTTCGTAGTCACCCGCATAGCCGAGCGGTTTGGTGTAGGTGCGGTAGAGAAACGGTGAACAGAGCATGACCGGATGCAGCTCGCGGCGGGCATAGGACTTGTGAACCGCCACCTCGGCCTCGCCGATCTCCTTGACGACATCCTCGAAGTCCAGCATCGCCGGCAGCACCTCGTTGGCCACCCGGTCCTGGATGCTTGAAAAAATTTCCTGTTCCAGATCCTCCCTGCGGCGGGTGACGGTGGTGCGGATCCCCACGTCCACGGCCTTCAGCCATTGTTGCACCCCGCCGAGCATGCTCGCCATATTGGAAACCACCAGTTTGAAGGGGGCCTGCACTTGGTTGGCGGATTTCCAGTCGCTCATGAAGCTCATGAACTGAGTGGCCAAGTCCCCGCTGTTGCCATCGCCCGCCCCGATCTGGCCGCTCACCCCGGAGAGGAAATCGACCTCCACCCAGCCCTCATCCAGCATTGCCTCACAAACGAGGACGATGCCGGTGTTGAGGAGATTGCTGACCACCGCCTTGCCATGATAAAGCAGGCGCCTTGAGGCCATGATCTTGAAGTCGGACAAGACCTCGGACAACTGCAGGATGCTGTAGGGATTATAGACTTCGAAGACCACGGAATACCGTTTGATTCGAAGCAGATTCGCCGTCAACTCAGTGCCCTGGCTGTTGCGACACGTGATTATACTTTGGGATGATTCGCTCGAAAATTGCATTTCCTTGGTTGGTGCCGGGGGAGCATGACCATTTTGCGGCCACGGACAAGCCGAGATGCAGAAAAAATGCTGAAATTTTACGAAGTTGGCATATTTCAAAAAAAAAGGCTTATCAAGCTAACTAAACCAAAATAGCTTGTAGTTTTGGTTTTTGGTTTTATTTGACGGCGGAATCCAAGTGGACTTCCGCCGTCGGGGGTGGCGGGGGATGCGATTACCTGATTTTCCGCAGCAATTCCACAAACCCGGCACGTTGTTCCTGCGGGTCGTCGGCCAGGCCGGGGCGGGCGAATTCCGCCACCTGGTTCCATGAGATGTCCGCCACGTCCGGAAGTTGGCGGAGTTTCATCCCGAAGAGGGCCACGGCGGAGGCAAAGCGGAAGTCGGTGTCGGCCTGTTCCCAGGGCTGGGGTGCGCCGGTCATCACCGTTTCGATCTTGGTGCTGATATCGCCTTCCGGGTGTTTGTGGCGGAGCTTGAGGGTGAACCATTCCTCGCTGGTGACGGCTTCGCGGTTGGCGGGGCGCTGGTAGCGGAGGTCATCGATGGTGCCGGTGTCCGGCGCGGCCACTCCCTGCGGGACGATTTCGTAGAACGCGGTGACGGTGTGGCCGGCTCCGATGTCTCCGGCATCGACCTTGTCGTTGTTGAAGTCCTGGTGGCGTAGGATGCGGTTGGCGTAGCCGATCAGGCGGTAGGCCTTGACCTTGCCCGGGTTGAACTCGACCTGGATCTTCACGTCCTTGGCGATGGTGACGAGGGTGCCGGTGAGTTTCTGTTGGAAGATGCGTTTGGCCTCGGCTTGCTGGTCGATGTAGAAGTAGTTGCCGTTGCCGTCGTTGCTGATGGCCTCCATCATCGAGTCGTTGAGGTTGCCGGAGCCGAAGCCGAGCACGGTCAGCGAGATGCCCTTGGCGGCCTCCGCCTTGACCAGCGAGACCAGTTCGCCCTGGCCGGTGACGCCCACGTTGAAATCGCCGTCGGTGGCGAGGATGACGCGGTTGACGGCACCCTGCCGGAGGTTTTGGGCGGCCATGGCGTAGGCGAGTTTAAGGCCGGCGCCGCCGTTGGTGGAGCCGCCGGCGTGGAGTTGCTCGAGCGACGAGACCGCCCGGGCGATGCCTTCACGGTTCAACTCGGTGGGTGGCAGCACCACGCCCTCGCTGCCGGCGTAGACCACGATGCCCAGGTGGTCGCGTTCGTCGAGTTGCTGCAACAGGCCGAGCAGCGATTGCCTGAGCAGCGGGAGTTTCCGCACGTCCTGCATCGAGCCGGAGACATCGATCAGGAACACCAGGTTGGAGGCGGGGCGGGCATTGTTGGCGATTTCGCGGCCCTTGATGGTGATCCGGGCGAGCAGGTGGCTGGGTTGCCACGGGCAGGTGGCCAGGGTGCCGCGCAGGGCGAAGGCCCGGCCGTCGGTCGGCGGCGCGTAGCGGTAGTCGAAGTAGTTGACCAACTCCTCGATGCGCACGGCGTCGGTCGGCACGTTGCGGCCGGAGAGGATCATGTTGCGGACGTTGGTGTAGGACGCCGCATCGACATCGACGGAAAACGTGGACAGGGCATCCTGCCACGGCGACTTCCACGGCTGGTCGGTCAGCCGGCCGTATTGGTCGCGGTTGAAGCCGGTGGTGGGTGGGGGAGAAGCGGGCGTTTGCTCGCCCTGCTCGATGATCTCGCGGAGTTCGGCGGCGCGCTGCCTCAGGGGACTCGTTGCCATTTCGTCGATCGTTCCCCGGACTTGGTTGATTTTCTCCAACTCCGCCTTGGCATCCGCAACCCTGGTGTTGGCAGGCGGCAGGCCATTGCCTGGAAGGGCGGGCGAGGAATAGGGGTCAGGTTTCTCCTCCGTGGGTGGAATGAGACTGGCCACGGGGGCGGTGGGTGCCGGAGGCGTTGGCATCGGCGTTGGAGCCGGGCGGGGTTGGGGCGTCGTCCCGGGGAGGATGATCGGCCTGGGGGTACCTTCGATCAATTCCGGAGGGTACTCGAGCTTGAGGCGCTCCATGTCGGCCCGGTTGGCATTCAACCCGAGCGCCGCCCGGGTCTGGGGATTCCACCAAAGCATCGAGCCCACCCCGATGGTGACCGCGGCGGCGATGGCGAAGGGGACCATGCGGGATCGGCGGCGGGGTTTGGCAGTGCGGGTGGCTGGGGTGACCGGCTTTTCGGGTTGGGCCGGCGTGGCGGCGATGGCCTTTTCGATATCGGCCAGCAGCGCCTCGTCGGCGGCGTCGCGGTGTTGCTCGTGGAGCAGTGAATCGAGGAGACGGTCGGAGGGATCGGTGGAAGAGTTCATGGTATTTGAAAAGTAAGAGGTTGGAAAATAGCGAGGTGCTTCAATTTCAGCATTTCAGCATTTCAGCTTTTACCTTTGCCCAGGCATTCGCGGAGGGCTTGGCGGGCGCGTTCGAGGCGTTTGCGGAGGGTGGCGGGGTTCAGGGAGAGGGTGGAGGCGGCGTCATCGCCGCTGCGTTCCTCGTCGTAGAAGACGCGGACGGCCTCGGCGAGCGGGGCGGGGAGTCGTTCCCGGCAGTGGGCGAGGCGCTCGAACAGTGCGTCATCGCCGCTGGGGTAGGGGGCGAGGGTGGCTTCGAGGTGGGAGAGGGTTTCCTCGTCGAGGTTCACTTCCCGGCTGTGGAGGCGGCAGTGTTCGCGCCATTTGTTGCGGAGGATGCCGCGCAGCCAGGCGGCGAAGTCGCGGGTGATATCGAATTTCCCGAGGTTTTGCCAGGCGGCGACGAAGGTGTCCTGGACAAGTTCGCGGGCCGTTTGTTCCGCTCCGGCGAGGGAGCGGGCGTAGGAGAGCAGCGTCCGGTGGTGCTGGCGGATCAGGGCGGAGAACTCGGTGCTGTTCATGGTGACGGGTGGAATGATGGCGAGTGCTTGCATGGTGTTTCAACCCTGATTGCATCGAGCGGAGAGAAATGTGACATGAAAACGAACTTTCTTCCGGCACCGCTCCGGGCGCGCAAGGTGGCTGGAACCGGGTTGGCTTGAAGCGAACCGCAAAACCGAGCGGAGCGAGATAGACTTGAGCGAAGCGAAAGCCCTGAAGGGGGACCGCCGGAGGGAGGGATCAAACGCCGAGGTCGCGGAACAAGCCGCGGAGGGGAGGGGATGGTCGCAACGGCCGTTTGAATCGGCGCTTTCTAACGGCCCACGCCGACGTCGCCAACGTGTCGCCCAGCCCCCACTTCCTTGCGGCTCTCGTCGATCACATCCGACCCAAATCCAAGCCCCCGTCCGCTAGTACGGGTTTGTCCAAACGGTCATTGGCATCCCCCCGCCGCTCTTTCCCCCGCTTCTCCCTTTCTCTCTGTTTCCGAGCCGTTCTTTAGCCCCTCACACGCACCAACCCTGAAAGCAATTTTCGAGCAATCCTGCGGTGCGTAGGAAGAGGTGGCTTTGACCGGAGCAGGTTTGGTCGTGGGGCGGGCAGGGAGCTTGGCGCGGAAGAATGGCCTGTCGAACACCGTAAGGGGGACGCTGGTATGGAGTTTAAAACATTTGGTCTTGCGATGATGGTCCTGGTTTGCCCGGTTGGAGCGGAAGGTTTCCCCGTGCGCATTCAGGTGGATGCTGGGACTCCGGGCGCGGTGTTGAAACCGATCTGGCGGTTTTTCGGGGCGGATGAACCGAACTACGCCTACATGGAGCACGGTCGCGAATTGCTCGCCGAACTGGGGGACTTGAAACGCGACGAGGTGTTTTTCCGGGCTCACAGCCTGATGGTCACGGGGGAGGGTACCCATGGATTGAAATGGGGCTCCACCAACCTATACACGGAGGATTCCGCGGGGAACCCGGTCTATGACTGGACGATTGTGGACCGGATTTTCGACAGTTACCGGGCCGGCGGAGTGAGACCCTACGTGCAGCTCGGATTCATGCCGCAGGCGCTCTCGGTGAAGCCGGAGCCCTACCGCCACCACTGGACACCCGCCGCCAACTATGGGGAGATTTTCACCGGGTGGGCGTATCCGCCGAAAGACTACGGAAAATGGGAGGAACTCGTCTATCAATGGGCGAAACACTGTGCGGAGAAATACGGCGAAAAGGAAGTGTTGAACTGGTATTGGGAAACCTGGAACGAGCCGAACATCGGGTATTGGCAGGGCAGCCGGGAGGAGTTCTTCAAGCTCCACGACCATGCCGTGCGGGCGGTGCGCCGCGCCATTCCCAAGGCGAAAGTCGGCGGGCCGGACCTCGCCGGCGGCCGGGGCGGGGATTTCCTGGGAAGCTTCCTCGATCACTGTCTAACCGGCACCAACCACGCCAGCGGCGGGCAAGGTACCCCGCTGGATTTCATTTCGTTCCACGCCAAGGGCAGTCCGCAACAAGTGGACGGTCACGTGCGGATGGGCCTCTCCAACCAACTCCAGGACATCGATGGCGCGTTCGCTGTGATCGCCGGGTATCCGTCGCTCAAGCACACCCCGATCGTGATCGGTGAGTCCGATCCGGAAGGCTGCGCCGCCTGCCAGGGCCCCCAGCTGGCTTATCGCAACGGCACGATGTATTCCAGCTATACGGCGGCGACATTCCCGCGCAAGCTCGACCTGGCGGAGCGCCACGGGGTGAACCTGGAGGGCGCGCTCAGTTGGGCCTTCGAGTTCGAGGGGCAGCCCTACTTCGCCGGCTTCCGCTCGCTGGCGACCAACGGCATCGACAAGCCGGTGCTCAATGTGTTCCGGATGTTTTCCCGGATGGCGGGCCGGCGGTTGCCGGTGGCGAGTGATGGTGCGGTCCCGCTCGCCACCCTGTTGAAGTCCGGAGTCAGGGGGCAACCCGATGTCTCGGCGATGGCCGCCCGCACCGGGAACCGGGTGACGGTGGTGGTCTGGTATTACCATGATGACGACCTGCCGGGGCCGGCCGCGGCGATCCTCCTCGACCTAACAGGATGTCCCGGCGGTGCCCCGCGGATCACCCGCACCTTGATTGATGAAAGCCACTCGAATGCCTTCACCCTGTGGCGGGCCATGGACTCGCCCCAGGCACCGACCGCCGGGCAGATCTGCGAGTTGCAGGTGGCGGGCCGGCTCGCGGCGGCAACCGGCGGAACCCGGGTGGAACGCGTGAACGGGCATTGCCAGGTGGAGTTTCAACTAGCCCGGCAGGGGGTTTCTCTGGTCGAGCTGGAGTGGTCGGAAAATTGAAAGATTCAAGTGATCGACTTGCAGCCGGGCGGAATCAGGGGTAAGGGTCCGGCCCGTTACGGGCCCAGGCCATCATCCACTTACCTAACTTTATTCGATGTCCGGCGAAAGCTCCTCCTCCTGGCCCCGCGGGTTTCGATCAAGCCGCTGCACAAGCTGACCGAGGCGCAGGCTCATCTGGAATTCGATGCCTGCAGATTTATCTGGTTGCCGAAACGGGCGGGATTTGCATATTGGTGGCAGCCATCCGCCAGCTCTTCAAGCATGACATCCCGCAAGTGTATTGTTGCCGCCATCGAGCCCCGCGAACCTGATCCCGTGCCCCGCGATCTGGGGGGCACGCCCTCGTCCGGCAATTCGGTCATCGCCGATGGCCGGATCAACCGGCATCTGGGATTCATCCGGAGCCAGACCCGCGGGTACGACGTGGTGCCGCAGTTGGCTCCGCCCTCCGGTCCGGCCACCGGCCTTCACCCGCAAAGGAAATTGCTAGCAGGCACCCAGCCGCATGGAGTGATGCGGCCTACCATCATATGAAGACATACAAAAGAAGAACGATACAATCGCTGATGACCACGGCCATGTTGCTGGCGCTCGCGCCCGGCAGTCAAGCATGGGAGCCCGGTGCCAAAACTCGCGACGCGGCGCTGAAGAGCGGCAGTTTTGAGGCCTATCTGGCCGATCTTGGCCAATGGGTCAGCGCGAAGGTGCCCTCGTCCGCGCCGGAGATCACCGCGAAGAGCATCGGGGCTCTGCTCAACAAGCCTCAATTTCTGGATGCCGTCATCGAGCGACGTTTCCTCATGCGAGTGGCGGGGAATCCGACTCTGGCAGCCTGGGGCATCGCCAATCCCAAGAACCGTGAATTCCTCAGTTGGGTCATGAGTGACGCGGCGCTGATGGATGCGGCGATGCTGGCGGCCACCCCCACTGCGGAATTCGCCCGGGTTGATGACAGTTGGAGCATCGATAGCGCGGCCATGGAGAACTGGAAGAATATCTACCATGCCGATCCGGCTTCCCGCAAAGGGCTCTACCTGCGCCTGGCCGTCGCATGCGTTCTTCGCCCTCCCGGATCCGCCAACGTCGGAGTCGGCCAAGCGGCGGAGCAGAGCAGTGTCCTTGACCGGTACCTGTATTATCGCAAGGCTCATGCGGCCGGCGAACTGATGCCAAGCTTCGACACCCTCACGATCTGGGAGATGACCCATGTGGTGTCGGCTTGCGTGACCAATGCGGATCTGGACTGGGGGCGGGAGGCGCTCAATACTTGGAAGCCGAGTTTCAGGCAGAACGAGGATGTGGTTGCGATGGTGGGTCAGGTCTGGCGCCGTGATCCGAATGGAGTGCCATACAAGGACATGAGTTGCGTAATGGCCGCTGGCGGAAAATGCGGACCCCGCTCGTCGTTTGGGGTGTTCATCAATCAGGCGTTCGGCATTCCTGCCACTGGGGTCGGGCAACCCGGCCATGCGGCGGTTACCTACCGTGGCGTGGATGGCGAATGGCACATGGCACAGGGCCGCGGATTCAATGTGTCCAAGATTTTCGACCGCTACAAGATGACGGGCGATGAGTTTCTGACCTTTGTGAAACTGCGCAACACCCCCAAGTTCGCGCTCAACGAACATCTGCGCTGGCTGGCGGCGACGCTTGAAAAACCTGAGGAGTCCTACATGCCGCCGGCCAACCGGCAATACGCCAACCCGCGCGCCACGGCCGTCTATGCCCTGATGAACTCGATGCAACCCGTGGTGGATGGCAGGAAGGGTACCGTCGGCCGCGGTGGCTCGCAAAAGCAGGCCGCGGCAGCGACGGTGGCCGCCTATGATTTCAAACCGGAAGCCCCGATCAAGCTGGCGCCCGGCGTCATCCACGTTGAAGCCGAGAAATTCTACACCCAAATGAACGTGGGCGTGGAGAATTGTTACACCGGCGGCAAGCAGGTGTATTTCCCCGCCCTGACGGACCATGCCATGTGTGGTTACAAGGTGAAGATCCCGCAGACCGGGACGTACCAATTTACGGCGCGGGTGGCCACCGTCAACTGGGGGCAGCAGATGTATGTGCGCTCGTTTGGAGCGATGTATCCGGTCAAGGAGGCCACTGCCTCAAATGTGTACCGAAACCAGGCGTTTCACGCCGCTAAACAGGCGGTTGACCATGACCTGACCACGCGCTGGGCCATGGACTTTGGCAAGGAGGATGGCTGGCTTGAGTTGGATCTGGGGAAACCTCGCAAGATCAGCAAACTCATTATCGACGAACGGGCATTGAACTACGTTTGCCGACATCGGATTGAGTACCAGGTTGGTGGCGAGTGGAAAACGCTCATGGAAGGGGAATATCTCAAGAACTACGTCAAGTCGTTCCCGCCAGTGATGGCGCAAAACGTGAGACTGCGCACGTTTGAGGCCAGGGCGCCAACCGGCGGGCCGACGGTCCGGGACTTCAGCGTGGGTGATGTCCTTGACGGCAACGGATTCATTGAGATTCCGTGGGCCCCGGCTTCAGAGAAAGACGCCAAGGGCGGGATGTCCGGGCGCTGGCAGACGACGAAGCCGATGGAGATGAATCTGGTCAAAGGCGAGCAGGATATCTGGGTGTGCACGCAGACGTTGGAGGGCCAGCGCAGCGTTGCGTTGCGCTGGTTTGAGCTGACGCCCACAAAGAAATAACAGATTGAACCCGGTCAAGGCCGCGGGATCATTGGCGACCGTGCCACGAAAGCCCGCGAAAGTTGGGTGGGACCCGTTCACCGTGGCGTCGGTGATGCCGGCGAGCTCTATTGGATCATGCGCCTTTCGTGAGGTTGATTTCTTCCGCTCCGGGCTTGCAAGGTGCCGGGAACCGGGTAAAACGGTGGCCACTCCCGTGCTGAAGTATTTTCTGAGACGCCTGTTGCTGATTCCGCCCACTTTGCTGGGGATCACGCTGCTGGTGTTCACGATCACCCGGTTTGTGCCTGGCGGGCCGGGCGAACGGATGCTCCAGCAGGCGGCGCGCGGCGCGGACCAAGGGGGGAAACGCGCGTCCGCCACCGAGTCCCAGAGCGGCCTCAACGAGGAACAACTCGAGGAAATCGAGGAACAATACGGGCTGGATCAGCCGATTTTGATCGGTTACGGCCAGTGGCTGGGGCTGCTGCCGCGGGAAAGCCGGCTTTCGAAGGCTGAGTTCGGCGGGGCGGATGATGACCGGATCGACGCCGGAGCGGACGCGGACGACACGGCGGTGCTGGTGCTGCGCGGGGACGGCCGGACGGTCAGGGTGACGCGCAAGGACGGCAAGGTGGCTGCCGCGGTGTTCGCGGCAGGCGGGCTGCCGGTCAGCGGGGAAGGGTGGAAAATCCGCTATGAGACCGAGCATGACCGCCAGCAGCGGTTTCTGAAACGCAACGGCGGGAATGAAACTCCGCCCGCCTACGCGGACCGCGCGGTGGTTTTCAAGACGCGGTTTTCCGGGCTGTTGCAGGGCGAGCTCGGTCGCTCGACCTCGTTCAACGAACCGGTGGCGGGGATGATTTTCGGGCGGATGCCGATCGCTGTGTATTTCGGGTTGCTCACGGCGCTGATCACCTATGCGGTGTGTCTGCCGCTGGGGGTGCTCAAGGCGTTGAAACACCGGACGTTTCTGGATAGCGCCAGTTCGGTATTGGTGTTTCTGGGTTATTCGATTCCCGGGTTCGCGCTGGGGGCCATCCTGTTGGTGCATTTCGGCGCGCGGTTGCACTGGTTTCCGTTGTTCGGTCTGACCAGCCCGGATTTCGGCGAGTTGGACAGTTGGGGGAAAGTGAAGGATCTGGCCCACCATACGGTGCTGCCGCTGACGTGTTATGTGGTTGGCTCGTTCGCGATGCTGACGATGCTCACCAAGAACAACCTGATGGACAATCTGGCGGCCGACTACGTGCGCACGGCGGTGGCCAAGGGCGTGGGTTTCCGGCGGGCGGTGTTCGGCCACGCGTTTCGCAACTCGATGATCCCGGTGGCCACCAGTCTGGGCAGCCTGCTGGAGGTGTTCATCGCCGGCTCGCTGCTGGTGGAGACGGTGTTCGATATCCAGGGGTTCGGGTTGCTCCAATACCAGGCGGTGGTGGCGCGTGATGTGCCGGTGATCATGGGCACCCTGGTGATTGCGGCGTTTCTGATGTTGTTAGGACACGTGGTGTCTGATGTCATCGTGGCGATGGTGGACCCGCGGATCAAATTCGACTGACCATGAGAGCGATCGCCATCTTTTTAACTGCGCTGGGTGCGCTGGCGGCGACTGGAGAGATCCGGGGGCTGGCGTTTCCGACCGCGCGGTGGTTTTTTGACGCGAGCCGGGAGGTGCCTGGGCTGCATTTCACCGGAGCGGGTGGAGACCCCGGTTGGCCGTGGTTCGGCTGGTGTTGTGCGGCGCTGATGATGGTGGCGGGGATGGCGATGCTGGTGCGCTCATGGGGTGGCAGGCATCACAACCCGGTGACCGAGGCCAGGTGGCGGAGGTTCCGCGCGATCAAACGCGGGCATGTCTCGCTGGTGATCCTGCTGCTGATGGGTGGGATCGCCGCGCTCGACCAAGTGGTGGTCGGGAAACGGGCGCTGGCGGTGAACTATCAGGGGAAGTGGGTGTTTCCGGCGTTTCTACCCACCGAGGTAAAGAACTCGGACTTCGGCGGCACCGGCGATGATGCGGGCGCGGAGGCCGATTGCCGCGCCCTCAAGCGGCGTCTGGAGAAATCCGGCGAGGGCCGGGTAATCCTGCCGCTGGTGCCCTACGATCCCACCGGCGACACCCTGCCGCCGCGGTCCAGCAGCCTGGTTCAGCGCGAGGGCTTGTATTACGAGGCGGGAGCGATTCATCCCTACTCGGGCATGGTGGCGAGGTTCCATGACGAACCCAATGGCACCATTCACCTGCGGCACGCGATGCGCAACGGGGTGTTTTCCGGTGCGGTCGATGGTTGGGACGCCGCCGGCGAGCGGGTGTATCGCGCGACCTATCAATACGGGGCGTTGTTGGAGGATCATTACTCGGGCAGCGGAGAGAAGGCGGACTTCCTGGCGCTGCCGACCGGTGCGCTGCGGGTGCTCCGCTATCATCCGGCACCGCCGATGCCCGGCGAGGGCTGCCTGCTCGGCACCACCAGCCAGGGCTACGATGTGCTGGCCTATCTGTATGGCGGCCTGCAGGTGAATTTCAAGGCCGCGCTGATCTATCTGCCCGCGATTTATTTGATAGGGATCAGCATCGGTCTGCTGATGGGGTACTTTGGCGGTTGGTTCGACCTGGTGGTGCAGCGGGTGATCGAGGTGTTTTCCAACATGCCGTTCCTGTTCATTGTGATTATTCTTTCCAGCATGGTGCCGGAGCGGTTCAAGGGTCTGCCGGTGATTCTAACCATCCTGGTCGGATTCGGCTGGATGGGGATGACCTTCCTGATGCGCACGGCGGCCTACCGTGACCGGGAGCGGGACTACATCGCCGCCGCCCGGGTGATCGGTGCGGGCACGCCGCGGATTTTGTTTTTCCACCTGCTGCCCAATACCGTGGCGATCCTGGTCACGTTGGTGCCGTTTACCATTTCCGGTTTGATTTTCTCGCTGACCTCGCTGGACTACCTCGGGTTTGGCCTGCCGGTCCGCTATGCCACCTGGGGGCGCTTGCTGCAGGATGGCATCGCCAATCTTTCCGCGCCGTGGCTGGTCACCGCCACCTTCGTGATGCTGGTGGGCACGCTGGTTCTGATCACGTTCGTGGGCGAGGCCGTGCGGGAGGCCTTCGATCCGAAAAAATTCACCTATTACCGCTGATGCGCTTGTTTTCCGTCATGATCGTTTGGGTTGTCGGGATGCTCGGGGTGCTGGTGTTGTCCGGTTGCAGGAGGGACGACGCTCCGGCCGGGCGGACCTCGCAGTTCGAGGCCTTTGTGCCCACCTACAACCGCTATATCCATGACTGGCTGTTCAAGCAACAGGCGGCCGCCGTCAAGTCAGCCGAGGAAATCCAGGTCCAGCTCGCGGGGGCGGATGAGGCGCAGCGCGAGCTGTTGGAAATCCGTGCGGCGGAGGTGGAGCGGGCGCTGGCGAAGTGGGAGTTCCGGCTCGGGCTGGGGGACTACCTCAAGACCGGCACACCGGCGGACATCCCGGAGGATCTGGTCTGGCATGACGGGATGGAGCAGCCGGAGATCGGTGATCCCCGGGCGAAGAAGGGCGGCACCCTGCGGCGCTACGTGCCGAATTTCCCGCCGGCCATCGCCCCCTTTGGCAACAACTCGAACAACGAGTTCCGCGGCGAACTCTACGACTATATCGAGCTGCCGTTGGTGGTTCCCCATCCGGAGACCATGGAGCCGATCCCCGGGCTTGCCAGCCAGTGGGCGGTGGCTGCGGACGGGCGCACCGTGTTCTTCCGGTTGAACCCGGCGGCAAGCTATTCGGACGGGGCGAAGGTCAAGGCCCGCGATTTCCTGGTGGCGGTCTATCTGCGGGTGTCCGATGACATCTTCAACCCGTTTTCCAAGCAATTTTTCCGGGAGAGTCTCGCCCAGGTGGCGGTTTATGATGAGGGGACGCTTTCGGTCAGTTTGCCCGAGACCCGGATCAACGCGGTGCAGTTCGCCGGTGGCCTGGGGCCCTCGCCACCCCATTTCTATCAGGACTACGGGCCGGACTACGACGAGCGCTACCAGTGGCGGTTTCCGCCCACCACCGGCGCCTACGAGGTGCGTGAGGGCGGCATCGTCAAGGGTGCCTCCATCACCCAGCACCGGGTCCGGGACTGGTGGGCGCGGGACTTGAAATACTATCGATATCGTTTCAATCCGGACCGGTTGGTCAACATCGTGATTCGCGACGAGCCGAAGGCGTTCGAGTTGTTCCGGGCCGGGGAGTTGGATACCTTCTATCTATCCCGGCCGGAGTTGTGGTATGAGAAATGCGAGATCAACGAGGTGTTCTCCGGTTACATCGAGCGCACCACGTTTTTCACCCGCTATCCGAAGCTTCCGCGCGGGTTCTACCTGAACACCCGCAAACCGCCGCTCGACAACCGCGACGTGCGGGTGGGCATCCACCACGCGCTCAACTGGCAGAAGGTGATCGATGTCCTCTATCGTGGTGACTACCAGCGGCTCAACGCGTTCAACGAGGGCTATGCCATCTACAGCGACCCGTCGATCAAGGCGCGGCCGTATTCGATCATCGCCGCCCGGGCTGCGTTTGGCGCGGCCGGTTTCACCGAAGAGGGGGCGGACGGCATTCTTCGCAAGCCGGATGGCACCCGGCTGAGCACCTCGATTTCCTATCCGATGATCCCGCTCTACGACCGGATGTTTGCGATTCTCCGCGAGGACGCGAAGGCCTGCGGACTGGACCTGCGGCTCGACGGCATGGAATTCACCGTGGCCTACAAGAAGGACATGCTCAAACAATATGATATGTCATTCGGCAGTTGGGTGGTCACGCCGCCGATCCCGGATTTTTACGAATTCCTGCATTCGTCCAACGCCCTCGACGCCAAGGGCAACCCCAAACCCCAGACCAACAACCTCTTCGTCTGGGCGCGCCCGGATACTGACAAGCTCTGCGACATCGTCCGCACCGGGCGGACGGTGGAGGAGGTGCGGGACGCCTCCTGGAAACTCCAGCGCATCATCCACGACGAGGCGGTTTTCCTGCCCGCCTACACCGTGGATTTCGTCCGCCTGGCCAACTGGCGCTGGGTGCGCTGGCCGGACTGCGAACAAACCCGCTTCAGCCCGCCGGTGGTGCTCGACCCCCATGAGGTCCATGTGCTGTGGATTGATGAAGAGATGCGCCGGGAAACCCTCGCCGCAGAGCGGAGCGGTCAGCGTTTCCCGGAAGTGAACCGGAGTGCGGATGCTTACCGGGTGGTTGCGCCGGAGGAGCCCGCCGCGCCCGGCATGCCGGTGCCGAAGGACACTCTGGTCGAGCCGTGAGCGGGAACGGCCTGGTTTTCGGCCCCATGGATTGAATTTTGAGTGGTAGGATCGTCGCTCCGAGGTAAAGATCCGCCAGCCGCCGCAGATGAGCGATTTTTGACCCGATGTCTTCTCATTTTGAAAATCTCCTGGAGGTGGAGAAGTTGATCACCTCGTTTGAAACCGACCGCGGGATGCTGCGGGCGGTGGATCAGGTGTCGTTCAGCGTGCCGCAGGGGAAAACCGTGGGGATCGTGGGTGAGTCCGGGTGCGGCAAGAGCGTGACTGCGATGTCGATCGTGCGCCTGCTGCCGCAGCCGTCCGGGCGGATTCTGGGTGGGCACGTCCATTTCAAGGGGCAAGATCTGGTGCGGGCCAGTGATCGAGACTTGCGGCGAATCCGCGGTGGTGAAATCGGGGTGATTTTCCAGGAGCCGATGACCGCGCTCAATCCGGTGCACCGGGTGGGCCGGCAGTTGGCGGAGGTGTTCCGGATCCACCGGCAGGCATCCAAGCGGGAGGCGTGGGAGGCGGCCTTGGAAATGATGCACCGGGTGCGGATTCCGGATCCCGAGCGGCGGATGATGGACTACCCTCACCAGCTTTCCGGCGGCATGAGGCAGCGGATTGTCATTGCGCTGGCGCTGGCGTGCAAACCTGCGCTGGTGATTGCGGACGAGCCCACCACCGCGCTCGATGTCACGGTCCAGGCACAGATTCTCGAGTTGATCAAAAGCCTGCAGCAGGAAATGGGCATGTCGGTGATCCTGATCACCCACGATCTGGGGGTGATCGCGGAAACCTGCGATGAAGTGGTGGTGATGTATGCCGGGCGGGTGGTCGAGCGGGCGGCGGCGGTGGAGTTGTTCGAGCATCCGCTTCACGCTTACACCCAGGGGTTGCTGCGCTCGATCCCTACCCTCGAAATGCCTTCCAAGTCGGTGCTCGCGACCATCCCCGGGATGGTCGCGGGGCTGGCCGAGCACACCCATGGCTGCCGTTTCTGCCAGCGGATGGGGCACCGCGATTCGCGGACGGCCGAACGCCCCCGGATCGAGGAGGTGACGCCCGGGCATTGGGTGGAAACCTGTCCGAAATGTTATCAAGTTCCATGATATGTCCGTGACTCCTCCACCGTTGTTATCCGTTTCCGAGCTATGCGTCCACTTTGCGGTTAGGCGTGGGGTGATTCCGCGCCCGACCGCCACGGTGCGGGCGGTGGATGGAGTGTCGCTGCAACTCGGTCCCGGAGAAACCCTGGGTCTGGTGGGGGAGTCCGGCTGCGGTAAAACCACCCTTGGCAAGGCGATCGTCCGCCTGCTGAAGCCGGTTTCCGGCAGCATCCACTTCGCCGGTACGGATATTTCCACCCTGCGCCAGCGGGAACTGCGCCCCCTGCGGCGGAATTTCCAGATGATGTTCCAGGACCCTGCGGAATCGCTTGATCCCCGGATGAGCGTGTGTGCGATCATCGAAGAGCCGCTCATCATCCACGGTTTGGGTGATCGCCAGCAGCGGCGGGTGGAGGTGAATGGATTGTTGGACCGGGTGGGGTTGCCTGCGGCCGCGGGGGACCGCTATCCATTCGAGTTTTCCGGCGGCCAGCGGCAGCGGATCGGCATCGCCCGGGCGCTTGCGCTCAAGCCCAAGCTGATTGTCTGCGATGAGCCGGTGTCCGCGCTCGATGTTTCAGTCCAGTCGCAGATTCTCAATCTGCTCGTTGAGTTGCAGCGGGATTTCGGTCTGTCCTATTTGTTCATCGCCCATGATCTCTCGGTAGTCAAGCACGTCAGCGACCGGGTGGCGGTGATGTACCTCGGGAAAATCGTCGAATTGGCGGCTGCGGAGACGATCTACCGCGATCCGCGCCACGCCTACACCAAGGCGCTGCTGGCGGCGATTCCCTCGCACGATCCACGCTACCGGAGCGCCCGGCCGTTGTTGGAGGGAGATGTGCCATCGCCGATCGACCCGCCGTCGGGGAGTGCCTTCGGCCACCGGATGAAACACCCGCGCTATGAGGAATCCATCGAGGCGGATTTGTCCATGCGGGAGATCGCCCCCGGCCACTGGGTGGCGGTGGACCCGTGCTGCGTCTCAGACGAGGATCTGGCAACGCTGCGGGGAGGATAGGCGTCCGATCGTGGCGGCGGTTTTCAACCGCCATGCCTTGCCACTGCCGAGAGTAGCCGTGGGCGCGGAGAAATAGACGGTGCGCGGATGGAGGTTTTTTAGCGTGCTTTCCGGGGCGGGATGTGCTTGAATTCCGGCCATGCCCCCACATCGCGTCAAAACCATCACCTCGATTTCGGTTGGAGACTTCTTCAAGAACCACGCGGCCGACTTGTGCCTCACCTTGTTGGGTGAGGAGGTCGGGTTCGAGCGGCCGATCAGCGAACCGGCGATGAACCGGCCGGGGCTGGCACTGGCGGGGTTCTTTTCCTACTTCGCGCCCAAGCGGGTGCAGGTGCTCGGCAACTCGGAGATGTCGTATCTGCGGAAGCTGCCGGATGGCATGCGGGCGGACCGGTTCCGGCGGATGTGCGACCGGGACATCCCGTGCATCGTGGTGGCCCGCGGCACCATTCTGGGGGATGACCTGCTGACGGTCGCCAGCGAGCACAAGATCCCGGTATTCGGCACATCGATGGTGACGATGAATTTTCTCAACGCGGCCACCATCAAGCTCGAGAATGATTTTGCGCCGAGCGTGACGATTCACGGCTGCATGGTGGACATGCGTGGCACCGGGGTGTTGATCATCGGTCAGAGCGGCTCGGGCAAGTCCGAGACCGCGATCGGCCTGATCGAGCGGGGTGCCTCGCTGGTGGCCGATGACATGGTGAGGGTGAAATACGTGGGCGACGAACTGGTGGCCTCCTCGCCGGCCCTTTCGCGCGGATTCATGGAAATCCGCGGCATCGGCATCATCAATGTGGCGAATCTTTACGGGCTCACGTCGATCAGTCACGAAAAGCGGTTGGACCTGGTGGTCCTGCTCAAGCCCAGCGGGGATCTCAACGAGGTGGACCGCTGCGGCATGACCAAGAACACCTATGAAATTCTGGGCCGGCAGGTGGATCAGGTGGAGATCCCGGTGGGACCAGGCCGCGACACCGCCAGAATGGTCAGCATCGCCGCCCTCGACCAGCAACTCCGGTTGCTTGGTTTCAATATGGCGGATCAATTCAACGAACGGCTGATTCAACACATGGCCATGGGCGGAACGCCGCAGGATGACGATTAATATTGATATTGCAGCGAGAAATTGAACTGGCCGCCCTTGTCGGCGAGATCGTCCGGGGTGTTGAGCGGGATCGCGTAGTCCAGGGCGAGCGGCAACGGGCTGATCGGCAGTTTCAAGCGCAGGCCGATGCCCACATCGGTGTAAAGATCGCTAGGGTCGAAATCCCAACTGTCCACATTGACAAAGCCCATGTCGTAGAACGCCGCCACCCGGACGGTTTCGATGATCGGGATGCTGTATTCGAGGGAAACGTAACCCAGCGAATGGCCGCCGATGACCTCCCCGGTGGGATCGTCGCGCGGTCCCACGTCGCGGAATTCAAAACCGCGCAGGGTGCGGCCACCGCCAAGGAACATGCGCTCGAAAATCGGGACTTCGCTGCCATCCACCGCCGCAAGTTCTCCCGAGATCGCGATAATCGAGTCCCACTTGAGGTTCCAGTATTGCTGGCCCTGGAGGGAGAAAGTGAGGGCATCCACATCGCCGCCGAGACCGGCATAGGTCAGGCCGGCGTCGATCTTGTGGCCGCTGCGCGGTTGGATCAGGCTGTCACGGGTGTCATGCACGTAGTTGAGAGCCAGTGCGCTCCGCAGGTAGTCGTCGTTTTCCTGCCACAGTTTCGAGGCCGGCGGAGTATAGGTGTCCACGTCGACGTTGATTTTTTCCAGCCGGTATTCCAGCTTGATCCACGATTTGTCGGTCAAGGGTTTGCGCAGGTAGATGGAGCCACCGAGGTTCTTTTGCTCATACCAATCGCTGAAGTAGGTGGATTGATGATAGAAGAACTCGCCGCCCAAGGAGAGTTGGCGGTCCAGGAACCATGGTTCCACGAGGGTCAGGCTGAAGTCCGACCGCTCGCTGCCGGCGCGCACGTTCATTCCGAAACGCTGGCCGCCGCCGGTGAAGTTCCACGGGTTGAACAGGTCGAAGTTGGCCTGTTCCAGATTCAGGAACCCGACGATGCTGTCGATCGAGCTGAAACCGAAACCGACCCCGACACTACCGGTGGAGCGTTCTTCGACGAGCACATCGACATCGCGGTAGCCGCCACCGGCGGGAGTGCCGGTCACCTGGACATCGGAGAAATAGTTGAGGTTGGTGAGGCGTGCCTTGGTGGTTTCCAGCTCGACCGAGTTGAACCAGTCGCCCGGTTGCAGGGAGCCCTCGCGGCGGATCACCTTGTCCTTGGTCTTGACGTTGCCCTGGATGTTGACCTTGCCCACCCGGAAGCGGCTGCCTTCGGTGATGCGGTAGGTGATCGAAACCCGGTTGGGGCCGGCATCGCGGATGTCCGGGATCACCATGGCATCCGCATAGCCGCGGGAACCGTAGTAGCTGCGGATCATCGTGATGTCCGCGCGCATTTTCTTGGAAGAGTATCCGTCATTGGCCAGCAGGGTGAGTGCCGGATAGAGTTCCTCCGGTTTAAACACGGTGACCTTGCCGAAGCCGACACTGGCAACGGTGTATTTCTCGCCTTCGACGATCGGGATGATGATGTCCACGCGGCCGTCGCCGACCGGTTCGCGGCGGATGCCCGGGCTGCTGACCCGCAGGTAACCCTTGCTGCGGTAGTAGTCGAGGATGGCATCGAGGTCGGAGGCAAGTTGATCGGACTCGAAGCGGCCGGCCTTGGTCAGCCAGGACATCCAGTTTTTCGTCTTGGTTTTCATTTCCTTGCGTAGCTCGGCGGTGGTGAAGGCGGTGACGCCCTCGAAGCGGATCTTGCGCACCTCGTTCTTGGCACCTTCGTCGATGACGAAGACCAAGTCCGCCTTGCCGACTTGGGCGGTGGGTTGGATCCGGTGATCCACCGAAACGTCCGGGTAACCGTAGCCGAGATAGTACTTCTCGATATTGCGGCGGGCCTCCAGAATGGTGGCGTCGCTGAGAATCCCCCGGCTTCTGAGTTTGGTTTCCTTGGCGAGCTTGGCGTCGGAAAAAATCGTGTTGCCCACAAACCCGATGGCCACGTATTCCGCACGGGTGGTGACCTCGACGATCAGCTTGACCTTGCCATCGACTTCCTCGGCGAGAAAACGCACGTCATCGACCAACCCGGACTCGAACAGCGCCTTGACGTCGGCGTCGAGCTTTTCCGCGGAATAAGCCGAGTCCGCCTTGGAACTCAGCAGGTTGCGGATGCGGGCCTCGTCCACCGTCTTGGCTCCGGTGTAGCGGACATCGACGTTGGAGATGGTCTTGCCCTCAAAGTCCTGGGCCTTCAGTCCCCCCGCGAGCGAGAGAAAAACGAGCGAGAGCAGGGCGAGGCCGCGCACGAAGCCGCGCGTCAGGGAGGAATGGTCGATTTTTCTGGTGGTCATGCGGAAGCTGGGGTTGGCCTAGAAAACCCCGCCGCGCCCCCATCCGTCAAGGTCAAATCTTCATCGGCTCCTGAATTTCTTGCTCCCCGGTCCATTATCCGTTACATCCGGCCTGTGCTTACGATTCACAAATTGACCAAGACGCTCGGCGGACGAACCCTGCTCCGCGAGGCGGAAATGTCCATCAACTGGGGCGAGCGCGTCGCCCTCGTCGGCCCGAACGGGGCCGGCAAGTCCACGCTTTTCCGCATGGTTCTCGGCGAAGACGGTCCGGACGAGGGCACGATTGAGCGCGACGAATACTCGATCACCGGTTATCTTCCGCAGGAGTCCGGGGAGCCCAGCGATGAGACGATCATCGAGATTGGGATGGGAATCACCCCGGAAATGGTCGGTATCCTCCGCACCATGCGCCAATACGAGGCTGCCGGCGACCACGGACATCCCGAGTTTGCCAAGGCCCAGGACCAGTTCAACCACCTCAACGGCTACCAACTCGAACCGAAGGCCAAGAAAATCCTGGCGGGTCTCGGGTTCAAACAGGAGGATTTCCACCAGCCCGCCCGCGAATACTCCGGTGGCTGGGTGATGCGCGCCCACCTCGCCCAGTTGCTGGTGATGGAGCCGGACCTGTTGATGCTCGACGAGCCGACCAACCACCTCGACCTGCTCTCCCTGCTTTGGCTCCAGCGGTATTTGCTCAATTACTCAGGCGCCATCCTGATGATCTCCCATGACCGGGATTTCATGGATATGATCGTCGAGACGGTCATCGAGATCGATCCGGATGCGGCCGCGCTCATTTCCTACACCGGCAACTACTCGTCCTATGTCGTCCAGCGCGAGAAGCGCTACGAGCAGCAGGTTCAGGCCTACCGCAATCAGAACAAGGAAATCGAGCACGTCCAGGAGTTCATCGATCGGTTCCGCCAGGTTTCCTCCAAGGCGGCCCAGGTCCAGTCGCGGGTGAAAACCCTCGAAAAGCTGGTGCGCATCGAGAAGCCCCGCGCCCCGCGCAAGCCATTCAAGTTCACCTTCCCCCAGCCGGCCCGTTCCAACCAGAAGGTGATGGAGTTGACCAAGGTCGGCCAGTCATACGGCGACAAACGCATCTATCAAAACCTCGATCTCACCATCGATCGGGGCGACCGGATCGTGCTGGTGGGGCCCAATGGGTCCGGCAAGTCCACCCTGCTCAAGATCCTGGCCGGAATCCTGCCGATCGATGCGGGCAAGCGCGAACCCGGCTATGCCACCAAACTCGGTTACTATTCACAGCACCGCTCGGAGGCGCTCAATGATGACAACACGGTGTTGGAGGAGGTCATGGGGTGTTGCCCGACCCTCCGCGATGAGGACGCGCGCTCGATTCTCGGGACCTTCCTGTTCCGGCGGGCCGATGTGGAGAAACGCTGCGGCATTCTATCAGGTGGCGAGAAATCCCGGCTCAATCTGGTCAAGTTCCTCGTCGATCCGCCGAATCTGCTGCTGATGGACGAGCCCACCACCCACCTCGACCTGTTGTCGATCGACTCGCTGGTGCAGGCGCTCAAGTCTTACGAAGGCACGCTGGTGTTCATCTCCCATGACGTGCATTTCATCCGCACTCTGGCCGAGACCACGCTGCACATCGACAACGGCATCGTCACCCGCTACACCGGCGGGTATGATTATTTCCTGGAAAAATCCGGGCTCAACGATGATCGCAGTGCGGTCACCGCCTGAGGCCCGCCATTTAGATCCGACACTTCCTGCCGCCCATGCTCACCCTGCTCAAAATCCGCAACCTCGCGCTGGTGGACGAATTGATCTGGGATCTCGGTCCCGGACTGGCCAGCGTCACCGGCGAGACCGGCGCGGGCAAATCGGTCATCGTCGGTGCCCTCAAGCTGGTCCTTGGAGGCCGCGCCGAAAAATCCCTCATCCGCACCGGTGAGGAAACATGCACCGTGGAGGCGGTTTTCGAGCTTTCCCAAGCCGCCGAAATCGCCGCCATCCTCGAGGACGGCGGTCTCCCGCCGGGCGATGACTCACAGCTCATCATCCGCCGCAGCATCGGTCTAACCACGACCCGCCAGTTCGTCAACGACTCGCCCGTTACCCTGGCCCTGCTCAAGCGCCTGGGCGAACACCTGGTCGATCTCCACGGGCCCCACGACCACCAATCGCTGCTTTCCACCGAACGCCAGCTCGCGATGCTGGATGCCTACGCCGGGGCCGAGCAAACCCACGCCGGATACCGCGAGCACCACCGCGCCTGGCGGGCCAAGACCGCCGAACTCGATGCCGTCCGCCATGCCGAACATGCGTCCGAACAGGAACTCGAACTGCTCCACCACCAGGTCCGCGAGATCGACGAAGCCGACCTCAAGCCCGAGGACGAACACGAGTTGGAGGAACGCTGGCGCCGCGCCAGCAACGCCACCCGGCTCGTGGAAACCACCGCCGCCGCCACCGCCGCACTCAGTGGCGAGGACGGGATCATCGAACGGCTCGGAGACCTGCAACGCCATATCCGCGAACTGGAAAAACTCGATCCCTCCGTCCGCGACCGCGTGGCCTCGTTGGAAACCGCCAGCGTGGAACTCCAGGACCTCGAAAGCACGCTCGCCGACTACGCCGATGAACTGGAGATCGACCCCGCCGCCGCCACCGCCCTCGAAGAACGGATGAACTTGCTGGAATCCCTGAAACGCAAATACGGACCTTCTCTAACCGATGTGCTCGCCCGCCGCGAGGCTGCCGCCGCCAGGCTCGACACGATCGAGAACCGCAGTGAGAAAATCGGGGTGTTGGAGCAGGAATTGGCCGCCGCCCGGGCTGCGTTGGACGCCGCCGGTCGGAAGCTAACCGCCGCCCGCCGCAAGGCCGCACCGAAACTCGCCAAGGAGATTGCC
>JAIPKB010000053.1 GCA_021733795.1 Akkermansiaceae bacterium | reverse complement strand
GGCGCTGGGCGGGGTGATCGTGGTCCAGGGGTTCTCGTTGTGGATCGCCTGGGCCTGGGCCTTGCAATGGGCTCCGCTGAAACGTGCCTATCAAAAGACCGCCCGCTGGATCGACGGCGCCTTCGGGCTTGCGCTGTTAGCTTTGGCGGCGCGGGTACTTGGGTTGGAACACCTGACCTCGATCTGGTTTGGGTGACGTGTGAGCTGGCACCCTACTGAGGAATGCCGGCGTTTCGGAGCGCGTTCATTCTGAGCGCTGAGTCAGGCGGACATGCTGTCCGGCGCAGTCCTGTCCGGCAGGCGGCGCTGCCCGGCAGGGGCTCCCGTCATCCCCGACCGACAGCATGTCGGCCTCACATAGCCGACAGGATGTCGGCGCTCCGGGGCGTTCATTCCGAGCCTATTTCCGCTGGCGGGCGCTGGCTTTGAGGCGCAGCGCGTTGAGGGCGATGAAGCCGGTGGCGTCGTCCTGGTTGTAGGCCTGCTCCTGGCCGCCTTCCATGGTGGCGACGGCTTCCGAGTAGAGGCTGTGGGGTGAGCGGCGACCGGCGTTCATGACGTTGCCCTTGTAGAGTTTCACCCTGACCTCGCCGCTGACCGTTTGCTGGGTGTGGGAGACCAGCGCCTGGATCGCCTCGCGCTCGGGCGCGAACCAGAAACCGTTGTACACCAGTTGGGCGTATTTCGGGATCAGGGTGTCGCGGATGTGCATCGCCTCGCGATCCACGGTTAGAGTCTCCAGATCGCGGTGGGCGGCCAGCAGGATGGTGCCGCCCGGCGTTTCGTAAATCCCGCGGGATTTCATGCCGACAAAGCGGTTTTCCACGATATCGACGCGGCCGATGCCGTGGCGGCCGCCGAGGGTGTTGAGCACGCGCATGATGCCGTAGGGACTCAGCAGGGTGTAGCCGTCGCGTTCGCCGAGCACCTGGAAATCACCGAGCGCGGTGATCGTTTCTGCCAGGCCCTCCGCCTGGAGGCCGATGGCATCGCCCTTGTCAAAGAGGATTTGCAGGTATTCGGGGCGGTCCGGGGCGTCTTCGGGAGAGGTGGAGAGGACGTACATGTCCTTGTCGGCCGGGGTGGTGGCGTCATACCACGGCTCCTCCAACATGCCGGCCTCGAACGAGATGTGCAGCAGGTTGCGGTCCATCGAGTAGGGTTTTTTCATCGAGGCCTTGATCGGAATTTGGTTGGCCTCGGCGTAGGCGATCATCTCGGCGCGGCCGGGGAATTGGGCGCGGAACGAGGCATCCCGCCACGGGGCGATGCATTTGAGCTGCGGGGCCAGCGTGGCGGCGGAAAGCTCGAAGCGAACCTGGTCGTTGCCCTTGCCGGTGGCACCGTGGGCGATCGCATCGGCCCCTTCGGCGAGGGCCACGTCGAGCATGCCCTTGGTGATGCAGGGGCGGGCGATCGAGGTGCCTAACAAATACCGGCCTTCGTAGAGCGCATTGGCCTGGAACATCGGGAAAATATAGTCGCGGGCGAATTCCTCCCTGAGGTCGCCGAGGAAATACTTGGACGCACCGGTGTCCAGCGCCTTTTGTTCAAGGCCGTCGAGTTCATCCGCCTGGCCGACGTCGGCACAGTAGGCGATGATTTCGGCGGAGTATTTTTGCTTGAGCCACTTGAGCAGGACGGAGGTATCGAGACCTCCGGAATAGGCGACAACGATTTTCATAGCGGGGGCGAGGCAAGCACCAATCCGCCTGCCCGGCAAGCGGAAACCCGGGAAATCCGCCGGAACCTGCGATCCAGCGGGTTTTGGTGGGTTTGCCCCAATTGCGGGAAGCCCGGGAATTTGCGCTCGAATCCCCTTGACAGCGGGCGGTTTGGGGTTTGAGTGCCAGCTTGCCCATGAAACCAATCCTGCTCGCACTGATCACCGTCACCTCGTTCGCCAACGCCCATCCGGAAAATGCCACCCCGCCCGGCAAGGAGCTGCCTCACGCGGTGCTCACCGGCAACGGCGGCTGGACCTTCGAGACCGTTCCCGGCTGGGGAAAACTGCCGGACGGCAAGAACCTGGGGCCCACCCACGGCAGCGTGCTTTCCGGCTCCGATGGCAGAATCTATTTCAGCACCGATGCCGCCCTTTCGGTGATCGTCTATGAACCCGATGGCAGGCTGGTCAAAACCATCGCGCCGGAATGCGCCGGGTTTCACGCGATGGCAATCCGGGTGGAAGGCGGCAAGGATGTCATCTATGGCGCGCAACTGCCCAAGGGCCGGGTTTGCAAAATCGATACCGACGGCAAGATCCTGCTGGAAATCCCGAATGCCGCCACCGGCGAGGTGGCCGGCGGTTGGAACGGCCTCACCGCAGTGACCGTGGCTCCGGATGGCTCGATTTTCGCCGCCACCGGCTACGGAGCCCAGATGATCCACAAATTCGACGCCGCCGGCAAACTGCTCAAAACCTTCGGTGGCAAGGGTTCCGGAGACGGTCAGTTCAACACCTGCCACGGCTTGGCGATCGATACCCGGTTCGGTGAGCCGCGCTTGCTGGTGGCGGACCGCGGCAACCGCCGTTTGGTCCACACCGACCTCGAAGGCAAGTTCATCGGCATCCATGCCAAGGGCCTGCGGCTGCCCTGCATGGTCGATATCATGGGCGATTTCTGCGCCGTGGCCGAGCTTGAGGCCCGCGTGACGATCCTCGACAAGGATGGCGTGCCAGTGGCATTTCTGGGCGATAACCCGGATACGGGCCAGTGGGCGAATTTCGGGGTGGCCCCCGGGGACTTCAAGGAAGGCATCTTCACCGCCCCCCACGGCCTGTGTTTCGACCGGGAGGGCAATCTTTACGTCCAGGATTGGAACGCCACGGGGCGGGTCACCAAGCTGGTTCGGAAATAGCCGGGCAGGGCACTCAGTCGCGGCCACCGCCGCCATCATGGTGGCGGCGGTTTCCAACCGCCAACCAACTTCAGAACTGAGATGACTGAGCGGGAGGCACTCAGTGGCAGCAACAGCCGCCACCTTCGTCGCCGCAACCGCCATCGCCGGTCCCGGGGCCCTGGTCGGCCTCATCGTGGCAGCCGCAGCCGCCGCCACCGCCACCGCCGCAGCAGCCACCGGCCTCGGCGAGATCGTCGGCGCCTGGCACGCGTCCCAGTTCCAGGGTCATGCTCACGTACTTGCCGATTTCCTTCTGGATTTTCTCAAGCTTTTGCTGGGAGTCCATGAACTCGGTGGCGATGGGGTTGCCGAACAAGGCATCGCGGGCCCCTTCAAACGCCTGGATTTCGCTGGCCGCCAGTTCGATGCCGGCGTGTTGTTGCTGATGGAGTTGCTCACCCATTTGGTGAACCTCCCGGTATTGGTTGCGGGATGCCTCATCGCCCAGAAACCGCTCAACGCGGGCCTGGAGTTCGGCAAACATCGGGGAACCGGCGATTTCGGCGCAGAGTTCCTTGGTCTTGGTGATGATGGGGGAGTCGTCGGTCAGGAGTGACATAGGCGCCTCCCATAAACGTGGATTTGGCCGCTGGCAACGGGGATTATCAAAAATCAGCGATTTTTTCCGGAAGACAGCAGAATATGCGTGGAATCCACCCGCCAAAAATCCGAAAAAAGGGATTGCCAGTCGGCGGGAGGGGTGATAGGACTCCCGCCCACCCGGCCCATCAACATGCGCGGTTAGCTCAGTGGTAGAGCACCTCCCTGACACGGAGGGGGTCACTGGTTCGAACCCAGTATCGCGCACCATCCCTGAAATTCATTGTAGCTACAAGGATTTCGCCACTAACCGACGGGAGTCCCCCGGCCAGATGCCCCCTAAAATGACCCCCACTTTTTTCTAACTGCTTTGAATCCGGGCGGGCAGGCGGAGGCAGATTGCGCGATCTCTCCGACCGATTCACCCGGTTTCAGTAATTGCAACTGCGATTCATTCGCGCTTGCTTATCGCGGGTTTTGCCCGTATCCTCTGAGGGCATGGACAGCACCAGCGCACCCGCACCGCAGAAAAAGACCCGCCGCAGGATTCCCGTCGAGGTTTGGGCGGAATTGCAGCGAAAAGCCGTGGCCGGGATCGCCTTGCAAACCTTGGCCCAAGCCTTTGAAATACCGCTCGCAACGGTCAACGACCGATCCAAGCGCTTCGGGTGGAAGACGCCCGGGAGGCAGGCCAAGCGGCGGGCTGCGGCTGCCCGATCTGTCGCACCGCCAAAGCCCAAGCCGCCGGTTGCGGCCAACGGGGGCGCGGGTAAGGGTGAACAGCTTGCGGTGCCGGATGGGATGGCGGAGCTTGAGGCACTGGCAGACGCTCCGCCCGAGGTCTTCCAGAAGGCATTGGTGCCCGTGCTGCAACGCCGGATCGTGGAAGCTCTGCGGGCCGCCCCTCTGCCCCGCACGCTCTCCGATGTGAAGACGCTGGCGGATCTCCACCGCAGGGCCTCTGGCATTGAAGCGAAGGACTGGAGCGGGAGCGTTGGGTTTGTGAATCCGATCCGCACCTTGACGCGGCGGCAGACTCCGGTGATCGAGGCGGTTGCCTGTGATGCCTGACCCGCCACCCGTGGTACCGGGGGCACCCCGGCCCATGGGCTTTGCAACGGTGAGCGCACTACGTGAAAAAATGGCAGGATTTGGCTTGTAAGATTGTAGGATTGTAAGATCGTTGCGGGTGGGGGAAGCGTGTGACCTCCCCCATTCTCCCGTTCTCCAAACCTCTCTTTGGCCCCTCATGCGCACCAACACCGAAAAGCAATTTCCTAGCAATTTCCACTTCGGCTTTGCCGCGTATGTAAATCTAGCCCTAAAACTAACATGATCTACCTTGCTTGGTTTGTGGCAATCTTCTCAGTGCTGAAATTTGGGGAATATGTTTATGGCGTCGTTACCTACGCGATATCCGTTTCGATACCGCTTGTTGGTATTTTTCCTAGATATAGTGACAAGCGTCAACTTGTATTCGTGGGATTCTTGAATGGAGTTATTGGGACCCAGGCTCTGTATTATCTTTTGAATTGGTCCTTGGCGGTTGTTCTTGCAAATTATCCGAAGTTCTCAAAGTGCAATGTCGTTGCTTTTGTTTTGATCGTCATTTTTCGCATTTGGATTGCTCGCACCAAAACTCGGTTGCTTAAGGAATACTATGCTAGTCGCCCTTCGCGTGAAGCAGTGTTGGCAAGTTTTCAAATCGTTGCGTATCGTTGGGCGATGTATGGGACTATCACTTCTGTTTCCGTCATGGCTATCATTGCTCTAATCCAAAGTTTTGTGAGTTAGCGCCTATTGGTCCCAAATTAAGAGTTCTCTTCAATAGCACAGCTCGGGATCGGAGTTTTTAGGTGGAGTTGGTTGTATGGTTGTAATCGCTCAATTTGGAGGTGCCAGCCCACTCCTAGCAACTCTCAGCCTCCGGCTTTTCATTGGCTCCGAGAAGGAAGCCAATACAACAAAACCCGCCACGCCGAGCCATCACCTGTCCGGGCCACGGCCGTTACCCGGATGCGTGCTTCGACCACTTCTTCCCCAAGGGGCTGGGAGCCCCGGCCGCGACTGTCGCCCGGGTCGAGGGCTCGGACCACTTGCCGGTTACGGTCGATGTCCTAGTGAAATGAGAGACCCTCAGACTGGCCCTTCGCCTTTTCACAGGGGGCATCGGTTGGGCTGCCGGTCTTCACAGGAGCGTTACCGGAAATCCGGCAATGGTCTAAAAGTTGTGTTCTCTTGACCATCTATGAAGGACTATCGGAATCCCCCCCCCCCCCCCCCCCCCGCACCGCTGGCGGCCGGATGATCCATCCAATTCCTAATCCGGATCAGCCTCGGGCGGCACGGCGAGGTGGGCGGGAAATCCCGCTCACCCCCGCCCATGAGTTTTGAGGGGTTGTTTCGCACGGGTTGAAAAAATCGACAGAGTTCAGGGTCTAAGACCGTAACCCTGTCGTGAGCGATTCCCGGCACATTGTCCCCACCTGGGTTCTGATCGGCGCGGCGGCGTTCGCCTTCGTGGCGGTGGCGGATCTCCCCTATGGGTATTACCGCTTGCTGCGGTGGGTCACATGCGCGGTTGCCGTCGGCTCGGCCATCCAGTTGCACCGGACCGGCCGCGACGCGTGGGCGTGGGCTCTGGGTGCCGTGGCGGTTCTCTTCAACCCGTTCGTTCCGGTCCACTTCGGGAAAGAGACCTGGCGCGTGCTCGACGCGGCGACGGGGGCGGTGTTTCTGGTGGTTCTCTATTTCGCCCGGAAAGATTGCCGGACACAACAAGCGGCAGCCCGCCAAGCTGAGCGCACGCCATAGCCTGCCCCTCAAATCAATTCCACCGCGAGACAACCCCAAAAGCCAAGACCCGTATGAGAGACGAAATCAAAAGAGAGATTCGGAGGGTGACGCAAGTGCTGTATAGCGAGCGACGCGTTGAGTTTGAGAAGTTGCCGAGGTTCAGACTGTTCGGCCGAAAAAAGGCACTCCTGATGACATACATCGCAATCAAGGTTGCAACAAGACTTGAAGAGCCCCTGAAGCGAGGCGAGGTAGATGAGGCTTGCCGGGAATTCAATGAATCCATGGCACGATACAGCGACAGATACCTATTCAACCGTATCGTGGAAGTGAACGAGGTAATTGCCCGCCTGCTTTGGGTTCAGGCAACTCTTGATATTGCTAGACGAAGATTTGCGCACCGAGTTGACGAACACTCATATTATGGTGCCATATATGCTCAGGAAAAACAAAATCGCGGACCGATTTCCAAAATCAAAAGAGAAGCAGTTAAGGCCATGACTTCGGAAATGGAAGGGCTGAAAAGGCGCTTAGAGGAGGGTGAGCTGGAACAACTCAAAGTGAGTGACCCAGTTGAACATGACCGCTACGCTCGGGAGTTGGAGGAATTGAGAGCTAAACTAGATTTCGAGTCCCCCGAAAACCTCAAAAAACGTAAAGAGGTGGACGAGTTGGTTGCGTTTGAAGAGGTGGTGTTGGTTGCGTTGCTATCTATCAAATCAAAGGATTTTCTTGGAGGCAAGAAAAACCCGGAGCCCCCGATGGACCTCATGCGTCTACGGGATCACATTACAAGCTTTCAAACTTGGATCTCCTCTTTGGCGACTCACACGAAGAAATCTAGCGAAGCGTGTTCGGTCGAAGAACTGGCTTCCTACAACAGTGATTTCTCAAAACTGCGGAGTCTATTCAGGGTGATTGAGGATAACGTTCAGCGTCTCGATTTGTCAAGCGAAGCGGGAAAAACCGCTCAATTGGCCTTTTTCAAGGTCTGCGAAATTTACCAATTCCAGTCATTGTTGCTTCGAAGTGCGGCCGCCGAGACCAGGATAAGCGACCTTGATGAACTTTTGGAGCATAATGCGATATTGTTTGAAATTGATTCATTCGATGACACTCAGAATGCAATTCTGCCAGCACAAATGGACCCAGCGTACGCAAAAAAAAGCACCGAACTGTTTTTTCTTCGCCTCAAAAACACGGGTGGGCAACGGGACAAAATCGAAGACCTGAGAAGAACTAGTTCCGAACGAATACCGGAGCTTGAAGCGGGTCTTCGATTTGCCGAAGAAGTGTCGAATGCAGTTGATGCGGACATCCAACATATCTCGCAGTACATATCTCGCGGGAGTAAGTAGGAGTAAATTACCTCGACATGACAATGGGCTCTTTAGAAGAAAAATCATCCATCCAGGGACTTCGCAAGGAAGCGTTTTCGGAGCTAAAAGGTGTTGCCGTTTGTGCTGGCATATTTGTAGTCTCGTTTGCGGTCTTTCGCCTTTTTATCGTACACAACGCGGACTCTAGGGATTGGATTTGGGTGTTCTCATGGCCGTTTGTTATCGGAATGTTGTGGGGCCCCATCGGAATGTGTATATTCAGTTACAAGGCCTTGGAGATGTGGTGGATGATTCGCCAGATCAAGCGGGGGGTGGACGTTGACAGGCGGTCAAATGTGCTGTATCGGGAGGGCGCTTGGACATTGTTCTCTTGCGCCTGCCCGTTTTCCGTTGCTACAGTAGTGTTTGTGGTCTATGGGTATGCTTGTCCTGACAAAGACAACGATTCCGTGGTAGGTTTTATCACTGGCACATTTATACTCGGCTCTGCTTCTTATATCTATTGGCGCGAGGCTCTCCGGTCATTCGGCTCTGCATCGTGCTGTAGGGAGGCTGAGCGTAAAATGGACCAGAGCAACAACAAAGTGATTGGGCGGTTGCCCTAGCGAAGCCCTAGCATCCCCGCATTGCCAATGGAACAGAAAAAGACATCTCTAGCGGAATTGCGCAAGGAGGCGAGTTCTGACGCGAAATTCGCCACCGGTTATGCCATCTTCTTTACCCTCGCATTTATGGGCTCGTGGATGGGTAGCGGTCTTGTGCAGGACATCTCGGGGGTCCTGTGCATTCCCGGCGTGGGTGCCCTGATTTCTGTATTCCCCAACGGATACAACGCCTTGGAAAAATATTGGATGATTCGCCAGATGAAGCGGGGGGAGGACGTTGACGCTCGATTGAATGTCGCCCGCAGAAATTACGCCCGTGCCTTGCTATACTTTGTTAGTTTCGCGGGGGGGGCCGTCCTGTGGGCTGTACTATTGGCGGTCCTTTCGACGGTCATTGGCTTTCCTGGCTGTGAGGTACCTAGATTGGCCATTACGCATTACTTCCTCGTCGTGTTTATACCTTCCCTCTGCCTCGGCGTTTTTGCCTACGCGTATTGGCCAGATGTCCCGGGTAAGCGCTCCTATATGGCGTTCTGCAAAATATTGGAGACCCCCCAGGGCAGGGACGTCAGCCGAGCGGTCTGTCAGTTGCTCAACGAGATCGGGCTAACCTATCCTTGGGTTCCGAAAACCCCGAGTCTCCAAACCGTCAAGACTCTCGACAGGGCGATATTGCGCCTCAGGCAATCTCCGGTGAATGAGAGGGGGAGTAGGGTTCGAGATCTAGATATTGCAGTCCGTCTGTTGCTGGAGGAGCTTGAGAGCAATCCACCAAAAACACCAAGTATTGAAACCCTCGAAACTATCAAAAAGCGGTTGGAGTGGAGTGGGTTTGCGGTTCTCCCGGACCAGCAATGAGGGAAAAGGGCGGATCCCGCGCTTTCCCTCGTAGGTCTTGGCCGACTCACGTTGCCTGCCGCTCATTCACTCGGCGGGAGTAGCAGGAGACCGGCACGCTCAAAAACCAAGAAAACCCGCTAAACTTCGGAAACTCCAGAAACTCCGGTAATTGATTTCCGGAGTCCCCGGACCCTACTTCAGTATTCCGGTATCCCTATAGATACCGGAATACCGGAGTCCCCGAATAGCGGAGGTCACTCCGATTTAAAGAAACCGGAGTAAAGTTGCCACGTCTCCCAATCCGGCGGTTTCGTCTCCCGGCTCATATCCCCGGGTCTTCAAGGTCGGGCATGGCGTCGGCGGGATCATTCCGAACGATTCGCTTGGTCCCGTCTTCGCGGCGGATTCTCCCGGTTGCCTCCAGCCTTTTCTTGTGTGCATAGAACTGGGTTTCCCCGAGTCCCGTTTCGGTTTTCACCGTCTCCTGCCATTCTTTCACGGTGGCGGCGGGGAGATACCGGAGCATTTCCGCAGCGGTGCATTTTGCCGTCCGTCCCGCCCGGCCAGGTTTGCCCGCCGCTGCCGGGTCTTCATGGGCTACCACGCAGCTTGTGATTGGCTTGCCCCTGCGGTCGGAGCCAAGCGTCACCACCTTGAGCGAGAACGGCATTGCCTCACCCGCCTGCAAGTCTCTTTGCTTGGTGACGCGCACGGTTGAGATGGTTTCCGCCTCGGGGCGTGACACCTCAATCTCGGTGTCCACCGCCGCCCGCAGTGACGAGTGCCCGCGTGCCCCCCGCGCCTCGTCCTTGCCGCAGTGATGCACCACGCAGACATGCGCCCCGGTGGCGGCCCGGATCGCGTCAATCGACTTTACCGCCACCATCATGTCCTTGCCGCTGTTCTCGTCTCCCCCGGCCATGGCGCGGGCCAGGGTGTCGAGAATGACCAGACGGCACGGCAGCCCGCTTTGTTCGGCGGCGTGCTTGACGGATGCGGCGAGCCTGCCAGCGTGCCGGGTATTCATCAGGGAGACCGGGGCGAAAACGACAAACAGGGGAGCATCCCCGGGCAGGCGGCCCGCCCGTTTCAGCGCCTCGATCCGGTTGCGAACACCGTACGCACCCTCAAGTGCGACATAGACAACCGCCCCCCGGTCAACTTCGAGCACGCCCCGGAAATTCGCGCCAGTGGCGACACAAGCGGCAAGGTCGAGAATCCAGAATGATTTCCCGCAGTTGCTCGGGCCATAGATCACACTCGCCCCCCCTTCGGTTAGAACGCCTTCCACAAAGTCGAGTGCTTCGGCTACTCCCTCCATATCGCCAACCCGGGTGATGGGGAAGGGGTCGGCTGTTTTCTCACCCGTCCGCGTGTTCTCCTCTTCTTCCAGCGGGCCAAGATCCGGCATTAACGCAAGCAGGGTTTCCGGGTCGCTCGGGTTGACCCCGAAACTTCGGAGCGTTTCCCACGAGGCGAACCATTGGAGAGATTTTGCCATTCTCCGGTATTCCCCTTCCTTTTCCTCCGGGAAGAATTCCTCCAACAGCTCGATACCGGTTTCCACTCCCACGCCGCCAAACACGGCAGAGGCCATGTCCCGCCAGTCGGGATAGTCCGGTCTTGAATCGGCGGCCGCAAGTTCCCCCAATACCTGCCGCGCCCATTCGCGCCGCACGTTGCCGTGACTCTTGAGGTCGGGTGTCGCGTCTCCGGTGTCCGTGTGCGGGGGGCCGCCCTTGATGGTGTCCCTGATCGCCTGAATCGTTTCGGCGGGGTAGGTGGCGGGCGTGTCGTGTCCGGCCTCAACATGGCCGGTCAGAGCCACGCCATGCGCCCGCGTGTAAGCCTCGACCTCGGCCCACTCGCCACGCCCCTTGCCGCCGGTGCCCTCGAACTTGCCCCGCACGATGATGTGAAACCCGTTGCCGGATTTTGACCTGGCCTCGTATCGCCGGGGGAACATCTCCCGGAGACGCTGGAGCGATTGCTCCGCCCGCTGAATCCGGGCTTCGTACTCTTCGGTAGTCTCGGCCGCCACTCCCGGCCGGGCTTCCCGCCGTGGTTTGCGGTCCACGTCAAAGAGGGTGAAGGGGGTGCCGTCGCTTAGGACCATGTACGGCCAAAGCCCCCGCTCGTTGGCGGCGATGGCGGCAGCGGTGGCGAAGTCGGTCCAGTGCTCGGGGTTGGTCTTGGAGGTGCCTACCCCAGGCCTTGCCACCGGCACGCCCTTGCGATTGCAGACTAGCCAGTGGGGGTGCTCCCGGATGGCTTCCGGGATGCCTGCCGGATCAAAGCGGAGTAGCTTGGAAGGCTTGGGCGCGGGAGGGGGTGCGGGTGCTGGTGCTACCTTCTCCGGCTCCGGTGCTTCCGGTGGTGGTGCTGGCGGTGGTGCTGCCGTCTCCGGCTCTGGTGGTGCGGGTGCTGGCGGCGGCGGAGGATCGGGAACCAAGGCCAACGGTGTTGTGTGGCGGGGCTTGATCTCTCTTTCTATGTCGGCTGGATTGCCATGTGGGGCGCGTGCTGGAAGGTTCATAGGGCTCCCCCCTTTCCATCCGTCGCAAAATACAACTCCTGCGGGGTGCCTTTCCGGCATCTAATGACCGCCCCCGGCTCCGGTGGTCGGGGCCAGCCTGCCGGAGCGATGCCACAACAGCGCAAGGTCTCGATCATAGCCACGGCTACCTCGGCAAATTCCGCAGGTGTCGGCGGGACGGTGAGGAATGGATTTGGCAAGGCGAAGCTGACGAGGAAATGCCGGGCACCTTCGACAGCGGCCCGCTTGTCCGGGCAGTCGATTGAAGGCAGGGCAAGGTCTATCTCCCGGACAAACAGGGCCGGGTCGAAGGGTGGGAGGTTAAAACGTGGGCGGGGGCGGGTTCTTCTTTTCATGGCGTTAATCTTTTGGGGTTGATTTCCGCCGCGCCGTGGGGTATGCTGAATGCGTTCTGAATGCATCCAACGAAACCCCTCGCGGCAAGGCGGGGGTTTCGTGTTTCAGGCGTTAAGACTATCTGAGGTTTCAAGCGCTTCCTGACTGGCAAGAAACGCCTCGATGCTGGCGACGTTGAAAAGCCGCGCCCCGTATCGTTTCCCCTCACCTTTCAGCGAGACCGAGCGGATCTTCCCGGCCTTTCGCAGGTTGAATAGAATCATGTGACTGAGTCCGAACCGCTCTGTGATTTGTTTCTCACGAGCCCATTTATTTTGTGTATATGGTTTCTCCATGAGGGGACTATCGTCTAACAAAAAACCGCGTTTTCCGTGCCCCGCCCGAACTTAGGGCAGGGTTTCGGAAACCCAGGGAACGGCAGAAGCGGCCAACTCGCACCCGAGCCCCCCCAAGAAAAACTTAGGGCTCGGATTCCAAAAGCTAAAGCCGTTTTGGCTCTGCAACTAGGGCTCCAAAGACTTTTTTGGCCTTCCCCCCTTTTTTCCGCGTGCGGATCGACTTGCCGCTCGGTCGGCTTTAAGGAATCTCTTGAAACTGGTTCCGTAATCAAGCAACCGGCTTGTTGGAATTCCGTGCGTGCGAAATTGTTCCATTTGAGATCCCGACATGTCGCTGCGTTCCTTAGTAGTCAATTTAGGACGCTTCCGCTCGATCTCATGATTAATAAATTCCCGCCATTTTACTATGATGTCAACCTTCTTTGTTCCCGGACTTGGCTTGCAAGCATCCAAGAAAGTATCAAATTTAACATGCCCCCCCTTTCCAGTCGCCCCAGACTGCGCCAGCATGATATCAGTGCGAGTTTTTCCACAGGCAGCAATAAAGGCGTCCGCTTCTTCGAGTCGGCGGAGCCGGGTTGGTTCAAAGCATGAATCGGCCGCGTACTCATCTTCAATCAAGGGAAGCTGACACTGGCACGCTCTCCAAAGTTCAACGGCACGCAGAGCGGTAATATCGGGATCTTCGTCCGGGGAGGACATTGTTGCTGCTATCATGGCAAGTGTGCGGATTGATGGCGGTTCAAATGAGGGTTTTCTGGGCGAATCAAATATTGGAACTGTCGCGAGTGCTGATTTCATGATTTTGGAAGGGAGGGTACTTTGGCAATGGCATCACGCCCGGCTTGCTCGCTGGCGTGGCTGTAAATCTGGTGACTCTCGCGGGTGCTGTGGCCGGTTATGTCCATGCGGTCTTCTTCGCTCACCCCGGCATCGCGTAGCCAGCTTGTGAGGCTATGGCGTAGACTGTGAAACCCTCGCTCATAGGTGATCCGCCCCGCGCCCCGTTCCTGCCCTTCTTCGAGCACGCGGGAAGGCTTGCCCCGGTCCACCCCGGCAGCGGCCATGATCCCGGCGAATGTTTCGGAGAGCCCGCCGCGTGATCCTATCCGAGCCTTGGAGAGTTTGGGGAAGACCGGGGCGGTCGGGGAATCGTCCGGCACCGGCACCTTCTCCAGATAGGCCAGCAGGTCGGTATGTATCGGGATTCTCACCTCGCGCTTTTTCTTCTTGGTCTTGCTCGGAATGAGCGTGATCAGCTTTTCCTGCAAGTCCACTGACGCCCACGACAACCGGGCGGCATCTCCCAGCCTTAGAGCGGTGAACGTGGCAGTGATAATGAGCCCGCGCCATTCTTCGGACGGGGCCGCAGCAACCAGCGCCGAAACCTCTGTGGGCGTGAATGGCTTGCGGTCCTGGCTGTCGTCGGTGTCGATGTCGCCAATCACTGCCCCGCACGGGTTGACCGCAACCAGCCCTTCGCGGATGGCCGCCCGGTAAATCGCTCCGATGTCTTTGACGTAGGAAAGCACGGTTTTTCCCGTTCGCCCCCCGTCTTTGAGCGACTCCTGCCACAATCGCACGTCCTGGCCCGTGACGCTCTCCAGCGGCTTCCTGCGGCGGTCGGTGCCAAGCCAAGACAAAAACGCCTCGGTGTGCCCTCTATAACGGGCCATTGTGGCCTTGCTCGAATTGATCGCTTTACGGCGGAGCCATTCGGCGGCCCATGTTTCGAGTGTGTAAGCGGTCATTTCCTCACCGGTGGCGATGGCCAGCAGCCTTGCAAGGTGCTTGCGGGCGGTCAGTCCGGTGAACGTCTCGCGCTCAAGCTCTTGAACGGCCTCGGCGAGAATATCCCGCGCCTGTCGTGCCTTGTCGCTTCCCGCCTTTATCGCGCCTTGGGCGGCCCGTTCAATATCGGCGGCGGCTTCCTTGGCCTTCTTTTGGTTCGTGTGGCCGGTGGACTTCCTGACTTGCAGCAATCCCCCGGTCTCCGGGTCGGGGACGTAGAATTGAGCGTACCAAACAGCGGAGTTTTTTCGTTTTTTGAGTGAGGCCATGGCTTTGTTGGGGTTGATGTGTCCCCCAGACTGTCCCCTATTTATGCCAGCTTGTCAAGTTTTTACCGTTTTATTTTTCCCGTATCTACAAGGGAACATTGAAGCTGCGGGGAAAGTTACCCTTTCACTGGTTCGAACCCAGTATCGCGCACCATGTTGGTTTTCAATGGATTAGGTAAATCGAGGATGATGACTGTGTCCTGAACTGTGAGCTAGTCGATTCTTCACGCCCCACCGGTGAATGAACATCAGGACGCGCCACTACTTCGGTCCAAATCAATTGTCGTCCCCTACCGTTGCTAGGGGAGGGGCGGGCTGCCGGGTTCCATTGATCGCCGATTTGCCCTTGGAGGAAAGTTGACCACAGAAGCCCGCGACGAGAATGGGCGGTCGCGTACCCGCTGTGCAAGCCAATGGCGCAGCGCGATCTCGGCCGCAAGTTGGAAGACGCCCGCCTGACGGAGACCCGGCGGCGGGCACCGAAACGACGCTCCAGAAAGGCGGAAGACACATGAGCCGGGAGATCGAAGTCTGGGCGGACTGGCGGGAACTCGGTTCTCCGATCCTGATGGGGCACTTGCGATCCTCGCTGACCCGGGGAAAGGAGGTGTTCTCCTTCTCCTACGACCAAGGTTGGCTGGCGGACGGTCACACGCGGCGACAGCTCGACACCGATTTGCGGCTGTTCAGAGGTCCGCAGTATCCTGGTGGCGCTGACCGGCCGAACTTCGGGATTTTTCTCGATTCGTCCCCGGACCGGTGGGGGCGCCTGCTGATGCAACGCAGGGAGGCGGCCCTGGCCCGCGCCGCAGGCCGTCCCCTCCGCCGGCTTCAGGAGACCGACTATCTGCTCGGAGTGCATGATGAGCAGCGGTCCGGGGCCTTGAGATGCAAGGACCCTGCTTGGGCACTCCGACGGCACGGACCATCTTGCCGGTGCAAGCTATCTGGAACTCGTCGAGTTCATCTCCCGGCAGGGAGCGCAACCCGCCATGGACCTCAATATCTCCGAAACTGACAACGCGTTGAGCTTCGATCTTGCCCTGGAGGTCGCGCCTTTCTTCAGGCTCGACTCCCGCACGGCGGAATCGATTCTCGAACAAGTGCGGGGTGCCGTCCGCAGCTGGAAGAAGCACGCGCGCCATCTCGGGATTCCGGGTACGGAGCAGGAAACCATGGCGCCGGCCTTTGAGGGATAGGTCGCTGGTGAATCGTCGCGCGGTCACGGGCGGAGCATGATTCATGATTTCACGGCGACCCACCCGGCGAAGTTGAGGTGCCGCCAGAAGCTGTCCACCAACGCCAATCCCTCCTCGCGCAACAGTCCTTGTCCCAGCGGGGGTCGCTGTGCAAGCCAACGGCGTATCCCGGAGCCACGTGGAGAACAAGTCATGCCTGTTAGCGTCCATTCGCGGTTCACACCTCGTCCGGGGCGAGCCAGCGGAACGAGACGATTTCGTAGCGGCGGCCGAAGCGGATGTTGGCGCTGCGGGTTGGCGGGGTGAGGATGTCCGCGGCCTCGCCGACATCGACGAAGTCGCGGGTGCGGCGGACGATGGCTTCACAGTGGGCACGGGCGAGCACGCGCCCGTTGGCGTCACGGGCATCACCGTAGCCGCGGATGGTGAAGGTGTCGTCGCGGGCGGAGAGAATCGGGGCGAGCGGGCGCAGGATGTCCGCCTGGCGGGTCCACCCGGGCAGGCCGTAGGCGCTGAAGCCGGCGGCGGCGGCGGGGAACTTGTACTCGGCATCGCTGGCCCGCTCGGGCACGGCCAGCGCGATGGTCGAGAGCGCCTGGACGGCGGCGAGAGGGTTGGTGGAGGGGTTCTGGGTCACCTCGTTGAGGGCCGCCTGCAGGGTGCCGGCCAGGGCGAGGTCGCCGGACGACAACTGGCGGTTGACGAACTCGGCAAGCGATAGAAACGGCCCACGGGCACGGATTTGTTTGACCACCTCCTTGGCCATGGCATCGAGCAACTTGGCGTCCACCGTGCGGTAGCCGGCGAACTCGGAGGCCTCGGGAAAAGCCCCCGCCGAACCGGGCGTGCCCGCCTCGGAATCGCCCGCGATGCTGAAGCGGGTCAAGACGTGATCCGTTTCGTCCGACAAGACCGTCTGCCAACCCCGGCCGGTCTCGCTGATGTAGGCGACTCGCTGGTTGCGGGCGTGGCCGAGCAGGGCGCGCCAGGCGGTGACCGAGGTGGAGTTGACATTGAACATCCCCTCGACTTCGAACCGCGAGGCGATGGATTTCCATGAATCGGCCTTGGCGACCTGCTCGGTATAGAGTTTGCGGGCGTTGGCATCGCCGGTCGCGGCAAGCGCCAGGTCCTCGCGGAGCGCCTGATAGGCGCGGTTGGCCAGCGGCGTCTTGCCGGTCACGAAATCGGTGAAGGTCGCCTGCAGGCTGCGGCCGGATGAACCGAAGTGGGTGGGGTCCGGTGCGACCGACGACACAAACCAATCGTCGAACAGCAGGTGGTTGGCGCAGTAGGAGTCATCATATTGGAGGTTCACGGCAAGTCCGGCATCGGCGGCGTTGACCACCGCGTCGGCGGGCAGCAGCGGGCTGGCGTCGGAGTTGCCAATCAGGTTGAACGCATACGGCGGGATCGGGTTCTCGTAGCGCAGGTCCCAGTTGACCAGTTCGCCCAACGACACCAGCGGGCGCGACGGCAACTCGTCGATGACGCAGCGCGAAAGGCCGTCGGCCTTGTTGAAGCCGGTGACGATGTAGCCGCGGCCGGTGGTGTCGCTGGCATTGGGCAGCAGGCTGTCGCCCCCGGCCGCGTGCTTGACAAAGCTGTAGTCAAACGGGGAATTAACCGGGTGGGCGGTGCCGCCGTAGTGGCGGGCGATGGTGCTCTCGACCTCGTCCTTTTTCCCCATGGCGGTGTAGTTGACCAGCGGACTGGATTGGACGAAACCCTTGGCGGCGAGGTGGGTGCGGCTGGCCATCCGTGCCCCGAAGATGGTGGAGAGGAACGGCACCGGATTGGCGACACACTGTCCAAGGGTTCCCTCGGCGAGGTTTCTCAGCGGCGGGTAGATCACGTTGGCCACCTCCGGGGTGAAGACCATCCGATAGACGAGGTGCCGCGGCCCGTTGATCATCATGTCGAGATAGATGCCCACCCCCGGGGCGATGTCATCGTAGGTCGTGTCGAATTTGGCGTCGGCCTTGAGGGTGGCGGAACTTGGCAGGGCGAGCGTCGTTCCCCTGCTGCCCAGAACCGGGAAGTAGTGGCCGCCGCCGCTGCGATAGCCGACGTTCAGGGAAATCGACGCGTTGGCCGCCACCGGGGTGGTGGAGGCAGGGCTGAACAGGCGGGTTTCGCCCGGCTTGAGGGTGAAGGTGGCGGGGATCACGTAGTTGAGGGAGCCGGCACCGGACAAGGACGGCGTGTTGTTGGTGCCGCCGCTGGTGAGGGAGTTGTAAGTGCTGTTGGTGACGCCGTTGACGGTGTAGCGAAGGGCGGCGGGCAGCGGCTTGGGGACGCTGAAAGTCAGGACCGGCGCGGTGATTTCCATGTTGTACGGGTTCCACATCGTGATCACCGGAGTCAACAACAGCCGTGGTTCCAGTTTGCTGGCATCGGTCGCCACCACCCCGGCGCTGTGCGAGAACACCCACTGCATGCGGGCGATCACCGGCAGGATGCGCACCTTGTGGAGGAAGCCGAAGCTGTCGCCGGCGTTGTCGATGGCCACCGAATAGGTCGCCGTGCTCAACTTGCCGGCCGAGGTGGCGCTGATGCGTTTGTAGAGGGTGGCGTAGTCCACCAGGTTGGCCCAACTGGTCACCGGGCCGTGTTGATAGATCGGAATGGTGGCACCCCCGCGGTAGGCGGCCCACGGGTAGAGCATCGAGCCGCCGGGCACCGCGTTGCTCTGCGAGGGACGCGTGAACCTGGCCTCCGCCGTGGGCGTCAGGCGGAACAAGGGCAGGCGGGAAGTCGGCTGGCGGTCCCAGTTCTCAGTCAGCAGCGAGAGGTCCTTGCGCCAGCCGCCGGTGGCCACATTGGTGAGCAGGCCGACGGAAACCGCCGACAGGTCGTGGAAAAACTCGCTCGATGCCTTGACTTTACCCGGTTTGGCGATGAGGTCGGCCTGCTGCCGGGTGACCGCCTTGTCAACCGGTGTCGCATCGTCGAGCAGCGCGTCCATCCGGAAGGGCGCCGGATCGGCCACCGCGTGGGATTTTGTCTGCACCGCCCAGCCTGCCGCCGTGTCGGATTCCGGGCGGTAGGGCCGCGGCAGCCGCGCCTTTTGGTTTTCACCGCCGATCCACCAGGCGATGCCGCCGCGCTGGTGCCCCGTGGCGACCGGGGTCGGTTGCAAATGGATGGCCAACTGGCTGCGCCCGGCGGTGTCGCCGAGCGATCCCGCACCGACCAAGGTCGCCCTGCCGGAGGCCTGGGTGGTTTCCGGAAGGAGGTCGGGATCGCTGCGGTTTGCGGAGGTCAGCCAGGCGACGAAGCGCGAGCTTTTGGCGGAGCGGTAGTTTCTGCCGGGGGACACCGGTCGCCCGGCGAACGATCCTCGGGTCTCATGGTCGCTTCCCTCCCAACTCTGCCACACCCCGAGCACCGGCGGGTTGTCCTCGTCGAGAATGTCGGCCCGCGCGGTGATCCGCGTGTCGATGCCGGTTTGGCGTTGCAACTCGCCGAGCGCGAGCAGCAGGGACAGGCGGGCGTTGGCCCGTGCGGTCGCCATGGCTTCGCTCTGCCCCACACTCCGCAACGAGATGCTGGAGAGCGTCAGCAGCCCGACCGCGAGCAGCGTGAGCAGCACCATCAGCGAAAGCGTGATGACCAAGGCAAATCCACCGGCCCGCGAGCTGGCGGGCAAACGTCGGGTCATTGCGGGTGGGTGCATCATGGTGATGGTTCGGCGGGTTGTTTGCTCGGTGAGCGCTTCCTTCGCGGACGGCTCAGGCTTTCGTTTGGTTGGGTGGCGGGTTGCGGCGTCCCGTCTGTTCCGTCTGTTCCGCAGCCCGAACGGGGAGCGAGGGAGGGAATACCGACCGCAGGAGAATGTTACCAGCCTCACCTGGAAACGCAAGTGGTTTCTTTCTCAGAAACTGTACCCTCCTCAGGGTAGGTTCAGTCAAGAACCGGGCTGCATGAGGTCAGAATCCGCAATGGAGTGATGGGGTCAGAAAGCGGTGTTTGACCTCAAAAGAGCCGAGATACCGAGCGAGTTGGATTGCCGATAAAGGCTCGGCTGTGGTGGCGGCGTGGGGCGTGTTCACGCGGCCGCACGGCGACCTCAGAACCGGCGGGGACACCCGCTCTCCAACACAGCCGGGACGGCGATGCTCCGTTTGCGCCCTCACTGGTACGAAGCGCATGGAGGAACTGCAAAGCCGATGGAAGCGGCATCATTCCTACCCTCCGGCCCCCAAAAGACGAGGCTCACGAATGCAACTCGTGCAGAATGGCATCCAAGCCGCGAAGACGGTAACGTCGGCACGCCTTGCGGATCGTGGGGCCAGATCGACCTCGGGATTCCGGCGGAGCAGCCTGTTGCATGGGACGTCTGGATTTCTCGCGGAAGCCTCACCTTCCGGCAAGATAGTTCCTGACTTTCTCGCTGTTGACGATGAACAGCACCAGGATTGGATAGACCAGCGAGGAGGCCATGCCGATGATCGATGACACGGTGGTGACCGCGCCCACCGCATTGCCGAACTGCCCCCCCACGTCTCCCAGGATCGCCTCATTCATCCTGGATGCCGCCGGCATGGCGTAAACCAGCATGATCGCCAGCCCCACGATTTTCGTGCCAATACTGGTCCACGCGTAGCGGACCGACACCACCCGCCCCTTGTCGCGGTGCTTGAGCAGATTGATCCCCGCGATCAACAGCAACACGATGAGGATCACCGAAAACCCGAGCTGCAACCAGGTGATCCAGGCGATCTCATCCATGTAGGCGATCTGGGCCTGCTGGAAGGCGTCGGGCTGTTTCCCGCCCCCGATCCGATTTGTCCAAGCGATGAAATCGGCAAAAAACAACACCGTCAATACCGTCCAGATCCCGCCGATGATCCCGAACCCCGCGATCACCAAATGCAGGATCCCGAACACCTTGATCGATCCCGGCGGAGGTCCCCCGGCCAAGGGTGGCGGCACGGCAGATGGATCGGCAAATTGACTTGGCGGGGTGTCGTAGGGCGATGGCTGCATGGCGCAATCAGTATGGACCAACCCGCACCTGAGTAAAGCCGGGAAATCAGGGTAATCTGGGAGGCTGAATAAAAGTAACGAAAGATTTGATATCAACCCAACCTTGTATCTAACGAAACTTTTTACGAAATTCCTTGTGGGCCGGGGCCATTTCAGCGAGACTCCTTTCCGATGGACCTTATCTCCCCCCCGATGTTGGCCTCCTTTGACCTGAGTCGTGCGCCCCTGCTGGTGGTGCTTGGCTTGGCTCTGGTGATAGGCACCTGGCACTTGATCAACCGCAATCCGGGCGGCGGGCACCGCCTGATGATGACGGGTGCACTGCTGCTGGGGATTGGCTATGTGGTGTTGCTGCCGCTGCAGGAAAGCGGGTTGCTGGCGGCGGGTGGCCAAGGTCACGGCCACGAGTCGGTGATTCACAGCACCGCCTGGCAACTGGTGAGGCTGGTGGTGATGAACCTCGGCTGGCTGCTGCTGGGCGGAGGTCTGGCGCTGCACGCCCGATCCAACCGCACTTTGCTCCGCAACGACAATCCCCAACCCAAAGACTCCCATGAATCCATCGCTTGACTGGCTGCAAATCAATGATCTCTTGTTTGGCGCGGCCGGTGTGATCGGGCTGGCGCTGCTGGCACTGGCTGCCGCCAGCATGGCCCGTGGATCGCAATCCTGGGGTGCCCGGTTGCTTGCTGGTGGCGCGGTGTTGTTGTTGCTCACACGGGTGCATGTGATGGCCTCGCCGCATCTGCTCACGCCTCAGGTTCTGGCAAATCTCGGGTGGCGGGTCACTTCCATCCTGTTCACTTTGCCCCCGCTGATGCTCACGGTCGGCTTGGTCGCGGTCGTCTGGGGCGTGTGGGCCTGCGGTCGTGAATTGCGGCGGGTGAGTTGAGACGGTGGCGGTTGGAAACCGCCGCCACGGATTCACTCACTGGGCGGACGGCTGGAACAGGCCTCCGGTCAGCAGGGCGCGGGCTTCGCCCACGAGAAACAACGACCCCGCCACCAGCACCGGCGCACCCGTGGCCAGCGCGGCGGTGAACGCCGACCGGAAATCCGGAAACTCCCGGTGCGGCGGCGCATCCGGCGGCAGCGCGGCGGCAAGATCCTCAGTCGGCAGGGTGCGCGGTCCGGCCACCGGACAGAGGTGGATGCTGACAGCCAGCGGTGCCAGCAGGGCCAGCGTGCCGGCGATGTCCTTGTCCGCCACCCCGCTGAATACCAGCGCCGCCCGGCGCTGCGGATAGACCGTTCGCCAGGTCTCCGCCAGCACTCCGGCGGCGTGCGGGTTGTGCGCCCCATCCAACACCACGTCCGCCGCCGCACCCGGCACCGTGCCAAGCGGAAAGATCTCGAAACGCCCCGGCCAATCGACCCTCACCAGCCCGTGGCGGACGCTGTCGCAGTTGAGCGGCAGCCCCGCCAGGTCCAGCGCGGCCAGCGCCAGCGCCGCGTTCCACGCCTGATGGTTTCCTGCCAGGCCGATCGCGTAGCCTGCCAGCGGTTCCTCGATGAACCGCAGCGGGGTCCGCACCTCGTTGGCGGTTTCCAACAACACCGATCTAACAATATCCAACTGCGGGGCCGAAACCGCCGGGACCCCGGCGAGAAAAATCCCGGCCTTTTCCGCCGCGATTTGCTCCAGCGTGTCGCCCAGGTATTGCATGTGGTCCATGCTCACCGGGGTGAGGGCGCAAACATCCGCCGGCACGGCGGTGGTCGCATCGAAGCGCCCGCCCATGCCGGTTTCCAAAATAATCAGCTCACACCCGCACTTGCGGAACCAGCGCATCGCCAGCGCCAGCACGATCTCGAAAAACGTCGGGTGAGGGTCGAGCCGTTCGCAGAGCGCGCGCAGCTCGGTGAGCCCGGCGGCGGCTTCCTCCTCCGGGATCTCCACCCCGGAAACCCGGATCCGCTCGCGGAAATCGATCAGATGCGGCGAGGTGAACAAACCGGTGCGCCAGCCACAGGCGCGCGCCACCGAATCCATCATCGCGCAGGTGCTGCCCTTGCCGTTGGTGCCGGCCACATGGATCACCGCCACCCCGTGGTCGGGAAACGCCAGATATTGCCTGAGCAGTCGCCGCGGCCCCTCGAGCCCGAGTTTGATCCCGAATAATTGAGTGCCAAACAACCAGTCGATCGCCTCGCGGTAGTTCATGGCAGGCTACCAGTGGCGGCGTTTCGGCTCCCGATAGAGACTGGCGTCCAGCGACCATGCCCCGGCCCCCGTAAGCAGCAACACCAGCATTGGAATCAAATAGAGCAGCGCCAGCTCCTTGCTCGCGCCACCGGTCGCCGACACCCACGGCAGCGCGCCGTTCACATCAAACGCCGCGACCACCATCACAAACCCGAGCACGAAAGCCGCCGGCCGGGTCATCAGGCCCAGCACCAACAAACCCGCCGCCAGCACCTCCGCGCCTAGCGTGGCAAGCAGGCTTAGCTGCGGCGATAGATAATAAAGCGGAAAGAAATCCGGCACATGCCACTCGATTCTCAAGGCTGCGTAGTTCCTCCATTTCGGCAGGCCGTGCCCCAACAACATCATCAGCCCCACGGCCACCCGCAGCACGACCAGCCCCACCGAGGCCACCCCGTCCCGGGTGCCACAATTGAACAAAAACCGTTTCAGGCCGGAGTCTCGCTGCATTATTTCGGGGAAATGGTGATTTTTTTCAGGCGGTCGTCGCCACCCGGCGAGTGGGAAGCCACGTCCGGGTGGGCCGCCAGGGCGTTGTGAACCAGGCGCCGGTAGTAGGCGTTGAGCGGTCGCATTTGAAAGGCCTTGCCGGAGGCCTTGACCCGCTCCGCAATCCCCAGCACCTCCTCCTGCAGGTGATCTTCCTGGATCGACCGGAAATGCTCGCAATCCACCCGGATCCGTTCCGCACCCGGGAAATGCCGGCGCAGGATCCGGTTGACCAAATACTGCAAATCATCGAGCCGGTCCCCGTCCCCGCCGATCAGCGCCTCGCTGTCGCCGGTGTGAATCTGGAGGCACGGGCCCTCGCCGGAATCCTGCACCTCGATGGTCGCCGTGAACCCGAGGTGCCCGAGCATTGTGTCTAGAATCTTGTTGGCTGCTTCCACCGCTGTCATGGCAGGATTTTAACCAGTTATCCGCCGCGGTCAATCACCTGCCGCAATTCCTTTCAAATTCCCCGTAATTTCAAGGGAAAATGGGGTGGGATTACGCTTGCCAGGGCGGCGTTGCTGCCTAGTTTAGGCGCAAGGAGTGCACCGTCGCGAGGCGGCCTACCTCCAATCCCGAATAGGTTAGAACCCAAAAAATGAAACCCCAAAAATGAAAAAGTCCAATTCCATCGCCCTGTTGCCCGGCCTCGCGGCCGCCGTTGCCGCGTTCGCCTTCGCTTTCCCGGCCCATGCCGTGGAGAAAACCTTCACCCACTACCGCTGGACCCCGACCAAACTGAGGGATAACACGGCCGCCAACAGCATCCAGGTGGCGGAGTTCCAGTTTATTCAGGCCGGATCACCGGTTTCCTGGACCGGTGTCACCGTCACCAATCCCGGGGGATCGAACCCGGGCGGCCAAACCCCGCTGGAGATCATCGACGGGGTCCTTTCCACCAAATGGCTGGATTTTAACAAATGGCCGGGTTTGGTATTTTCCTTCAGCGCGCCTACCACGATCGATTCCTACCGGTTCGCGACCGGGGGTGATGCCATCGAGCGGGATCCACTCAGTTGGAATCTGGAGGGCAGCGATGACCAGTTCACCTGGACCTTCATCGATATCATCAAGGATTTCCCGGTTACCACCGACCGGCAGGCTTGGGTGCCAACGATGGTGATTCCTGAAAACCTGGTGCCGGAAATCCTCATCTTCGAACCCTCCGGGGTGGTGGTGAAGGATGGTGGCTCGCATGACTTCTCCTGGGACATCGAGCGCGCCGACACCGCAGTGATCGATAACAGCGTCGGTCCAGTCGATGCGATCAGCGGCTGGATGCCGATCGACCCGCCGGATAATGCGGACTCCCTCTACACTCTCACGGCCAGCAGTAGTGGCGGGGTGGCGACCGCCGCAGTCAATGTCCGTTCGGTGACCGGCGGCACGCTGACCACCCGCTACGTCCGCTTCTCTCCGCGGAAACTCCGCGGCACAACCGTGATTCAACTGGCGGAGTTCAGCTTCTTCGACGATACCACCATGGTGGTGCCCGTGGACGTGACCAATCCCGGTGGGTCCAACACCCCTGACGCTGGCGAAGGGGCGCTGAAAGCCATCGACAACGATGTTTATACCAAATGGCTCGATGGCAATATGCAGCCACTGGTGTTTGATTTCGGTGCGGTGGTGAACTTCGACCGATACCTGATCACAACGGCAAACGACTCCTCGGAGCGTGATCCGCTCCGCTGGATCATGGAGGCCAGCGACGACGGCAGCACTTGGACGATGATCGAGAACATGACCGCGTTCGACTACAACATGCCGATCGCGCGGTATACCGATTCCGAAAGCATCCCCTTCCCGGGACCCTCGCTGGTGCCGATCCTGACGGGTTCGTCGGATTTCGCTTCGATGCTCATTGGCGAGTCGGTGGACCTCAGCTGGGACTCCACGGGTGCCGCCACTGTCACTGGCGATAACGGCCTCGGCAGCTTGGGCCTGAGCGGCACCACCACCGTGAGTCCCACCGCGGACACCACCTACACCCTCACCGCCACCGCCGCCGGGGGCCGCACCCAGACCGTGAGCTTGTTCATCCAGGTGGCCGACCCCACGGTGACCGGCATCGCCTACGAAAACTTCGATATTGCCGGCTCCGAGATCAATCTCCGGGCGTCGGCGACGGTCTTGAATGCCCTCGCGACCCTGCCGCAGGGCGGCGACGTCAAGCGCTTGCGGCTGACCCCTGATCTCAATAGCGCCCAAGGTGCCGCCTGGTTCCGCTACAAACAGGACCTCAGCGAGGGTTTTGACACGACCTTCGGGTTCCAGTTCACCTCCGCTCAGACCACTAGCGGTGCGGATGGGATGGCATTCGTCATTCACAACGACGCCCGCAAGACCGAAGCCATGCCAGCCACTCTTCATGAGTTTGGCATGGAGGCCAACGCACTCAACATCTGTTTCGATTCCTACAACAACTGGGATGTCGGCGAAACCAGTGCCGCGAGACTGCTGGTCCGCAGCGGGTCCACCACCCTCGCCGCGGTGAACCTCGCCGCCGTGGCCGGCCTGACCCTGTTCACCACGGACCAGGGCGCGGATCTTTCGGATTTGGCGCGCACCGGCAATCCGTTCCAAGTCCATGCAAGCTACACCCCGGGCGCCCTCGATGTCTCGATCAACGGCATTCTGGTCGTGGACAGCCTGGACGTGGATTTGGGCACGATCGGTGCGCTGGATGGCGAAAACAAAGCCTATGTCGGCTTCACCGCCCGCACCGGTGGCGCGTTCGAAGCCCATGATGTCACCCATTGGACCTTCACCCCCGGCACGCCCGTCATCCCCGGCTACGCCGACTGGATCGGCGGGTTCTCCGGACTGGCCGACAGCACTGAGGGAGCGGACCCCGATCTCGACGGCATCAGCAACCTGGTGGAATATGTCCTCAACGGCGATCCGGGAGTTTCGTCCCCCGCGATCCTGCCAACCGTGGGCGCGGATGTCGGCGACAACCTGGTGTTCAGCTTCGTGCGCCGCGCCGAGTCTAGGCATGACACGGTGCAGGTTTTCCAAGCGAGCCCCGATTTGGAAAATTGGACCGACACGCCCGTTCCCAACGCGACCGCTGGCATGTTCGTGATCACCCCCACCAGCCCGTCATCAGGCCTCGAAACCGTGACGGTGACGGTGCCGGCCGCCGCCGCCGCCGCCGGCAAACTGTTCGGTCGCCTGCACGTCACCGGCCAATAGCAAGCCGCGTTCATTCAATCAACCCGCCAGCGGCGGACTTCGGTCCGCCGCTGGTCGTGGTTGGTGGGCGGTTCTCATTTCATCGCTGCCACCCCGATTTTCTATTTTCGCAAATGCCTTCCCTCACCCTCCTCAAAGCCGGCACCGGTGTCCTGACCAAGGACAACGACGGCACCCTTGATCGGGCCGCGCTGGTCCATCTCGTCACCGGGATTGCCGGGCTGATCGATGCCGGCCATCGTTGCCTCTTCGTTTCCTCCGGCGCGGTCGGCTCCGGCTTGGCCGCCTTCGGGCTCACTGATTACCCGCAGGACACCGCCACCCGCCAGGCCTGCGCCGCCGTGGGCCAAGCCAACTTGATGCAAACCTACAGCAGCCTGTTTGCCAACTTCGACATCACCGTCGCCCAGGTACTCCTCACCGCCACCGACCTCGGCACTCCGGAGCGCGCGCGCTACGTCTCGGATACCTTCCGCCGTCTGCTGGCCGAGCCCCGGATCCTGCCCATCATCAACGAAAACGACTCGGTCGCCGTCGAGGAACTCAAATTCGGTGACAACGACATGCTTTCCGTCCAAGTCGCCAAACTCGCAGGCGCCTCCCGCGTCATCCTGCTCTCCGGTGTCGATGGCCTGATCGACCCGGCGACCAACACCCTCATCCCTGAAGTCGCCGATATCGATGCCGCCCTCGGCCATGTCCGCGGCGACCGGGGCCGGTTCTCGATGGGCGGCATGGCCTCCAAGCTCGCCGCCATCAAATTCGCCGTCGCCGCCGGCATTGAAACCCACATCGCCCACGGCCGCCATCCGGAACGCCTCGCCGCCATCATCACCGGTGGCGGGATTTCAACCCGATTCCCGCCGCTCGGTTAGCAAAGAGGCCGCTACTCGCCACTTCGTCACATCATCACATTTTCAAATGAGCCCGCTTGCAACATCCATCGACACCATGGGCCGCCGGGCCCGCGCCGCCGCCTACCGGCTCGCCCAACTCAGCACCGCGCAAAAGGACGCCATCCTCCGCAGCATGGCCGCCGCCGTCCGCACCGCCGCGCCCGTCATTCTCGAAGCCAACGCGCTCGATCTAACCGACGGCACCGGAAAAGGGCTCTCCGCGGCCATGCTCGACCGCCTGCGCCTCGACCCAACCCGGATCGAAGCCATCGCCGCCGGGATCGGCCAAGTGGCCACCCTGCCCGATCCGGTGGGCCAGGTGATGGACGCCTGGGAACGTCCCAACGGCATCCGCATCGAGCAGGTCCGCGTCCCCATCGGCACCATCGCCATCATCTACGAAAGCCGCCCCAACGTCACTGCGGATGCCGCCGTGCTGTGTTTCAAAACCGGCAATGCCACCATCCTCCGCGGTGGCAGCGAGGCGATCCATTCCAACCGCGCCATCGCCGCCGCCCTCCAAACCGGCGGTGCGGCAGCCGGCCTGCCGGACCACGCGATCCAACTCATTCCCACCACCGATCGCGAAAGCGTGGCCATTCTCGCCGGGATGGACCGCTGGCTGGATCTCATCATTCCGCGCGGCGGCAAGGGACTCATCGAAACCGTCGTCTCGCTCGCCCGCATGCCCGTCATCAAACACTACGACGGCATCTGCCACCTCTACCTCGATGCCGCCGCCGATCCGGCCATGGCCATCGCTCTCGCCGTCAACTCGAAGACTCATAAACCCGGAGTCTGCAACGCCCTGGAAACCCTGCTGGTCCATCGCCAGGCCGCCCCTACCATCCTCCCCCCGCTGGCCGCCGCACTGCGGGACAAAGGCGTCGAACTCCGCGGCTGCGCGCAAACCCGCACCATGCTAGCCGACATCGTGCCCGCCACCGAGGACGATTGGTCCACCGAATACCTCGACCTGATTCTATCCATCAAAATCGTCGATGGCATCGATGACGCCATCGCCCACATCAACCGTTACGGTTCCCATCACACCGATTCGATCGTCACCGCTGATGTTGCCGCCGCCGAACGCTTCCTGCGCGAGGTGGATTCCGCCTGTGTCTTTCACAACGTCTCCACCCGTTTCGCCGACGGCGGGGAATTCGGCTTCGGGGCAGAGATCGGCATTTCCACCGACAAGCTCCACGCCCGCGGCCCGATGGGCCTCCGCGAGTTGACCTCCTACCAATACCGCGTCCGCGGCAACGGCCAGATCCGATAAGGAGGGGCGACCTTACTGTCGCCCGCAAATAAGGAGGGGCGACCTTACTGTCGCCCGCAAATAAGGAGCGGCGACCTTACTGTCGCCCACGCGCATGGGAAAGCTAATGACGAGAAAGAAAAGGGACAGTAAGGTCCCTTCTCCTTATCACAAAGGGACAGTAAGGTCCCTTCTCCTTATCACAAAGGGACAGTAAGGTCCCTTCTCCTTATCACAAAGGGACAGTAAGGTCCCTTCTCCTTATCACAAAGGGACGAGAATGTCCCTTCTCCTTATCACACCGCCAAGGCGCGCGGCCCCTGCCACAGGGAGAAGGTATCAGGGCGCAACCTGGCAGGGTTTCGCCGGATATAGCGCACCGCGTTGGCGAAGTGTCCGCCATCACGGATCAGGGTATCCCGGTAGTTTTGTTGCCAGATGCTGCCCTTTCCAATCCGGTGGGCCGAGGTTCCCTTCCAAGCCTTGAGCAGTGTCTCAATGGGAATGAGGGGAGCGAACAGGAGATGGACATGGTTGGGCATGATCACCCACGCGTGATGTTCCACCCGCTCACCCTGAAAACGCATCAGCACATCCTCGACGATCCTGCGGTTTCCGGGATCCCGCAACAGGCACGAACCCGTGCCATCGTCCAGCCAGCCTTCGAGTCTCCAAGTGAAACGCCGATGGTATTCCTGTTCATCCTCCGGTGCCCACGGCTGCGGATGATGGGCATTCCAGACGGCAAGTTCCTCTCTCCATTGCCGCAGTTTGGTCGCCGGCATTGCATCTCCCAGCCGGAAGGTCACAAACTGCATCACCTCCCCCTGCTGCCAATGTGGCAGAATCTGCCCATGTTTCAGAATTTCATCCGACTGATTGAGAAAATCGCCCATTTTATTGGAAAAAGCCGCCACCACCGTGCACTATCACCAATCGGAAGCAAGCCAATAAGCAGCGGCGACCTTACCGTCGCCCACAAATAAGGAGTGGCGACCTTACTGTCGCCCGCAAATAAGGAGGGGCGACCTTACTGTCGCCCGCAAATAAGGAGGGGCGACCTTACTGTCGCCCACAAAATAGGGAGGGGCGACCTTATTGTCGCCCACGCGCATGGGAAAGCGAAAGAAGAGGAAAGCAAAGGGACAGTAAGGTCCCTTCTCCTTATCGCCGCTTGCATCTCATCCGCTATCCTGCTTTCCTCCCCGTCCACATCATCATCATGCAAGCATCCCCCATCATTATCGGTGGCACGGTCGCCATCGACCACGTCAAGACCCCGTCTGCGGAAGCCGCCAACCTGCTCGGCGGCTCGGCCTCCTATGCCGCCATCGCCGCCTCCTATTTCACCAGTCCCGTCCACCTGGTCGGCATCATCGGCAAGGATTTCCCGCAGCAACACCTTGAGCTGCTGGAAAGCCGCGGAATCACCCTCGACGGGCTCGAACGCTCCAGCGGAGATTCCTTTTCCTGGTCCGGCGAATACCATGAAAACATGAACGACCGCACCACCCGCCAGGTCGATATCAACGTGCTCGAAACCTGGGTCGTCAAGGTGCCGTCGATGATCGCCGCCTCCCCGGTGGTGGTGCTCGCCAACATGTCGCCGGACAACCAGTTGCAGATGCTCGACCAATGCACGGCCGCCAAACCGTTCGTCGTCGCCGACACCATGGACCTCTGGATCAGCATCGCCAACGAACGGCTCCACGACGTGCTCCAGCGTATCGACCTGCTGGTCATCAACGAGAGCGAGGCACGCGAGTTTGTAGCCACCAGCAGCCTGATCGTGGCCGGCCAGCGCCTGCTGAAAAAGGGCCCGCGCTACGTGGTCATCAAGCTCGGTGAATTCGGCGCCATGTTGTTCTCCGACGAAGCCGCCGACGCTCCGCTATCTGCGGAAAACTTCTTCCGCTGCGCCGCCTT